>CAZDUM010000154.1:0-1536 GCA_964508645.1 uncultured Oscillospiraceae bacterium | reverse complement strand
ATCATCGTCATCGGCGCAGGTCACGCCGGCTGCGAAGCCGCCCTGGCCGCCGCGCGCATGGGCCAGCGGACCCTGCTGTTCTCCATGAACCTGGACGCCATCGCCATGATGCCCTGCAATCCCGCCATCGGCGGCACCGGCAAGGGCCAGCTCGTGCGCGAGATCGACGCGCTGGGCGGCCAGATGGGCCTCAACATCGACAAGACCTTCCTCCAAAGCCGCATGCTCAACACGGCCAAGGGCCCGGCCGTCCAGTCCCTGCGCGCCCAGGCCGACAAACACAGGTACCATGTCGAGATGAAAAAAACCCTGGAGACGACGCCCGGCCTGACCCTGCGACAAGGCGAGGTAACTCGGATTTTGCTCAGAGACGGGGCTGTCGACGGCGTGGAAACGCGCACGGGCATGACATACCGCGCGCGGGCCGTGATCCTGGCGACGGGCACTTTTCTTCGGGGCAAGGTCTTCATCGGCAGCAGCGCCTACGAGAGCGGACCCGCCGGGCTGGCCCCCTCCAACGAACTCTCCGACAATCTGCGCGCCATGGGCCTGCAACTCCGGCGTTTCAAGACGGGCACGCCGGCGCGGTGTCTGGGGGCGAGTCTCGACTACACGAAGATGACGGAGCAAAAGGGCGACGTGCCGCCGGTTCCCTTCTCTTTTCTCAACGAAAGCATCGGCGAAAACCGCATTTCGTGCTGGCTGACCTACACCAACGAGGAGACGCACCGCATCATCCGGGAAAATTTTCATCGCTCGGCGCTGTTCGGCGGGCAGATCGAGGGCATCGGCCCCCGCTACTGCCCTTCCATCGAGGACAAGGTGCATCGCTTCCCGGACCGCACGCGGCATCAGCTGTTTCTGGAGCCAGAGGGCCTGGACACCGACGAGGTCTATATCCAGGGCATGTCCTCGAGCATGCCGGAGGATGTGCAGCAGGCGTTTTACGAGACGATTCCGGGGCTGGAGCATCTGCGCATCGTGCGCCCGGCCTATGCCATCGAGTATGACTGCATCGACCCGCTGCAGCTCAAGCCGACGCTGGAACACCGCGAGATCGGCGGACTTTTCTGCGCGGGGCAGTTCAACGGCACGTCGGGCTATGAGGAGGCAGCCGCGCAGGGGATCATGGCGGGCATCAACGCCGCGCGGAAGCTCAGCGGGGCGCCGCCCGTGGTGCTGGGGCGCGACCAGGCGTACATCGGCGTGCTCATCGACGACCTGGTGACCAAGGGGACCAACGAGCCCTATCGCATGATGACCAGCCGGGCCGAGTACCGGCTCGTGCTGCGGCAGGATAATGCGGATCAAAGGCTCACGGAGCTGGGGCATGCGATCGGTCTGGTCGATGCGACGCGCTATGCGGTGTTTCGGCAAAAGCAGGCGGCGGTGGCGGCCGAGGAGGAGAGGCTGCGGCGGACATACCTGGCGCCCGAGGCGGCCAATGCGCTTCTGACCGCCTGCGGGGAAAGCCCGGTGACGAACCGCATCAGCCTGGCGGATCTGCTCAAAAGGCCGCGCGTCACCTATGCGGCG
>CAZDUM010000153.1:0-1593 GCA_964508645.1 uncultured Oscillospiraceae bacterium | reverse complement strand
AAAAAAAGTTCCGCCCGAAAATACGCAGCTCGCACGCCGGGCAGTCCGCTGGCATGGATTTTGCTTAGAAATCGAGATGAGAGGATGACAGATGACAAGCCACCGGGCACCCCGGGCAGCCAGACGCACCCGCCGCCGTACCCCGCGGGCCATCAGACATCCGAAGCCCGCCACACGCAGGACGGGACGGCGACGACCGGCGATGAAGCGAAGCCGAATGACGGCAGGCGCGCAGGCACGACAACGACAGCCAACAACCAGAAACAGGGAGGCAGACAAAACATGATTTGTGAAAATATTACAGTCTCCGATGCGGGACATCTTCAGTTCGCGGGCCAGGACACGGTGAAGCTGGCGCAGCAGTACGGGACACCGCTCTATCTGCTGGACGAGGACAGAATCCGCCGGAATTGCCGCATGTACAAGGCGGCCTTCGCAGCCGAGTTCGGCCCCGGCTCCAAGCCCCTTTACGCCAGCAAGGCCAACAGCTTCAAGCGCATCTACGAGATCATGGCCGAGGAGGGCATGGGCGTGGACACCGTCTCCTGCGGCGAGATATACACAGCCCTGACGGCCGGCTACGACATGTCGGAGGTGTTTTTTCACGGCAGCAACAAGACGGACGCGGATATCGCCTACGCGCTCGACAACCACGTAGGCTACTTCATCACCGACAACCTGGACGAGGTCCGGGCGCTGGAAAAGGAGGCTGCGAAGCGCGGCATCCGGCAAAAGCTGCTTCTCAGGCTGTCGCCGGGCATCGACCCCCACACCTATGAGGCCGTCGCCACCGGCAAGGTGGACTCCAAGTTCGGCACCGCCATCACCACGGGACAGGCCGAGGAGATCACCGCCTACACCCTGCAGCAGCCCCACCTCGACCTGCGCGGCTACCACTGCCACATCGGCTCCCAGGTCTTCGCGGAGGATGTCTTCGAGCGGGCCTCCGAGGTCATGCTCGCCTTCATGGCCGAGATGAAGCAAAAGTTCGGCTTCGAGGCGGAGATTCTGAATCTGGGCGGCGGCTACGGCGTGCGCTATGTGGAGGACGACCCGCAGCTCGACGTCACCGAGAAGATCGCCGAGGTCGCGGCGACCGTCCGAAGGAGCGCCGCGGCGCTGGGACTGAAGACACCGTGCATCTACATGGAACCGGGCCGCAGCATCGTAGCCGATGCGGGCATGACCCTTTACACCGTCGGGTCCGTCAAGCGAATTCCCGGCTACAAGAATTACGTATCGATCGACGGCGGCATGCCGGACAACCCGCGTTTTGCGCTGTATCAGTCCAGGTACACCTGTCTTCCTGCGCAAAAGATGACCGAGCCGAGGGGGTTGCATTGTTCGCTGGTCGGGCGGTGCTGCGAGAGTGGCGACATCATCCAGGAGCACGTGGACATGCCGGAGAGCACCTGCCGCGGCGACATCGTGGCGGTTTGCACGACGGGCGCCTATAACTACTCGATGGCCTCGAACTACAACCGGCTGCCCAGACCGCCCATCGTCATGCTGCGGGGCGGCGAGAGCTATGTGGCCGTCCGGCGGGAGACCTTCGAGGACATATGTCGAAACGATGTGTAGGGCGTGCGGGCG
>CAZDUM010000152.1:0-1623 GCA_964508645.1 uncultured Oscillospiraceae bacterium | reverse complement strand
CCCACAGGAGGCGCGCATCATGTACAGAAAGATCACATCCTACCTACAGGCGTGGAAGGAGAGCGAACACCGCAAGCCTCTCCTCCTCCAAGGCCCGCGCCAGGTCGGCAAGACCTACTCCATCCTCGAATTTGGCCGCACCCACTACGACAATGTGGCCTATTTCAACTTCGAGACACACCCGGCCCTCGCCCGGACCTTTGCGAAGGACCTCAGCCCGGCCTACCTCCTTCCCATCCTCTCACACATAGCGGGCCAGACCATCGTCAGCGAGAAAACCCTGATCGTCTTCGACGAAGTGCAACTCTGCGAGAGAGCACTCACCTCGCTGAAATACTTTTGCGAAGAAGCCCCTACCTACCATATCATCGCTGCCGGCAGCCTCCTCGGCGTAGCGGTCAACCGCTCCAGGTTCTCCTTTCCCGTCGGGAAGGTCGACATCAAGGACATGTATCCGATGGATATGGAGGAATTCATGCGCGCGCTCGGCGAGGACGCGCTGGTGGCACAGATCAGGGACTGTTTCCGAAGCGATACCCCCCCTGCCCGCCGCCCTGCACGATGCGGCCATGTCGCTTTACCGCCAGTACCTCCTGGTGGGCGGCATGCCGGAGTGCGTCCTGCAGTTCGCCCAGACGCGAGATCACATCCTCGTCCGCCACACCCAGGACACCATCCTCGCCGGCTATCTCAACGATATGAGCAAGTACAACAATCTGAACGAGATCAAGAAGACGCGGCTCGTCTACGACAACATCACCGTGCAGCTGTCCAAGAAAAATACCCGTTTCCAGTACAAACTGGTGAAGAAAGGCGGGCGCGCCTCCGAATTTGAGAACGCCATCGAGTGGCTCAGCCTGTCCGGCATCGTGTCGCGGGTATACAGGGTCGAGCAGGTCAGAAAGCCCCTGGAAAACTACCGGGATATCGACGCCTTCAAGGTCTATGTCTCCGATTTGGGGCTGCTGGCCGCGAAAAAAGATCTAAGGCCGGGCGATATTCTCTGCATGGGGGAGCAGCCGCAGGAACTCGGCGATTTCAAGGGCGGCCTCACGGAGAACTACGTGCATGTCCAGCTCACGGCGAACGGCTACCGGACCTATTATTGGGAGTCCGCGCGCGGGGCGGAGATCGACTTCGTCATCCAGCGGGCGGGCGACCTCATCCCCATCGAGGTCAAATCAGCGGACAACACCAGGGCCAAGAGCCTGAAGGTCTACATGGACACCTACGAGCCCGCCTACGCCATCAAGCTGTCCACGCGAAACTTCGGCTTCTCGGAGAGGAAGAAGACCGTCCCCCTCTACGCCGCCTTCTGCATCTGATGGCTGTTCTGGCACCTGTCCTGACGGCTGTTCTGGCACCTGTCATGGCACTTGTTCTGGCGGCTGTTCAAACGCCTGACCTTGTCATTGTCGCCCTTCCATGTCCGTTTTTCATAGTCGCGCCAGGCGGGCCGAGGCTGTCCGAATGTCCGGCCGTGGAGTACCTTGCCGACGCGCCTATGTGTCGGATCTGGTTCTGAGCAAAATCCCCCTCCGGCGGGCGTTTCGGTTCTCGGGCATGTACGGCGGTGGCCGGCGTGGCGGTTCTCCATTCCAGCCGACACGATGGATGCGACCC
>CAZDUM010000151.1:0-1693 GCA_964508645.1 uncultured Oscillospiraceae bacterium | reverse complement strand
CCAGAGGAACCCCTGCGATATGATATGATACAAGGAACCGATGTAATATGACGAAGGAAAGGTACCCGCGGCTGGAGATCGATCTGGCCCATCTCAGGCACAATGTCAGCTATGTCGTGGCGCGCTGCGCTGCCTGCGGGATACAGGTGGCGGGCGTCATCAAAGGTGTGAACGGCCTGATCCCCGTGGCACGCCAATTCGCCGAGGGGGGCGCTTCTTTTATCGCGTCATCTCGCCTGGAGCAGCTCGCTGACTGCATCGAGGCCGGCATCGACAAGCCCATGATGCTCATCCGCGTACCCATGCTGAGCGAGGCGGCCGACGCGGTGCGCTATGCGGATATCAGCCTGCAGAGCGACCTGACGGTTCTCCGCGAGATGGAGCGCCAGGCGGCGCTGCAGGGAAGGACGCACCAGGTCATCCTCATGGCTGACCTGGGGGACCTGCGCGAGGGCTGGTGGGACCGGGCGGAAATGAAGGCGGCCGCGGTGGCTGTGGAGCGGGAGATGCCGCATCTGCGCCTCGCGGGGACCGGCACCAATCTGGGGTGCTATGGCTCCATCGTGCCGACCGCGGACAAGCTCGCGGAGCTCGTGGACCTGACGGAGGATATCGAGGCGGCGCTCGGGCGCAGGCTCGCGTACATCAGCGGCGGCGCGACCAGCAGCCTGATCCGGGTCTGGAAGGGCGATATGCCGTCGCGCATCAACCACCTGCGCATCGGGGAAGGCATCCTGCTGGCCCGCGATCTGGGCGTGTTTCACCACTGCGATGTCAGCGAAATGTATCAGGACACCTTCCGCATCCAGGCGGAGGTCATCGAGGTTCGCGATAAACCCTCGCATCCCGTCGGGGAGATCGGCGTCGACGCCTTCGGGCATACGCCCGTCTATGTCGACCGCGGCATCCGGCGGCGGGCGCTGCTCGCGCTGGGCAAGGTGGACTACGGCGACCCGGCGGAGCTGCTGCCGCTGGAGGCGGGCATCGAGGTGCTGGGGGCATCCAGCGACCACACCATCGTCGATGTGCAGGACGCCGCGCGGGCATACCGGGTGGGAGATGTCATGACCTTCGGCGTGAACTACGCGACGCTCATCCACCTGACGAACAGCCGCAACGTGCAGATCGCCTACATTTAATACATAGCAAGCGCAATAGCAATGCAGAAAGGAATCCACGCTATGCCAGACGAAATTTTACTCACACAGGAAGGCTACGACAAGCTGGTAGCCGAGCATGATGATCTGGTCTCCGTCCGGAGAAAGGAAGTCTCCGAGCGCTTGAAGGAAGCCATCTCCTACGGCGACCTCTCGGAGAACTCCGAGTACGATTCGGCGAAAAACGAGCAGGCGGAGCTTGAAGAGCGCATCAACAAGCTGGAGAACATGATCCGCAAGGCCAAGATCATCGACGAGAGCGAGATGCCCGCCGATCAGGTGGGCGTCGGCCTGCAGGTCCTGGTGCAGGATCAGGACAGCGGCGAGGAGATGACGTTCGTCATCGTCGGCTCCACGGAGGCGGACCCCTTCGCGGGAAAAATCTCCAACGAATCTCTGGTGGGACAGAATCTGCTGGGCAAGCACATCGGCGAGATGGTGGAGATCATCGTGCCGGACGGCATCCTGCATTACCTCATCAAGGAGATTCACAGGCAGACGGAGGTCTGATCCCCGGCCGCCCCGCGCGGCACACA
>CAZDUM010000150.1:0-1709 GCA_964508645.1 uncultured Oscillospiraceae bacterium | reverse complement strand
ACATGGGCACGCATATTTTTTCCACAAGCCGAAAAAAATGTGCTACAATAGTCGGAGCAGCAGCCGCTCGTCGGCAAGATCGACCTGATTCGCCGCACCGGCCGGATGGAAAACATCAGCTAGGGCGGCCGGACCCGCATGCGCACGCGGCGCATGCCGTCCAGCGCAGTTAGGCAGTCAGGTCGAACAGGTATACCGGATTGCCTGAGCCGGCCACATCAGCCGGCGCTCTGGACCGCATGGGCCCGCAGTTCGAGACGCCCATCCCGCCCGTCTGACCAGCAGGCCGGTTCAGCCGAGCCAGCCGGGCAGACCGCACCGACCGGATGGGCCGTATTGGCCAGATGGACCGCACCGGCCGGATGAGCCACCCCGGCCAGGCCGCCCGCATCGCCAAGGCAATCGCCATGACAATCGCCAAGACATAGGAGGTTACGCGCGTGGAAAGAAAAATCATCGGCATCGAGGACAAGGTCCCCGTATCGCTCCTCATCCCCCTCAGCATTCAGCACCTCTTCGCCATGTTCGGCGCATCCGTGCTGGTCCCCGTCCTCTTCGGCATCCACTCCGGCATCGTACTCTTTATGAACGGCGTGGGCACACTCCTGTACATTTTCGTCACCAAAGGCCGCGCCCCCGCCTACCTCGGCTCCAGCTTCGCCTTCCTCGCCCCCGCCAGCGTCGTCATCGCTGAGCTCGGCTATGAGTACGCCCTCGGCGGCTTCGTCGCGGTCGGCGCCCTCGGCTGCGTCCTCTCCTTCGTCATCTACAAGTTCGGCACCGACTGGATCGACGTCGTCCTCCCGCCCGCCGCCATGGGCCCCACCGTCGCCCTCATCGGCCTCGAGCTCGCCGCCAACACCGTCAAGGGCGGCACGATCGGCGCCGAGATCATGACGGAGAATGTCAACGCCCAGCACGTGATCGTCTTCCTCGTCACCCTCGGCGTCGCCGTCTTCGGCTCCGTCCTTTTCCGCGGCTTCCTGTCCGTCATCCCCATCCTGATCGCCATGGTGGCCGGCTACGTGACCGCCTGCTGCTTCGGCATGGTCGACTTCACCCCGGTCCTCGAGGCCAAACTCTTCACTGTGCCCGAGTTCCGCTTCCCCAAGTTTGACGTCGGCGCGATCCTGACCATCCTGCCCGTCATCCTGGTGATCACCTCCGAACACATCGGCCACCAGCTCGTGACCTCCAAGATCGTCGGCCGCGACATCATCAAAGACCCCGGCCTCCACCGCACCCTCTTCGGCGACAGCTTTTCCACGATGATCTCCGGCCTGGTCGGCTCCGTCCCGACCACCACCTACGGAGAAAACATCGGCGTCATGGCCGTCACCAAGGTCTACAGCGTGCGCGTCATCGCAGGCGCCGCCATCCTCTCCATCATCATGGGCTTCGTCGGACCCTTCTCCGCCTTCATCTCCACCATCCCCGGCGACGTCATCGGCGGCATCACATTCCTGCTCTACGGCATGATCGGCACCAGCGGCATCCGCATCATGGTAGACGCCCAGGTCGACTACGGACGCTCCCGCAACCTGATCCTGACCTCCGTCGTCTTCGTGACGGGCCTGTCCGGCGTCGGCATCACCATCGGCAGCGTGACCTTCTCCGGGATGATCCTGGCCTGCATCGTAGGCATGGCCCTGAGCCTGGCGTTCTACGTGTTCGACAAGTTCCACCTGATGAATGAGTAAAAGAGCTGC
>CAZDUM010000149.1:0-1782 GCA_964508645.1 uncultured Oscillospiraceae bacterium | reverse complement strand
GCTCGCGCAGGCGCGTGGAGATGCTCTTTCCGGAGTTTTGCAACATCTACGGAGAGAGCTACAATGTGGAGTACCTCCGCCGCTGCAACAGCTGCATCCAGGTGCTGTACACCAGCCACAAGGAAACACCGGCCTTTGTCAAAGGACCGGTGGACATGGTCTATCTGGGCTGCACGACGGAACGCAAGCAGGAACAGATCATCGAGCTCCTGCGCCCCCACCGCGCCCGCATCGAGGCGCTGATCGAGGCCGGGACCATCTTCCTGGTGACCGGCAACGCCGTGGAGATCTTCGGAAACTACATCCAGGACGCCGAGAGACGCATCGAAGCCCTCGGCATCTTCGACTTTTACGCAGAACGCTACATGCGGCGGGACCGCCACAACTCCCAGTACATCGGCACATTCGAGGACCTGACGATGCTGGGGCACCGCAGCCAGTTCTCCTTCGCCTACGGCGACTTCCGCGAGCCGTTCATCCAGATTCAGAAGGGCATCGGCATGAATCCGGACACGAAACTGGAAGGTCTGCGGCGCCATAACTTCTACGGCACATACTCCCTGGGGCCCTACCTGATCATGAATCCGCTCTTCACCAAGCGGCTGCTGCGGCTCATGGGGCTTTCCGACAGCCTTTGCTTCGAGAAGGAGGCCGTCGAGGCCTACGAATACAGGCTCGCGGAGCTAACCCGCACCATGCCGTAGCGGCCTGGCGCGCCTCTCAGTCCATCACGGCCTCGAATACGTGGCGCAGCCCCATGTGGTCCGGGTGATGCTGGTACAGCACATAGAAGACATGCCCCGGGTATTCGTTCCCCTCGATCAGGCAGGGTCCCTTCTCCGTGACGGCGATATCCCACCCCACATACCGCACCTGCGGGATTTCCGGCGCCACCGCCAGCGCCAGCGCCTTGACCGCCTCCCACTGCGGCACGCAGAACCCCACGATGGGGACTCCGGTCCCGGGATGGGTGGAAAACGCCTCATTCGCCTCGTTGACCGCCGGATAGAGGATGCGCCCCGTTTCGATATCCACCGGTGCCAGCATGCCGCCCCCGCAAAAGTTGTCCACCACGCCGCCGTTGCCGATGCGCAGGTAGGCGGCCAGCAGGACGGCCTCCCCGTCCTTCTTCAGGAAGGTGACCGCCCGGATCGTGTTGACGCTGGTCGGATTCAGCGCGGCCAGCGCCGGGACCTGCACGATGCGTTCCTCCGCCAGATAGGGGATGCGGCCGAGATTCTCGTCAAACGCCTCCATCGAAGCTGGCAGTTTGAAGACCCCGTCACCATGCGTGCCGTCCACGGGCTTGAGGATGAAATCCTCTTTTCCCGCGATGAAGTGCGCGAAGGCATCCCGCTTTTCCTCCCCGTCCACCAGCAGCCAGTCACGGCCGATGTGCGCGGCGAATCTCTCGTTAAAATCCGCCTTGCGCAGGAAATAGTGCGTGTAGTTCGGATCGTTGTACCGGGCGACATATCGGTTGTTGACCCCGCGGGTGATCACATCCGCCCGCTGCGCCGCGTTGAGATCGTACATGGCCGCATTCTTGTAGTCGATGTAGCCCGCCTGGTACTTGATTCCGCAGTATATGATGTCAAAAAACAGGAAAATGCGGCTGCGGCCCGACCGCTCGTGCACCGTCCGGATGGTATCGAAGAACTGCCTGTAGTCCATGTGAAGGATGCGCCCCACCAAGAATTTGAGTCTTTTCATACGCGGATACCTTTCTGCCTCCTGCCATCTATTCTCGAGCCGCCGCGCGAAAATCACATCATCGCCGCG
>CAZDUM010000148.1:0-1790 GCA_964508645.1 uncultured Oscillospiraceae bacterium | reverse complement strand
GGCGACCGCGAAGCACCTTTTGGACACCCTCGCGGGGGCGGGCCTCCGCGCTGCGGCAGATGGGTACGGCGGCGGCGACGAGATGGGCGGCGGACAGAATGCGGTGGGCGGCGGAACGGCTGGCGCGCCTCGGCCGTTCTATTCTCGCATATCGCCTAATCACGATTTAGTAAATTGTGATTAGGCTTTTTGTGGGGGTGCGGTGTGCCGGAGCGTCGAAACCTGTGCGGATGCCCGCATTACGGCCCGGCCGTCCTTTTCTTCAGCGCCTCTCGGATGACGGACTCCAGGGCGTCCATCTCCCTTTCCAGACGCGCCTCGCTCTCGCAGGCATAGCACAGGCGGATGCGGTCGCGTCCGCCGCCTCCGGACGGATAGAACGCGGAACCGGGCCGGATCGAGAGCCCTCGCCTGCGCGTGGCTGCTGCGAGCGTCACGCTGTCGAGCCCCCGCGGCAGCCGGCACCAGATATACACCCCGCCCACCGGCTTTTCATACGTGAGGCCGAGCGGCGCCATCCCCTCGAGACGGCGGCACACGAGGTCCCGCGCGGCGGCGTATGTCCTGCGATACCGTTCCAGCGTCTGATAGTAGCTGCCGTCGCCGAGGTAGCGTCCGAGCAGCTTTTGTGCCGGCGAGTCAGCGGGGGCCATGCGCGCGGCCAGCAGGCAGGACAGGCTGCGGATGAGCTGCCTGTCCCCCGCCACGAAGGCTATCGGCAGACCCGGCACGAAGGTCAGGGAAAACGAGTAGACATAGATGACATTTCCCAGCCGGTCGAGGGCCTTGAGCGGCAGGTGGCGCGGCCCCTCGTAGACGAGCTCCGAAGCGGTGTCCATCTCGATGATGGGGACGCGATGCCGCGCCGCCGTTTCCACGATGGCCAGGCGCCGGTCCTGCGAGAGCAGGCCGCCGGTCGGATCCTGAAATCCGGAGCTGACACACAGGAGCCTCGGCTGGCAGCAGGTGAGCAGCGCATCCAGGCTCGCGCACTGCATGCCGTCCGCATCCACGGGTACCGTGACCACCTTCGCGCCGGCCAGCTGCATGCACCGGTAGACGGCCGGTGATGCCGGCTCCTCCGCGATGACGGTATCCCCGGGGCGCACGAGGAGCGCGGTGAGGAGCTCCAGCGCCTGCTCGCTCCCGGTGAGAATTTGCATCTCTCCGCTGGTGGCCTTGATGCCCTTGGCACCGAGGAACGACACCAGACGACGCCGCAGGGTGAGATCACCCAGATTGAGGCTGTCAGGAGGCTGCGCATGTCCTTCCTCGCGCAGGATGCTCGTAAGGTCCGCCGCCACCTTTTCCCAGTCATAGATGCCCGGGGCGGGCAGGTCGCCCTCCGCTATATTCCCGCTTTTTCCGCGTCCGCGCCGCGGGTGCTGCGACGGGTCGCCAAAGGTCGCCTCCATGTCCAAGTACGCCGATTTGATCTGGCTCGGCCAGTGCACACGCTGCCCGCCCTTCGTTTGCGGCATGTCCGCCGGCAGGCTGACCTCGTAGCAGGCGCCCTGCCGCGCCGTGATGAGCTGCCCGTCCTTCAGCTCGGTATAGGCCTTGACGACGGTGTTGCGGTGCACGCCTAAGAGCTGCGCCATGGAGCGTTCGGATGGCAGGCGGCTGCCGGGGCTGATTTCTCCGCAAAGGATCAGCGCGCGCAGCTGTGCGGCGATCTGGCGGTACAGAGGTGTCTTGCTGTCTCGGTCCAGTTCGATATCCATCATGCCTCCTCGTTATAGCATATTTATATTATATATAAGAGCGATTGGCGGGTCAACAGCGCTTTC
>CAZDUM010000147.1:0-1869 GCA_964508645.1 uncultured Oscillospiraceae bacterium | reverse complement strand
CACTTGCCAGCTGCGCGCCCAGGTTTTCAGACGCTCTCCCGGGGGTGGGACGCTATCCCTCTTCCCTGACGAACAGCTGACGCAGCGTGTTGTAGCCGGTCATCAGATACAGGCTGCGCCCGTCCTCCGCGCGCTCCAGCGTGATGAGATTGGAGACCGGATCGTCCATCTCCTCCGCGTACCCGCTGATGCGTCCCTCCGCATCCGCCATGAGCCAGGCCGTGAGGGTGCCGTAGCGAAAGCGGAGATGCCCCGCAGGGCCGTCCTCCCCGATCTCGAATGCCTCGTAGGCCGGATGCCGGTAGGCGCCGATGAGCTGCCCGTCCGCCGCAGCCGTCAGCGGTCTCAGGGCCTGCGGCCTGGCCTCCGCCTTTTCCTTGGGACGCCGCCGGCGCAAAAACCAATCGTCGATGTTTTCGTCGTAGCTGTCCGCGGGCTGCCCGGTGGTCAGGACATCCAGCACGATCGCCCGCGCCACCTCGCTCGCCGGCGTCCCGCCGGTGTTGAAACACATCACATAGCCCAGGTCCTCGCCCGGCAGGAACCCCACCTGCGTGTTGAACCCCTCCAGGCCGCCGCTGTGATACACCACCGAATGACCCCGGTAGTCGGCCGTGCACCAGCCCATCGCATAGCAGGCACGCTTGAGCAGGCCCACGCCCTCCTCCTCAGCCGGGATGACGGGGGTGATGATCTCCCTGTACTGCGCCTCCGAGCAGAGCCGCCTGCCGTCCGCCGTCACGCCGCCCCGGCTCATGGCCGCGATCCACTTGGCCATATTCGGCATGGTGATGCGAATGCCGCCGCAGGGTGCGCTGTGATAATTCGCCGCATACCCGCACCGGGTGGCCCTGTACCCGTCGCTGGCGTAAGGCAGCGCCGGATTCACCTTGTCCATATCCCGGTCGATCCCCCGAAAGCGGATGGTGTCGATGCCCAGCGGCTCGGCGATGTACCTGACGATCTGGTCCTCCCATAGCATCCCCCGCAGAACCTCCACGAGATAGCCGAGAAGGATGAACAGATGATTGTTGTACTCGTACCGCTCGCGAAACCCCCTGTCCATCTCGAGAAAAGCCGTCTTGCGCATCAGATTTTGCCGGTCGCCGGGAATCTTTTCCCGCAAAAGATCGTGATTCGCGAGGCCGCTGCGGTGGCTGGCCATATCGCGGGCCGAGAGGTGTGCGCCGGCGTAGGCGTCGATCATGGTGAACTCCGGGATGTGCTTCTGGATCGGCTCGTCCCAGGTCATCAGACCCTCGTCCACGGCCTGCGCCGCCAGCATGACCGTCCAGGCCTTGGAGGTGGAGGCCACGTCGAAGAGATTGTCCTGCGTCATGGGCACGCCGTTCTCGCGGTCCGCATAGCCGTATTCGTAGGAAAAGACGATCTTCCCGTCCTGCACGATGTCCAAGGCGCCGCCTACCAGGCCCGTCTCGTTCGTGATGCGCCTAAGCGCCGTGTCCAGCGCTTCCCTCGTTTTCTCAAAATCCATGCTGTATCTCTCCTCCTGCAATCAGGTGATGTCGGGGGCCCAGATGATGTCGGGGGCCAAGTGACGTCGGGGTCCAAAGCGGGCCGCGGGTCCCGACTTGTCCGTGTCCGCCAGGGTAGGTAAGCCGCACGCCGGCTGGCGGCCGAATACGCTACGATGCACAGTCGGCAGCTCCGCCCGCCGGTTCATCTCGCAGCCCTCTCGGCTGCACTGTGCCATCGAACCATCGCCCGCCGACCGGCCGGTGCATCCTCCCGGTGCCGCGGGCGACCGCAACCCTTCGACACAAAAGATAGTACCATAAGGGACCGGCCTTTTCAACTGCTTTCAGCCAACAAACGCGGGATGCGCATGCAGGCCTAACATGGAGTCAA
>CAZDUM010000146.1:0-1948 GCA_964508645.1 uncultured Oscillospiraceae bacterium | reverse complement strand
GCCGGCACCGACCAGGTCCTCGACATCCTGGCGGAGGTGGGTGGCTTCGACATCTGCGCGATGGCAGGTGCCTTCCTGGGGGCGGCGCGCTACCGGCTGCCGGTCGTCATCGACGGCTACATCAGCGCCGTGGCGGCGCTGGCAGCTGTCTGCCTCGCGCCCCATGTCCGCGGCTACCTCTTCGGCTCGCACACCTCCAGGGAGCCGGGCTTTCGCATGGCCATGGAGGCGCTGGGCGTACCCGCCTATATGGACCTCGGCATGCGTCTCGGCGAGGGCAGCGGCTGCCCGCTGGCCTTCTACGTGCTGGATGCTGCCTGTGCGACGATGAACGGGATGGCCACCTACGAGGAGGGGGCCATCGACGCGGACTACCTGCAGGAGGCGGAGAAGGGAACCTTTTTCTGATGAACATCCTGATCAGCGGCGGCTGCAAGAACGGAAAATCCTTTCACGCGCAGCGCGTAGCCCGGTCCATGGCCCTGGCGGACGGGCGGCCGCTGTACTATGTGGCGACCATGATACCGACCGACGAGGAGGATCGGGCCCGCATCCGGCGCCATGTGGCGGAACGGGACGGTTGGGGATTTCAGACCGTCGAGCAGGGGCGACACATCCTGGCCTGCCTGAAAAAGGTCGACCCGACCGGCGTTTTCCTCGTAGACAGCGTGACGGCGCTCCTGTCCAACGAGATGTTCCCGGCGGACGGCCCCATGGACCTCGCGGCCGCGGCGCGGGTGGCCGGGGAGCTCGCGGAGTTTGCCCAGCGCACCGGTCACACGGTGTTCGTCTCCGACTATATCTACAGCGATGCCCGCGACTTCGAGGAGATGACGGCATGTTACCGGCGGGGGCTGGCGCTGGCGGACAGGACGCTGGCCCAGGTCTGCGAGCAGGTCATCGAGGTGGCGTACGGCGCGACCTATCTGTTCAAGGATGAGAGTGGCGGGGAGACGGCCGGCGCGACCACAGAACCGAGTGATTCGGATGCGGATAGTCCGGACCTGGATGCTGCCGATGCGGGGCGCGCTGCAGATGCCCGCGGGGCGCGTGCGGAGGATGCGAGATGAAGCTGACGACGGGATTCTTCATGGCGTGGAGCAATTTTCTGGCGATTCCCTGCCCTGTGAAGCGGTGGGACGACGACCTCCGACCCTACATGCTCGCCTGGCTGCCGACCATCGGCCTGCTCGTAGGTCTTTTGTGGAGTGCGGTGGTGACGCTTCTCCTGTACTTCGGCCTCCCCTACCTCATCACTGCCTTCCTGGCGACCGTCGCCCCCTTCCTCCTCTGCGGCTTTCAGCACCTCGACGGCTTCATGGACTGCTGCGACGCGATCCTCTCCCGGCGGCCCCTGCAGGCGCGCCAGGCCATCCTGAAAGACCCGCACACCGGGGCATTCGCCGTCATCAGCGTCGTCTTTCTTTTGCTGGGGTACCTGGCGGCCCTGTCCACGATCATCAGCCTGGGGGTGGACCTGGCGACGCTCTGCCTGCTGCCGGTTGTCAGCCGCGCGGTGTCCGGCCTGTGCGTGCTGGGGTTTACGCCCATGGCGCAGAGCCAGTATGCGGGTACTTCGCAAAAGACCTCTCGTCGGGGGCCGTTCGTGCTCTTGCTGGTGCAGCTGGCGGCGTTCACGGTCGTCGGTCTGCTGCTGAGCGGGCGGCCGTGGGCGTATGGGACCGCGCTGGGCGTCGAGGCAGCCGCCACGCTGCTCGCCGTTTTGCTGGCGCGGCGGGCGCTGGGCGGCATGAGCGGGGATATCGCCGGATGGGGCATCGTCTGGGGGGAGCTCTGCGGGCTGCTGGCGATGGCCGTGCTGTAAAGGGCCGCGGGCGGCGCGAGTGTGCCGCGGGAACCGTCCGCAAGCGAACTGCGCTCGCCGCCCCAGGCACAGCCGCCGTGCCGCTTGGGAAACCGAACGGGCGGCCGAGGGAACCGGATTGAC
>CAZDUM010000145.1:0-2025 GCA_964508645.1 uncultured Oscillospiraceae bacterium | reverse complement strand
GGGCGCTCGCCTATGCGCTCGCCTTTTCCTTGCGCCGGGTGTAGGCGCGGATGACGAACAGGACCGCCACGGTCAGCGCGGCGCCCAGAGGGATGGCGATGAAGGCGTTGGGCACGAAGCCGGAGAAGATGAACATGACGAACGATATGGCCGCCACCGTGATGGCATACGGCAGCTGCGTGGCCACGTGATCCACATGATTGCACTGCGCGCCGGCCGAGGCCATGATGGTCGTATCGGAGATCGGCGAGCAGTGGTCGCCGCAGACGGCACCGGCCAGGCAGGCCGAGACGCCTACGAAGAGCAGCGGGCTGGTCTCCGGGAAGATGCTGGTCACGATGGGGATCAGGATGCCGAAGGTGCCCCAGCTGGTACCGGTGGCGAAGGACAGCACGCATGCCACCAGGAATATGATCGCGGGCAGGAAGGCAAAGAGGCCCTCGGCGGCAGACGCCATCAGGTCCGCGACATAGAACTTCGCACCGAGCAGCGTGGTGACGTTCTTCAGGCTGGTCGCCAGCGTCAGGATCAGGATGGGCGGAACCATGGCGATGAATCCCTGCGGGACGCAGTGCATCGTGTCGGCGAAGGTGAGGACCTTCCGGCACAGCATGTAGACCAGGATGATGATCAGGGCGATGATGCCGCCCCAGGGGAGCGCCACGAAGGCGTCGGTGTCTGCGAAGGCCGCGATGAAGTCGCCGTCATTCGCGCCGCCGAAGAAGCCGCCCACATAGACGAGGGAGAATACGCAGCAGACGATCAGCACGACGACCGGGAGAACCAGATCGATCACCTTGCCCCTGCTCGTGACGGGCGTTTCATCCGTCTGCGGCACCGCCTCCGTGCTGCCAATCAGATCGCCGTTCTGCGCCTTGATCTCGAAGCCGGCCATCTTGCCGTAGTCAAACCCCATCAGGGAGATGGCCACGATAAAGACCAGCGTCAGCAGGGAGTAAAAGTTGAAGGGAATGGCTCTGACGAAAAGCTCCAGGCCCGAATAGGTCTCACTGTCCACGCAGCCGGATACGGCCGCCGCCCACGAGGAGATGGGCGCGATCATGCAGACCGGCGCCGCCGTCGCATCGATGAGGTAGGCCAGTTTGACGCGCGAGACCTTCTTCGCATCCGTCAGCGGCCGCATGACGGAGCCGACCGTCAGGCAGTTGAAGTAGTCGTCGATGAAGATCAGGACGCCGAGCAGGAAGGTGGCCAGACAGGCGCCCACCTTCGTCTTGATATGCGTCGCGGCCCAGTTGCCGAAGGCCTGCGACCCGCCCGCCTTGTTGACCATGGCGACGATGATGCCCAGGATGACAAGGAAGATGAAGATACCGGCGCTGTCGGCGACAGCGGCGACCAGCCCGTCGTTGATGACGGTGTCCACGGTCCCGGTGAATCCGAAATTGGCACACATCACGCCGCCCAGCACCAGGCCGATGAACAGGGAGGAAAAGACCTCCTTGGTGATCAGCGCGAAGGCGATGGCGACGACCGGCGGCAGGAGCGCCCAGAGCGTGCCGAACATGTGGCTGGAGGCCTCCACCTGCCCGCTGCCGCCGCAGGTGGCGCAGGGATACTCGGTCTCCTCGCCGCTCGCATAGTCCGCCACCACCACGGTGCCTGTCCCCTCACATTCCGGACAGTCCTGCATGCGGGTGACATCTCTGTTGGTAGCAGCGCCGATGCCCACGGCCACGATGACGACGATGGCCAGGATCAGAACCGCGATTCTGTTCTTTTTCATGCTGTCTTCCTCCTTACATAATGATAACGCATAATGATACCGCATAGGGATGCCTATCTAACCCCCGCAACAGGGCGCAGCATCTCGTGCATATGTCGGAGCAAGTATCGTGCCACGCCCGCCGCCCGCGGCGAACGCAAAAAAAAGAGCGGTCTCATCCGCCTGCTGCGGCGGCTGGATCGCCCTATACGCCGGATAAGGTGATGACAGCGACCAAACCCTCCTGCCATCTCCCACGAGAGTGTCCAGGAAGTGTCCTGTGGTCATTTTGCGCCCCA
>CAZDUM010000144.1:0-2043 GCA_964508645.1 uncultured Oscillospiraceae bacterium | reverse complement strand
GCGATGTGATAAAATAAAAAATTGTCAGGAGGTGCGAGCACGTGACGAAAGCCCTGTATGCCGGCTCTTTTGACCCGCTGACGCTGGGCCATCTGGACATCATCGAACGCGCGGCCCGCGTTTTTGACTCGCTCGTCGTGGGCGTGGTCGTCAATCTCGAGAAGCACACGATGTTCGGTTTTGAGGAGCGGATGGAGATGATCGCGGAGGCGACGGCGCACCTGCCGAACGTGACGACAGCCATGTGCGACGGCCTGCTCGCGGATTTTGTGAATCGAAACGGCTTCAATGTCGTGGTCCGCGGCCTCCGGTGCGGGGCGGATTTTGAAAGCGAGCAGCAGATGGCGCAGCTGCATGGGCATCTATATAATGAAGGCGTCGAGACGGTTTTTCTCATGGCCGATGCGCGATACGGGTTCATCAGTTCGACTATGGCCAAGCAGGTGATCAGCCTGGGCGGAGACGGCAGCATGCTGGTGCCGCCCACGGTGCTGGCGCGGATGAAAGGAAGGTCGTATTGAGATGGAAGACACGATGAAAGTACTGGAACTGCTGGAAGAACTGGAAGATCTGGTGGACGACGCGCCGGGCCTGCCCCTGACCGGCAAGATCATGGTAGAAGCGGAACAGATATTCGAGATCGTGCGCGAGATCCGGCTGGCCCTTCCCGACGATGTGCAGCAGGCCAAGTGGATTCGTGACGAGCGCGACCGCATCCTGGCCGACGCCAAGAGCGAGTACGAACGCATCATCAAGGAGGCCAAGAAGCAGGCCGACTACCTGGTGGAGACGGACGACATCACCCTGCGCGCCACGAAGCTCGCCGAGCAGATCCGACAGGACGCCGACACCCACGCCAAGGTGCTCAAACTGCGCACCTACGATTATGTGGACAAGATGCTCTTCGACATGCAGAACAGGATGGACGAGCTGAACATGAAGTATTTCGGCGAGATGTACAGCAAGCTGGAAAAATCCTTCGACGAGATCAACGCCATCCTGGCCTCCAACCGCGAGGAGATGAAGGTTCTGGCCTACCAGACGCAGAACGAGAGCAGTTCCACTCCCACCGAGTAAAAGAGCGGCTCTCCGGCGTCGCCGAGTAAAAGGGCGGTTTTCCGGGCGACCGAGTAAAGGTGCGACGCCCCGTTTTTCGGCCTCTCGCCGCGCAGACATATCGAGAAATCGAGAATAGGAACCCATGGCACGGGTGGAACCGCACCATGGGTTTTCGTTAGAGGAGGATGCGCATGCGGCCTGTTGCGGGCATCATCGCCGAATACAACCCCTTTCACAACGGACACCTGTACCAGCTCCGGCAGACCGCAGAGCGCCTCGGGAAGGCGGGAGAGGCGCCCGTCCTCATCGTGGCCATGAGCGGCCAGTTCACCCAGCGCGGCGAGCCGGCAGTCGCGGACAAATGGTGCCGCGCCGAGGCCGCCATCCGGGGCGGCGCCGATCTCGTCGTGGAGCTGCCGACCGCCTGCTGCGTGCGAGAGGCGCGCACATTTGCCCGTACGGGTGTGGCCCTGTTGGAGGGGTTCGGCGCGACCTGGATTTCGTTCGGATGTGAGGCGGCGGACGAGGCCATCCTGACGACGACAGCCGAGAAGCTCGACAGGCACGAGGCGGCGCTTGACGCCGCGATCCGGGACGGCATGCGGGCAGGCCTCTCCTGGCCCCGTGCCCGGGAACGCGCCGCCGCCGAATTTCTGACGGCGCAGGAGCTCGCCTGTCTCAGGGGCCCCAACAACATCCTCGCGCTGGAGTACATCCGCTCCATGCGCACGGCGCGGCCGCTGGCCATCCCGAGGCTTGGCGGCGGGCACCTGGATGACGGGCCGGCTGCGGGCATCGCGCCGGCCCGCTGGATCAGGGAGCGCTGCCGCGCGGGGCTGGATGTCAGCCCGTGGATGCCGGATTTCTCACTGGCGCTCTTGCTGCAGGGCGGGAAGGGCGCGGATGGATGCGAAGACCCGGCGGCGCGCGCGGCGGCATCGGCAGCTACGGTCGGTGCGCCGACCGGTGTGTCGAGGAAAGGTG
>CAZDUM010000143.1:0-2052 GCA_964508645.1 uncultured Oscillospiraceae bacterium | reverse complement strand
TTTCGTCCTTTGCAGGCTATGGGCCTGTGAAGGATTTTTTGTGGGCCGCAGCAGGGCAGGAAGCGACGGCGGCGCGGGCTTGAGGCGCGGGGGAACCAGAGGCGCGAGGAAACCAGAGGCGCAGGGAAACCTGAAACGCGGGGAAACCTGAGACGCGGGGAAGCCGGGACGCCAGGGGACCTGAGACGCCGGGGAGGCTGGGACGCGGCGCATGGGCAGGACACGACAGCATCACGATACGGGAGGAGACGGCAACATGGAGAAGAACGCACGGCAGGACGCGCAGGCGGCGCGGGCAGCGAAGGACGGCGGCGCGCGGGGCACGCGGGCGCAGGGCGCGCAGCAAAATCTGGCGAAGAATTACGAACCGAAGGAGTTCGAGGATCGCATCTATCAGAAGTGGGAGGAATCCGGCGCCTTTCGGGCGGAAGTCAGGCCTGATAAGAAGCCTTTTACCATCGTCATGCCGCCGCCGAATATCACGGGGCAGCTCCACATGGGCCACGCGCTGGATCAGACCCTGCAGGATGTGCTGACCCGATGGAAGCGGATGCAGGGGTACAGCGCCCTCTGGCTGCCCGGCTCCGACCACGCCAGCATCGCCACCGAGGTGAAGGTGGTCGAGCAGATTCGGGCGCAGGAGGGACTGGAGAAGGAGGACCTGGGACGCGAGGAGTTTCTGAAACGCGCCTGGGCCTGGAAGGCGGAGTACGGCGGCCGCATCACCCGGCAGTGCCGGAAGCTGGGGGATTCCTGCGACTGGAGCCGGGAGCGCTTCACCATGGACGAGGGCTGCAACCGCTCCGTCAAGACCTTCTTCATCCACCTGTATCAGAAGGGGCTCATCTATCGGGGCAACCGGCTGATCAACTGGTGCCCCCAGTGCGGCACATCCCTCTCCGATGCGGAGGTGGAGCATGAGGACCGGAACGGCATGTACTGGTATTTTCGCTATCCGGCGGCGGACGGCGTGGGCGATGGCATCGTGGTGGCCACGTCCCGGCCGGAGACCATGTTCGCCGATGAAGCCATCGCGGTGCATCCCGACGATCCCCGGTACCGGGACCTGGTGGGGAAAAAGGTGATCCTGCCGCTGGTGGGCAAGGAGATCCCCATCATCGCCGACCCCTATCCGGACCCGGAGAAGGGAACCGGCGCCGTGAAGATCACGCCGGCGCATGATTTCAACGATTTCGAGGTGGGCCAGCGGGCGGGCCTGGCCTGCCCGAGCTGCATCAATCCGGATGCGACCATGAACGAGCTGGCCGGCAAGTACGCCGGCATGGACCGGTATGCGTGCCGCAAGGCCTGGGTGGCCGACCTGGAGGCGGCGGGCTATCTGGTGAAGACCGAGGAAAAGGTCATCCCCGTGGGCGAGTGCTACCGCTGCCATACGGCCATCGAGCCGATGCTGTCCGATCAGTGGTTCGTCTCCATGGCGGAGCTGGCGAAGCCCGCCATCGAGGCGGTGGAGTCGGGCCGCATCCGCTTCGTGCCCGAGCGGTTCGGCAGGGAGTATCTGCGCTGGCTGCGGGAGATCAAGGACTGGTGCATCTCCCGGCAGCTCTGGTGGGGCCACCGGATTCCGGCCTACTACTGCCAGGACTGCGGGGAGACGGTCATCAGCTACGACACGCCGGCGGTCTGCCCGAAGTGCGGGGGCACGCGCTTCCTGCAGGAGGAGGATGTGCTGGACACCTGGTTCAGCTCGGCCCTGTGGCCCTTCTCCACCCTGGGCTGGCCGGATCAGACGGAGGACCTGCAGTATTTCTATCCCACCGATGTGCTGGTGACCGGCTATGACATCATCCTATTCTGGGTCATCCGCATGGCCTTTTCGGGACTGGAGGCCATGGGAGATGTGCCCTTCCGCACCGTCTACATCCACGGCCTGGTGCGGGATGCGGAGGGCCGCAAGATGAGCAAATCCCTGGGGAACGGCATCGACCCCCTGGAGGTCATCGACCAGTACGGCGCCGATGCCCTGCGCTTCATGCTGACCACCGGCATCACCCCGGGCAACGACATCCGGTTCAAGGAAGACCGCCTGGA
>CAZDUM010000142.1:0-2107 GCA_964508645.1 uncultured Oscillospiraceae bacterium | reverse complement strand
CTTGACATAGTTAAATTTTTCCTTTATTGTTATATCACGAGTGGATTGTTAAGTACTTCCGAATGCATCACGGACATGCACAGATGACTGATGCAATCGAAAGCGCGGAGAAGCGCGAATCATACAGGCAGGCGATGGGACAGCTGGGTGAGGAGCTCGCCGCCGTCTATCTGCGCGCCCACGGCTATGAGATCCTGGCGCGCAACTATCGCTGCCGAGAGGGCGAGATCGACATCATCGCCGCACAGCCCGACACGCTCGCCTTCATCGAGGTGAAGACGCGCAGCGCCGCCGCGTCCAGCCAGCCCATCGAGTTCGCCTTCGGTCAGCCCATCGAGGCGGTGGACAGCGGGAAGCGCCGCCGCATCCGGCTCGCCGCTGCCCGCTATCTGGCGGAACGCGAGGCAGCCCGCGAACTGGAAGACGCAGAGATCTTTTATTACGAAAACATCGAGTTTCAGGTCGTGGAGGTCGTGCTCTCCCACCACGCCGGCCTCATCTTTTAAGGAGGCCCTGCGATGCTTTCCAGAATCTACACGGCCGCCGCCTACGGCGTCGAGGGCATCCCCGTGGCGGTGGAGGTCGACATCAGTCAGGGCATGCCCGGTTTCTTCGTGGTCGGACTCGGTGACACCGCCGTCAAGGAGGCCACGCAGCGGGTCAAGAGCGCCATCCGCAACAGCCACCTGCAATTTCCGCTCGGGCACATCGTCGTCGACCTGATCCCCGCCTCCATCCACAAGCGCGGCAGTCACTACGACATGGCCATCGCCCTGGGGATTCTGCACGCCTATGGGCAGATCAAGGGCCGCGACCTCCCATCGCGCCTGCTCTCATCCGGATTCCTGGGGGAACTGCAGCTGGATGGCAGTCTGCAACCCGTTCGCAGCGTCCTCCCCATGGTGTGCGCGCTGGCCCGCACAAAGCACATCCGCCACATCTTCCTGCCGAGCGAAAACTACGCGGAAGGCCGGCTTGCCTGCGCTTCCACCGGTGTGGAGATCGTGCCCGTGTCTTCCCTCTCTCAGGTCGTCTCCCTTCTCACAGCAAAAGAACCCCTGCCGGACGCGATCGCGCGGTTCATGGAAGATCGGCCCGCGGAGGTGACGGCATCGGATCCGGCCCCCTCTCCCCTGGACTATGAGCAGGTGCAGGGGCACTGGCAGGTCAAGGAGGAGATCGCGACCGCCGTCTGCGGCCGTCACAGCCTCCTGATGATCGGGCCGCCGGGCAGCGGGAAGACGATGCTGGCCCGCCGCATCCCCAGCATTCTGCCGGAGATGACCGCCCAGGAAAAGCTGGAAACCACGATGATCTATTCGGCCGCGGGGCTTCTCGATGCCAGGCATCCCCTCATGGCCGCGCGCCCGTTCCGCATGGCGGATGACCACATCAGCGTCGTGGGTCTCGTGGGCGGCGGGGCCTACCCGTACCCGGGCGAGGTGTCGCTGGCACATCACGGCGTCCTCTTTGTCGACGAATTTCTGCAGCTCAGCCATGCGCAGATCGACGCGCTGCGCACCCCCATGGAGGATCGGGAGGTTCGCATGATCCGGCGCGGCATCCCCTACATCTTTCCGGCTGACTTCATGCTGGTCGGCGCGGCGAATCCGTGCAGGTGCGGCTTCTTCGGGGACCCGCACAGGGCGTGCACCTGCACGCCGGGACAGCTGGCGCAGTACCAGAGCCGTCTGTCGGGACCGGTGGCGGACCGCATCGACCTCTATGCGCAGGTGCAGCCCGTGGACTATGAGGCGCTGCAGGAGGAAACCCCCGTCTCCTCGGCCGATCTGCGCGCGAAGGTCATCGCGGGCCGTGCCAGGCAGGCGGCGAGATTTCGGGACTGTGAGATACGCTGGAACGGGCAGATGGAGGAGCGGCACCTGAAGCGCTTTTGCCGGCTCGGCGCAGACGAGGAGCGTTTTCTGCGCGATGCCTGCTTGCAATATCACCTGAGCACGCGCCGTTATATCCGGATTCTGCGCGTGGCCCGCACCGTGGCCGACATGGCGCAGAGCGAGGCGATCACCATGTACCACCTGGCGGCCGCCTTCCGCTATACCATGTACCAGTGGGAGGGTCGGGCGGATGGACGATAGGATGGGCA
>CAZDUM010000141.1:0-2109 GCA_964508645.1 uncultured Oscillospiraceae bacterium | reverse complement strand
CATCTTCATTTTTCATCTTCCCGCTCCTCGTAATCCTCCTCGATGGCCGCGCTCCACTGCGGGGAGATGCCACGCCCGCCGCGCATGTCGGAAATCAAGGTGCTGACGACATCGTAGTTCAGCCGCGTGCCCCTGCTGTCGCTGCGGTACTGCACGGCCCGCTGCGCGTTGATGCCGATGCTCGCGGCGGTCTCCACGGCGTCGATGTTCGCGCCGAGGAAGATAAACTCCCAGCCGTACTTCTCCTTTTCATGCTCAATCATGTCCTTGACCCGCTGGAGGGTGTAGTGACGGCTCGCATTTTCCATGCCGTCTGTGGTGATGACGAACAGCGTGCGCGCCGGCACGTCCTCCTCACGCGCGTACTTGTGGATATTCGCGATGTGGTGGATGGCGCCGCCGATGGCATCCAGCAGGGCGGTACAGCCCTGCACATAGTAGTCCTTGGCGGTGAGCGGCTCGATGCGCTTCACATCGATTCGGTCGTGCAGCACCTGGCTCACATCGTCAAAGAGGATCGTGGAGATCAGCGCCTCCCCCTCCTCCTTTTTCTGCTTCTCGATCATGGAGTTAAAGCCGCCGATGGTGTCGGCCTCGAGGCCCTGCATGGAGCCGCTGCGGTCAAGAATAAATACGATCTCCGTCAAATTCTGTTTCATTGTATTTCCCTCCCTATCCTTGCAGGCGACGCTGCGGTCCGAGGCATGCGGGACCATCGCCTGTCTTCTGCCTGTAGTATAGGGCGGAAATCGGTTCGTTTGGTCGCATGGCGGGCGACAAATGAGCAAAGTGTGACGTGTCGATGCGGCTCGGGGGTTTGATCTTTTACGCCGTCCGCCGGCCGTCAAATACCGCCGTTTGCCTGGGGCCCTGCGCGCCCATCTTTTGCTACGAACCGAGCAGGTTCTGATCGAAGGCAAAAAGCGCCTCGTTGATCTCGAAGATGTTGTAGTTGCCGTGCTGGATGAAAAATTCGACGATGATATCGAACTTGTTGCTGTGGGAGAGGGCAAAACCCGCCTTTTTCAGCATTTCCTGCGTTTCGGCGAGCGGAAGTTCCAGCGCGATCGCGAAGGCCAGGACCGTCGGCTTGCTCGGCCTGTAGTTCCTGTCGCTGCGAATCTTGGAAAAGAGCTTGCGGTCGATGTTCGCCTTCTTGTAGCACTGGGCGTCGGTGATGCCTCGCTCGTCGATCTTGCGCAGGAGCATTTCGGAAAAGCTCTCGTCGAGCGTGCGGACGGCGTCGTCGAGGGTGGCGGCTGGCGCGGCGCTCTTTCTGGACGGGGTAGCGGGTCGCACGCCCTTCGGTGGGTGCGAAATTTTCTGCTCGTCTGGCGCTCTGGCGGCTTTCTCGGGCACCATGGACAGGAAAATATTGTCGAGCGGCTTGGCCTCGCGGAGGAATCGACTGCGGCGGCTCTCACTGGAGGCATCCGTGTGCGCCTCGACATAGGTGTCGTCGATGAATTTCGCGATATCGCTGAACAGCTTCTCGCTGATGCGGACCGCATCTTTATCGTAAATCACGATATATGCGGTCATCTGGCCGTCTGCGTCGTGCAGGAGAAAGTCGCTGATGGTGTCGATGGCGACGCTGAGGGCCTGGTCCTTCGGGTAGCCGTAGACGCCGGAGGAGATCAGGGGAAAGGCCACCGTCTCGCAGCCGTTCTCCTTAGCCAGGTGCAGGGATCGACGGTAGCAGGAGACCAGCAGGGCCTGCTCTCCGCGGTTGCCGCCCTGCCAGACGGGGCCTACGGTGTGGATCACATAGCGGCACGGGAGGCGGTAGGCGCCGGTGATCTTGGCATCGCCGGTTTCGCAGCCGCCCAGGGTCCGGCATTCGGCCAGAAGGCCCGGCCCCGCGGCGCGGTGGATCGCGCCGTCGACGCCGCCACCGCCCAGCAGCGTCTCGTTGGCGGCGTTTACGATGGCGTCCACCTGCATCTTCGTGATGTCGTTTCTGACGATTTTCAGCGGCATAGTCGTTTCCTTTCTATTGTATGAAGTGTATGAAGGTGCGCGTCCTGGCGCGGGAGAGTGTCCAGGAGGCGCTTCGCGGTCGCCCCGCGCCTCCACTCTTGATTTTAAGGGCGCGCAGACGATATGTTT
>CAZDUM010000140.1:0-2134 GCA_964508645.1 uncultured Oscillospiraceae bacterium | reverse complement strand
GCGGAGGAGCTGGCGAAGGGCGTCGGCGTATCGGTAGACGAGATTCGGCGGATGTAGACGGTGACGACAGGCACCTTCAGCGGTGCACGAGAGATGGACAGTGATAACGAAGCGCCCTGCCGGGCGCTTTTCCACAGGATGTGGAGATTTTAAGGCCGGGCCGTCAGCGATTTCTCGGAATTTTCTAATTTGCACGGCCACAGGATGCTGAAATGCTGACAGATGGACAACGACCGCTCCTGTCGGTGTCGCCAGCATACTCCCCGCATGCGGCCACGGAGCCATACGATAACCACGGGAGAGATATTTCGTCCTCTGGACCGCCTTTTCGGGCTGCTGTCTTTTCATGGAATACGCAGGGCACCCCTATGCGCTGCCGCCCCGCGTCCCGCTTTGCGCGCTGTCATGCGCTATCCGCACGCGCCCGCGTACGTAAGATACCCTTCCCGTGGCCGCGGGCCTTCGCGCCGCGCTATCCGCACGCGTCGCATGCGCCCGCACCCCCCAAAAATATGGTTGCATTGACATGCGAAATTCTATATAATAAATGAAGGTTCACCGACGAGAGTGCAATGCGCTCGGGCCGTTCGCATCCCACGAGGGCCGCACGAATCGCACGGAGCGGCCATGAGCAACTTGGCTCACGGCCCGCGCAGTCCACATGACCCACGCGGCCCGGCGCCCCACGAGGACCGGGCGGATGGGCTGCTTGGCGCACCGTATCGATGAAAGCGGGAGGAAAGAAATGAATACATTTGACAGGATTAAGGATATCATCATCGAGCAGTTGCAGGTGGAGGAGGCCGATGTGAACCTCGACACCAACCTGATGAAGGACCTGTCCGCCGACTCGCTGGACGCGGCGGAGATCATTATGGCCATCGAGGATACATTCGGGATCGAGATCCCCGACGAGGAAGCCGAAAAATTCCAGACGGTCTCGGATTTGGTCAAATATGTAGATGATAACAAGTAAGACTGCAAATACATGACATGATGGACACGGAAAGAGAAACAGAGACGGTGACGGCAGACCGAGAAAAGCACATCTCCCCCGCCGTGATCAGACGACTGCCCCGCTACCGGCGCTGCCTGCGCGATCTCCAGAACAAAGGCATCAAGAAGATTTCCTCGAAGGACCTCAGTCAGCTCACCGGCTACACCGCCTCCCAGATACGCCAGGACCTCAATCACTTCGGCGGATTCGGCCAGCAGGGCTACGGATACAGCGTCGACTACCTCTACGAGGAACTCGGCTGCATTCTCGGCCTCGACCGCACATATGAGATGGTGATCGTCGGATACGGCCGCATCGGACAGGCGATGGCAAACTACATCGCGAGGAATGAACTGAACTTTCACATCGCCGGCATCTTTGATGTGCGCCAAAGCATCCAAAACGTGAAGTTCCAGGATGCGGTCGTCATGACCTGCAGCTCCCTCGCCTCCTTTGTGGCCAAGCACGATGTGGACATCGCGGTACTGTGCGTGCCCCTCGAGAAGGCGCAGCTCGTGGCCGATACGGTTGCCCGCGCCGGCATCAAGGGGATATGGAACTTCACGGCCGCCGACCTCGAACTCCCGGAAAATGTGATCGTCGAGAACATTCACATGAGCGACAGCCTGCACGCCCTGACCTACTACATGGCGCAGAGAGACTGACCCCCTCCGCGGGACCGGCATGCACACCGGCCCGCAGGGCCATTGTTCCCACAGGCATTACGACATTCGGCCCGCCACAGCGGATCATGTGCGCGCCGCAGTGAAAAGCAAATGAAAAATACCTGATCACCGGGATCAGGTATTTGTTCATAACGATAGGTGCCGGACGGCCGGATGGTGGATGACAGGCGACTACGCTTCCGTCGGCGCGTCAACCGGGCAGGCATCCGCACAGGCGCCACAGTCGATGCACTTGTCAGCATCGATGCTGTAGATGTCGCCCTCGCTGATGGCTTCGACCGGGCAGGAATCGATGCACGCGCCGCAGGCGATGCAGGCATCCGTGATCTTATATGCCATGATGAACCTCCTCATTCAAAGATAGGTCTTGTTAGACACCACGATTATAGCAGAAACCGCCCCGATAGTAAAGCCCGATAGTGGCGAGTGCGGAAAAATTTTCACCAAAAAA
>CAZDUM010000139.1:0-2171 GCA_964508645.1 uncultured Oscillospiraceae bacterium | reverse complement strand
TCATGCGTTTAGGAATAGCTCGCCGACATCAGTCCACCGTCGACCCGCCGCAGACAAAGATCGTCTGTCCGGTGACCCAGCTGGCATCCTCCCCCGCCAGGAACGCCGCCACGGCGGCAACCTCCGACGGTTCTCCCAGGCGCTGCATGGGGACCAGATTCTCGACCTCATTTTTCAGTTTTTCCTCGCCGATCGCCAGCATCATGTCGGTCCGGATAAAGCCCGGTGCGATGCAGTTGATGCGGACATTCTTCCGGCCCAGTTCCTTGGCGAGCGTGCGCGTGAAGCCCTGCAGCGCCGCCTTGGTGGCGGCGTAATTGGCCTGCCCGGCATTTCCCATCGCAGAGGTGGATGAGAGGTTGATGATGCTGCCGCTCTCCTGCGCCCGCATCATGGGAACAACGGCCTTGCACAGGTTGTATGTCCCGTTCAGGTTCACATTCAGCACGGCGTACCATTCCTCGTCGGTCATCTTATGGAAAATATGGTCTCGCGTAATGCCGGCATTGTTGACCAGAATGTCGATGCGCCCGAAGCTCGATACGGTGGCATCCACGGCATCCTTTACCTGCGCAGCGTCCGATACATCGCAGCGAATGGCCAGCACGCGCTTGCCGGTGGGGTCCAGTGTTCTGGCGGTCTTTTCGGCCAGTGCCTGATCCCATTCCAGAATCGCCACGCCGGCGATCTCCTCCTCCAGGAAGCGGCGCACGATCGCCTCTCCGATGCCCTTGCCGGCTCCGGTCACGATGGCATATTTTCCTTCCAGATTCTTCATGTCTCTCTTCCTCCTGTACATGGTCAGCCCGCCCTGAATGGTTCAGACGGCGGGCTTTTGACTCACTATGCCTGACGCGCTATGCCTTCTGCACAGCTTCGAACTTTATTGAACCCTCTATTGAGCCACCTTATCTTCTGAGGTTCTCGACGATGGTGGAGACGCCGAGCCCGCCGCCGCAGCAGGAGGAGAACAGGCCGTACCTGCCGCCTCTCCGCACCAGCTCCTTGCAGGCGAAGATACAGATTCTGGCGCCAGAGGCACCGTTCGGATGTCCGAGGGCGATGGCACCTCCGTTGGGATTCCACTTCTTCATGTCGATCTTCTTGCCGGTCTGGCTTTCCATCTCCTTGATGACCGACAGGTTCTGCGCCGCGAAGGCCTCGTTGCACTCGATCACATCGAGGTCCTCCAGCTCCAGGCCCGCTCTCTTCAGGGCGATCAGGTTGGAGAAGGCGGGGCCGATTCCCATGTAGCGCGGCTCTACGCCGTAATCCGCCCCGCAGACCCAGCGTGCCAGAGGCTCATAGCCTAACTCCTTAGCCTTCTCCGCCGTCATCATGAGGATAAAGGCGGCGCCGTCGTTCAGCCCGGACGCGTTGCCCGCCGTGGTGACGCCGTCGGGCCCTAACACCGGCTTGAGCGCGGCGAGGCCCTCCAGGGTCGTCTCAGGCCTGAGATGCTCGTCCGTATCGAAGATGATATCGGGCTTCCCTCTCTTCCCCTTCACGGTCACGGGAACGATCTCCTCCCGGAAGTAGCCCTTCTGCTGCGCCGCATAGGCGAGCTGCTGGGAGCGAAGGGCGAACGCGTCGCACGCCTCCCTGGAGATTTTCCACTTCTTCGCCATCACGTCGGAGATTTCGAGCATCGTGAGGTTCTGCTCGTCGGTGGGCGTCAGGCGCTGCGGCACGATCGTGGGCGGCAGCCCCTTATACGGCTCCGTCACGCCGGATATCTTCGTGAACCTCTGGCTGCAGGATTCCATGCCGCCGGCTATGATCACATCGGCCGCGCCGGCCATGATCTTCCACGCCGCATGATTGATGGAATCGATGGCCGAGCCGCACTGCATCTCCACATAGGATGCACTCGTGGACATGGGAAGGCCGCTGGCCAGAACCGTGTACCTGGCCGGATTGATGCACCGCACATCTCCGGTTGCGCTGCCGCAGAACAGGCTGTCCACGGCCCCTCTCTGCAAAATGTCCGTCTTCTCGAGCAGGCCCCGCACCGCCAGCGCTGACAGATCGGTCGGCACGAAATCCTTCAGCGTGCCCCCTCTCCGGCCAAACGCCGTGCGCACTCCATCGACGATCACAACTTCTCGACTCATAATTTTCCTCCTCTGCGCCTCCCCCGGCGCGCATCTTTCTGTGATGTTATCCGCTTT
>CAZDUM010000138.1:0-2273 GCA_964508645.1 uncultured Oscillospiraceae bacterium | reverse complement strand
GGACCGCAGCATAAAGGAGTCGCAGCCTGACACCGGCGATGGCGGTGATGGCGAGGTGCCCACCGAGGATGGGGCGGCGGAGCCGTCCCTCCTCGATCGCCGGGAGCTGGATGTCCTCTGGCGTCAGATATTCGAAGAGGGCGAGGGCAGCGCCACCAGTTTCAATCTGATCCGGGCCGGTACCACCCTGCAAACCGTCACCGCCAGCCAGTTCGTCGTGCAGGCCAAGACATCTTTTGCGGAGAAATATGCCGAGAAGATGCGTCCCGAGCTGGAACGCCTGATGGAGCGCCACACGGGCCGCAGGCTGCACATGGTATGCGTGGCGGCAGCGCAGGAGGGCGGCGGTGCCGATGCGACCGAGGTGCTGGCGAAACGTGTCGAGGAAGTGCTGGGCGTGCCGGTCGAGATCGAGCCGTAGGGAATCCGCGGGCATAGGGCCGGGCGCGGCGCGCGATGAAGGAGGAAGTATCATGGGAAAAGGTATGAAAGCCGGCAAAAGACCATCTGCCGGGGGCGGCGGTATGCAGAAGCAGTTGCAGCAGATGCAGGCGATGCAGAAGCAGATGGAGGCCATGCAGGCGGAACTCGAAAAAGAGGAGATCACCGCCACGGCGGGCGGCGGCGCCGTCAGCGTCACCATCAACGGCAAGAAGGAGCTGCTCAGCCTGAAGCTGTCGCCGGAGGTCGTGGACCCGGACGATGTGGAGATGCTGCAGGACCTGATCCTGGCGGCGGTCAACGAGGGAATGCGCCAGATCGACGAGCTGTCCAGCGCCCAGATGGAGCGGCTGACCGGCGGCATGGGCATTCCGGGACTGTAGGGCGAATGTATGCGACAGTATCCGAAACCCTTAGATGCGCTCATCAATGAACTGTCCAGGCTGCCGGGCATCGGCGGCAAGACCGCGCAGCGGCTGGCCTTCCACATTCTCTCCATGGACGACAAGGATGCGGAGCGGCTGGCCGGCGCCATCACCACGGCCAAGCGGGAGATGCACCGCTGCTCCATCTGCGGCAACCTCACGGACACGGACCCCTGCCGAATATGCGCCGATCCCGCCCGCCGGCAGGACCTGATCTGCGTGGTGGAAAGTCCCCGTGATGTGGCGGCCATGGAGCGGATTCGCGAGTACAACGGTCTGTATCATGTGCTGCACGGGGTCATCTCGCCCATGGAGGGCGTGGGGCCGGAGGACATCAACCTGCCCTCCCTCATCAAGCGTCTGCAAAAGCAGGATGTGGAGGAGCTGATCATCGCCACCAACCCCAACATCGAAGGGGAGGCCACGGCGATGTACATCGCCCGCCTGCTGAAGCCGGCCGGCATCAAGGTGACCCGCATCGCGCACGGCATCCCCGTGGGGGGTGACCTGGAGTACGCCGATGAGGTGACGCTCCTCAAGTCTTTGGAGGGACGGCGGGAGCTGTAGGCGCGCGGCGCCGTGGGGAGGCAGTATGAGCAGCAGTTATTTCTTCCTGACCAACCAGCTGAGCGATGTGGAGACGGGCATCATCACCTCCATCATCAATCACATCGAGCAGGGGGACAAGAAGGTCAGCATCGCCCAGATCGCGGCGGAAAACTATGTGTCCACCGCCTTCATCGTCAAGATGTGCAAGCGTCTGGGTTTCAACGGCTACACGGACCTCTTCTACAATCTCTCGCACAGCGGGCAGAACGCCATGCTGCGCCGGCCCTACGATCTGAATGTGCTGATCGACAACTACAGCGAGACGCTGGTGGCGCGCTTCCTGGACTACCTCCACCAGTACCGGGAGCAAAAGTTCTTCGTGGTGGGCGCGGGGTTTGCTGAGATCTCGGCCGACTACATCGCCCAGCGCCTGAGCGTCTGCGGCTTCATGGTCTACAGTCGGGTGAGCTTTTACGACTTCATGCTCTTTCGCGACGGCAACAGCCAGGCGATGCAGACGAACATCGAGCCGGCCATCCTCATCGCCATCTCACAGAGCGGGGAGACCGACCTGGTGCTGAACAGCGTCAGGCGGGCCAGGCAGAACGGCTTCAAGGTCGTGAGTTTCACGAAGATCGGCACCTCGACGCTGGCGCAGAGCAGCGATGTGACCTTCCTGGTGGACAGCGACCACCAGGCGCTGATCTCCGCCGTACCCAATCCTTTCTTCGGCAAGGTCATCCTGATCATGGAGGAACTCCTGGGCCTCTATTTCCAAGATAAATCGTAAGCGAGGTCCGACTATGCAGCCATCCTATACCATCGCCATCGTGGAAGACGATATCGCCATCGGCAATA
>CAZDUM010000137.1:0-2279 GCA_964508645.1 uncultured Oscillospiraceae bacterium | reverse complement strand
CGCCCTATGGGTCCGTCTCCTGCACGTTCTCACGGCCGCGCATGCGCTCATACAGGAGGATGGCCGCCGCCACCGCCGCGTTGAGGGAGTCGATGGGCCCCTCCATGGGGATCCTGATCCGCAGGTCGGCGGCCCGCAGGAAGGCATCCGACACCCCGCCGCCTTCGTTGCCGATGACGATGGCGGCCCGGTCGCGAAGGCCCGCCCGGTCGTAGGACACATCCGCCCGCAGGTCGGTGACGACGAGCCTGGCGCCCGCCGCTCTGACCAGCCGGATCGCCGTCTCGGCATCCGCCGCATGCACGACCGGCAGCCTGAACAGGGAGCCGGCGGCCGCACGCACCACCTTGGGCGCGAAGATGTCAGCCGTACCCTTGACCGCGATGAGACCGCCGCACCCCGCGGCATCGGCCGTGCGGATGATGGTGCCGAGATTCCCGGGATCCTGCAGGCGGTCCAGCACGAGGAGGTTGCGGGCAGCGCCCTCCGCCAGGATGCGATCCCCGGCCGCAGCCTCATCCGGTTTCTTCACGACCGCGAGGACGCCCTGCGTCGTCTCGGTCTGCGCCAGCCGGTCAAAGAGCGCAGGAGGCAGCGCGTAGACAGCCTCCGGCTGCCGGCCGCTGTGCGAGGCTATGCGCGCCGCGATATGCGCCGCGGCAGCGGTCCCCTCCCGCAGAAGCACGATCTGCGGCTTAACCTCCGCCCGCAGCGCCTCCTGCAGCAGATTCGGGCCCTCGATGAGGTACAGCCCCCATCTGTCCCTGTATTTTCGCTGGGCGAGCTTCGCCGCCAGCCTGACCACCTGGTTGTCTGCGGATGTGATGGTCTTGATCATCTCGATACCGCTCACCGTGGGACGCATGCAGAGGCCATCGAGCACCCCGAAATGCATCCGCTATGGAAACCGAAAAGCCGGCTCATCACCGGCTTCGGCCTCATATATCGCTGCCCTGCGCTTGTCCTGCCATCCGCAGGGGAAACGGTTACAGAAGTCTGCCGGAACCGCTCTACTGCAGGAACGGCGGGATCTCAAATCCGCTGCTCGACCCACCTTGCTCGTCCTTCTGCAAGAGATCCTGCAATGTCGCCTCGCGCCCGGGCACGCCGTCGATGGCACCGAACAGATACTCGCTCCCGACGCCCGTGGAATCCGCCGCACGCTCCTCCGGCCTGGACGGCTCATCCACAGAGGGTGCCTTGCTGGTGATGACGCGGGACTCCAGCCCCTCGTCGAACCCCGTCGCGATGACCGTGATGGCGATCTCGTTTTCCATCTCCTCGCTGACGGCTGCGCCGAAGATGAGGATGCAATCGTCGCTGGCCTGTTCCTCCACGAGGGTGGCCACCTCGTTGACCTCCAGCATCCCCAGATCGTACCCGCCGGACACGTACAGCAGGATGGCCTTGGCACCCTCGATGGTGGTTTCCAGGAGCGGACTCTCGATGGCCGCCTTGACGGCCGTCTTGGCCCTCTGCTCCCCGCTGGCGCGGCCCACGCCCATGTGCGCCACCCCGCGATCCGTCATCACGGACTTCACATCGGCGAAATCCACATTGATGAGGGCAAAGTCGGAGATGAGGTCCGAAATCCCCTGCACGCCCTGGCGCAGCACGTCATCGGCCATCTCGAAGGCCTGCACCATCGTGGTGTTCTTTTCACAGTTTGCTAGCAGTTTGTCATTGGGAACGATGACTAAGGAGTCCACATAATTTTTGAGGTAGCTGATGCCCAGTTCCGCCTGCCGCCGTCTCTTCGGCCCCTCGAAGGAAAAGGGTTTCGTCACGACACCCACCGTCAGGATGCCCATGTCCTTGGCCGCCTTGGCGATGACCGGCAAGGCTCCGGTACCCGTGCCGCCGCCCATGCCTGCAGTGAGGAACACCATATCCGCGTCGTCCATGAGCGCCACGATCTCGTCGAGCGTCTCCTCCGCCGCCTTCTGCCCGATCTCTGGATTGGCGCCGGCGCCCAGTCCCTTGGTCAGCTTCTCACCGATCTGCACCTTCGTATCGGACAGACACTGGTTGAGCGCCTGCCGGTCCGTGTTGATGGCGATGAAATCCACACCCTTCAATCCGGATTCAACCATCCTGTTGACAGCGTTGCAGCCGCCTCCGCCCACGCCGATGACCTTGATGTTCGCCGCCCTATCCATATCGCTTTCAAACTGCAGCATTTCCCTTTCTACCTCCTGTGAAAAAAACATGGACTTCACGAGTATTGTAGCATACATCCCCGGGCGCTTCAATATTTTTTTCGACAGGAAACGGCATCA
>CAZDUM010000136.1:0-2328 GCA_964508645.1 uncultured Oscillospiraceae bacterium | reverse complement strand
CATACTCTTTTCCTCCTCATGCCTGCGAGATGCCGAAAATCTCCCGCTCCTCCCCATTGTAGACGGGCCGGCCCGAAAGCGCAATCCGTATTTCGGCGATTTTTTATAAGCGAATCCTTATGCGAGACGAGAGGAGGCGCAGGGAGGCGCAGGGAGGCGCAGGGAGAAGACGGAGAGGAGGAAGGGGGAGGAAAAGGCGGGCGGCTCTCCCGCCGCATGCGAAGGACCCATGGAAGCGCGATGGAGGCGCAAAAGATTAACAAAAGATTAGCAGGGGTTTGCAAAGGGCTATTTGATGTCGCACCTGTCCGATGCCCACTCCAGCAGAATGCCGATGATCTCGTTCCGGCTCCTGCCCGTCTCGCGGGCAATTTGGTTGATCTTGCCGGCCGTGCCTTCCGGGATGCGGATGCTGAATACCCGGTATCCGTCGTCGCCCTTTTTCTTGATCGTGATCCTGTCTCGGTCGTCTTCCATGTTCAATCCCTCACATATTTTGCTTTATTTTACCATTGAATATCGAGCGGTAATATGTTATGATTATCACCGAAATATGTTCATAAATGAACATATTTCACGCACCCCCCGCCGCGAGCGAGCGAGCAAGCAAGGAGCGGGGTACGATGCGAAGACGAGGCTTGAAAACGCGGAAGTGACGGGAAAGTGGATAGTGTAGAAGGTGCGGAGCACGGCGCCGGTCGGTACGACCTGACCGGCAGCCGGTTCGGGAAGCTGACCGTGACCGGGGATTCCGGGAAGCGGCGCGGCAACAGCGTCCTCTGGCACTGCCGATGCGACTGCGGCGGCGAGGTTCTGGCCGTGCGCCATCAGCTCACGAGCGGCGCGCTGCTGGACTGTGGATGCGTCCCGAAGACGCCCAGACCCCGGGTCACCGACCTGATCGGCCAGCGGTTCGGGAAGCTGACCGTCATCGAGGACTCCGGGAAAAGGAGCGGGAGCGGCAGCATCCTCTGGTGCTGCCGATGCGACTGCGGCGGCGAGGTGCTGCTGCAGCGCCATCAGCTCGTCAGCGGTAACATCCTGAGCTGCGGCTGCGAGCCGAAGGCATGCGCCCGGAGAGGGCAGGTGGAGGACCTAACCGGTCGGCGCTTCGGCGAGCTGACCGTGCTTTATCGTACGGAGAACGACAAAAGCGGCCGCGTCTGCTGGCGCTGCCTGTGCAACTGCGGCCGGGAGACGACGGTGCAGGCCATGCGGCTCAAGAACGGGCACACGCGCAGCTGCGGGTGCAAGCGCTATAAACCCTCTCCCCAGCAGCGCGATCTGACCGGCCAGCGCTTCGGCAGGCTGACGGCCCTCTACCCGGTGGGGCAGGACGGGGCGCGCACCAGGCTGTACTGGCATTGCCTGTGCGACTGCGGGAACGAGATCGACGTGCTCCCCGGCAGCCTTCTGCGCGGCATGACCCGAAGCTGTGGCTGTTGGAACGACGAGCAGCGCGCGAGGATTCACGAGCACATGCACTTTCAGGACGACACCAGCCTGGAGCGCCTCAGGCGCGTCGCAGCGGAGGCGGACAGGAACAAGGCGGGGTTTCGCGGCCTGTATCTCACGGAGAGCGGGAAATACCGCGTGATCATCTCCTTCCAGAAGGTGCACTACACGCTGGGGTACTATGCCACCTTCGAGGAGGCGGTCCAGGTGCGTCTGGCGGCGGAGGACACGCTCCAGGGCGGCTACATGAGAGCCTTCGACGCCTACGAGAGGAAGGCCGAGGCGGACCCGGCATGGGCGGCGGGACACCCCTTTTACTACAGGGTCAGCCGTAAGGACGGAGAGTTTCAGATCAGCACGAACGGGCTGGACCCGCCTCTGAGCCTTTGATACCCACATCCATCACGAAGCACACCGACAGCATATCGGTGCCCTGGCGGCGTGCAGTTGGAAAAGAGCGACAATGTAGAAGCATACGGCAAATAGATACATCCGATACCCTGTTGATCGAGGAGGTAGTCGCAAACGATGAAACTGTGGAGGCGTATGACTGTGAATGCAGAGAAAAGAGAAAGAAAGGAAAAGCGTCGTTCATCCGGCAGTCCCTGGCGGCGGTCGGTTTCACTTCTGCTATGTCTGTCCATGTCCATGGGATTGCTGGGCGCGACCGGATCCACCGCTGTGGCGGCGTCTACGGACGGAGAGGCGGAGGCAACCGCGAAGATAACCGCGGACGTGACGCGACAGGCCGATCGGACAACGATGGATACATACCAGGGCATGCTGAATTTCTCCGAGAATACCCGCTATGCGGGCAGGCTGTGGACGGATAAGTCCGTGCTCGCCTACGGACAAGCTGACGCGGGTGATAGA
>CAZDUM010000135.1:0-2395 GCA_964508645.1 uncultured Oscillospiraceae bacterium | reverse complement strand
CGGAGGATGGCGCGCCGGCGGGATGCAGGACAGCGGGAGGCGCGCCGCCGTTTTTCAGAATCGCATCTTCCCACGGGGGCGCATTTATGGTAGAATATATCTCCGGTACAGCAGCAGGGCGCGACGAGAGGATGGGTTCGGCGGTGAAACGAGACGGATGCGTTGACAAGATGTGCGGGGACGGCATGGCGGGGGCGAATGCGGAAGGAAGACCCGACGCCTGCCTGTGGGACTGCATGCAGCCCGATGCGGCCGGCCTCTTCACCTTTTCCACAGAAACGGATGCCGCGCCGCGCAGACTTTTACTGCACGCCTGCTGCGCGCCCTGCAGCACGGCCTGCCTGGAGCGACTCGTCGACACCTATCGGGTGACCGTGTACTTCTACAACCCGAATATAACCGATGCGGACGAGTACAGGCTGCGCCGGGATACCCTGCTCGCCTTTCTGCGCGCCTACAACGCCACGCTGCCGCAGGAGAAGCATGTCGACTACCTGGAAGGCCCCTATGAGCCGGAGGTGTATCTCAGGCGATGCGCCGGACTGGAAGGGGAGCCGGAAGGGGGCGCCCGCTGCGCGGTGTGCTTCCAGATGCGGCTCGCGGCGACGGCGGCCAGGGCAGCGACGGACGGGTATCCCTGCTTCGGCACGACCCTGACGGTCAGCCCGCACAAGAGCTATCCGGTTATCTCGGCCATCGGGCAGCAGATGGAGCGGGCGTACGGCGTGACATTCCTGGACATGGACTTCAAGAAGAAGGCCGGTTTCCAGCGAAGCATCCAGCTCTCGAAGGCCTACGGGCTGTACCGGCAGACCTATTGCGGCTGCGCCTTCTCCCTTCGCGAGAGGGAAACGGCGCAGGGCGAGAGGTGAGGGCGGAACGGGGCTGATGCGGGACAGATTAGCCGCTGCCACATCCCCGCGGGGAAGGCACGGGGCGCTGCCGATCCGCGCTACGGGAAGACAACTACGCCGCGATTGCCTAGAGTGGGTGTTGCGCGCTGTGCGGTCCTGGGAGATAGGCGGGCTGCTCGCCGCGATATGCCGCGCCGCATGAAAAAGCATGAGGACCGTGAAGCGCGCGTGAATCCTTTTGCTGTGACCCGTGAGGACGGAGCCCGCTGGGCAGCGGAACGTGCGCATGCGCCGGCAAAGGATGCAGGGAAAGGCTGCAGGGAACCGAGAGACAGGCAGACGGGGACCGAGGAGCCCCAAAAAGAACACAAAAGAAGGAAAGCGAAAAAATTCAAGCGAAAGGAACGAACGAGTATGGCAGAATGTATTTTCCCGGAAGGGTACGCGCCGGCTATCGACCTGATGGAGAGCCAGCGCGCCATCAAAAAGATCAAGGACTATTTTCAGCAGGAGCTGGCCTACGGCCTGCAGCTTCGGCGGGTCAGCGCCCCGCTTTTCGTGCTGCCGGAGACGGGTCTCAACGATGACCTGAACGGCGTGGAGCGCCGGGTGGACTTCACCCTCAAGGACATGGGCGAGGCGAAGGCCGAGGTGGTGCAGTCGCTGGCGAAGTGGAAGCGCATGGCCCTCGGCAAGTACGGCATCGAGCCGGGTCACGGCATCTACACGGATATGAACGCGATCCGCAGGGACGAGGAGCTGGATAACCTCCATTCCGTCTATGTGGACCAGTGGGACTGGGAGAAGGTCATCACGGCCGACCAGCGCAACGTCGAGTATCTCAAGGAGACGGTCAACACCATCTACCACGCCATCCGCAACCTCGGCGATTATGTAAACCGCCTGTACAGGGAGATTCAGACGGAAATCCCTAACGAGATCACCTTCGTCACCGCCCAGGCGCTCGAAGACCGCTGGCCGGACAAGACGCCCAAGGAGCGGGAGGACCTGATCACCCGGGAGTACGGGGCGGTCTTCATCATGGGGATCGGCGGCCCGCTGGCCTCCGGAGAGAAGCACGACGGCCGCGCACCCGACTACGACGACTGGGACCTGAACGGGGACATCATCCTGTGGAACGAGGTGCTCGGGCACGCCTTTGAGATTTCCTCCATGGGCATCCGCGTGGATGCGGCGTCCATGCGCAGGCAGCTTGCGGCTGCGGGTTGCCCGGAGCGGGCGGACCTGCCGTTCCACCGGGCCGTGCTGCAGGGCGAGATCCCTCTGAGCATCGGCGGCGGCATCGGGCAGAGCCGGCTCTGCATGTATTTCTTGAGAAAAGCCCATATCGGCGAGGTGCAGGTATCCGTCTGGCCGCGCGAGATGATCGAGGCATGTCGGGCCCACGGCATAGCCCTGCTATGAGAAAATCACCAGCGGCCGACACAGGCCGCAATGCTATGGAGCGGACGGACGCGGCTCCTGCGGATACTGCCGTGCGGGCCGCCGATGTCGCTGCTGAGGACCGGGCGGCCTGCGCC
>CAZDUM010000134.1:0-2458 GCA_964508645.1 uncultured Oscillospiraceae bacterium | reverse complement strand
GCAGTGGCTTACCGAGTCAGCAGAATCCAACGAAGCTATCGCCAACTGAAGGGGCCGGATGGGACGCATCCGACCATGACACACATGACACACATGACACAACAGAGAGGAGCATGCAGTATGAAAAAGGATTTTGGCGTACAACCTTACCTGTTCCCCATGCCGACCTACATGATCGGCACCTACAACGAGGACGATACCGTGGACGTGATGATGATGGCCTGGGGCGGCATCTGCGCCGAGGACATGGTGGCCCTGAATCTGGAGGCAGACCATAAGACGGTCGCCAACCTGAAGGCCCGCGGCGCCTTCACCCTCGCCGTTCCGGGGACCGACACCCTGGCGGCATCGGACTACCTGGGCATCGCGTCGGCCAATGTGGTGGCGGATAAATTCCAGCGCACCGGGCTGCACGCCGTGAAGAGCAGCCGGGTGGACGCCCCCGTCATCGAGGAGTATCCGGTCACGCTCGAATGTACGGTGGAAAAGATGGAAGACGAGCCCTACGGTCTGCGGGTTTTAGGGCGCATCGTCAATGTGCTGGCGGACGAGAAGGTCCTGGACGAGGACGGAAAGATCGATGCCGCCAAGCTGCACGCCTTCGCCTTCGACCAGGTCAAATTCGGCTACTATGCCGTGGAGCAAAAGGTCGGCCAGGCATGGCAGAGCGGCCTCGGCCTGATGGGCGATAAATAGCCCACCCTCCACATACAAATCATTCCCGAAAAGACACAGGAGAACCCTACATGAAAGCAGTCGTATCGGTTGTCGGTAAGGACATGGTCGGCATCCTGGCCAGCGTGGCCGCCGCCTGCGCCGAGAAGAACGCCAGCGTGGTCGAGATGACCCAGTCCGTATTGCGCGGCTATTTCTGCATGGTGATGGTGGTGAACATCGACCGGCTGGACGGGGAGATATACGACCTGGAGAGCTGCATCAAGGCGGCCGTGCCCGAGATGGTGGTCCACGTCATGCACGAGGACATCTTCAATTCCATGCACCGCATCTGAGGCAGGAGGCCGGTCACTATGCTGAATTTCAACGACATCATGGAGACCATCTCCATGATCCAGGAAGAGAATCTGGACATCCGGACCATCACCATGGGCATCTCCCTGCTCGACTGCGCGGACAGCGACGCGGATCGCGCCTGCGAGAAGATCTGCGACAAGATTTACCGCCACGCCAGGGACCTGGTCAAGACCGGCGAGACCATCGAGCGGAAATACGGGATTCCCATCGTCAACAAGCGCATCAGCGTCACGCCCATCGCCCTGCTTACAGCGGCCAGCGGCGGGGACCCGGTGCAGTATGCCAAGGCCCTGGATCACGTCGCAAAAGATGTCGGGGTCAACTTCATCGGCGGGTTCAGCGCTCTGGTGCACAAGGGGTTCAGTGCCGGCGACCGGGCGCTCATCGAGGCGATCCCGCAGGCCCTGGCGGAGACGGATTTCGTCTGCGCCTCGGTCAACGTCGGTTCCACGAAGGCGGGCATCAACATGGACGCGGTGAAACTGATGGGCCACATCGTGCGGCAGACGGCGGAAAAGACGGCGGACCGCCAGTGCATCGGCGCGGCCAAGCTGGTGGTCTTCTGCAACGCGCCGGAGGACAACCCCTTCATGGCGGGCGCCTTCCACGGCGTAGGCGAACCGGACGTGGTGCTCAACGTGGGCGTGTCCGGCCCGGGCGTGGTGCGCTCGGCCCTCTCCAGGCTGCCGGCGGATGCACCCCTCAACGAGGTCGCGGAGCTGATCAAAAAGACCGCCTTCAAGATCACCCGCATGGGCCAACTGGTGGGAACGGAAGCCTCCCGGATGCTGGGCGTGCCCTTCGGCATCATCGACCTTTCCCTGGCGCCGACGCCAGCCATCGGGGATTCGGTCGCCTACATCTTGGAGGAGATCGGGCTGTCCCAGTGCGGCGCCCACGGCACCACGGCGGCACTGGCGATGCTCAATGACGCGGTGAAGAAGGGTGGCGTCATGGCCTCCTCCAGCGTGGGCGGCCTGTCCGGCGCCTTCATTCCGGTGACGGAGGATGCGGGCATGATCGCCGCCGCCCGCAGCGGCGCCCTGTCCATCGAGAAGCTGGAGGCCATGACGGCGGTCTGCTCGGTGGGGCTGGATATGGTCGTCATCCCCGGGGATACGCCGGCCTCCACCATCTCGGCCATCATCGCCGACGAGGCGGCCATCGGCATGGTCAACTCCAAGACGACGGCGGTCCGCGTCATCCCGGCCATCGGCCTGCAGGAGGGAGAGGAGCTGGACTTCGGCGGTCTTCTGGGCAACGGGCCTGTGATGCCGGTCCGCACCCTCTCCGCAGAGAAGATGATCGAGCGAGGCGGCCGCATCCCGGCGCCCATGCAGAGTCTGAAGAACTGAGACGCACCCCTTTTACCGCGTACCGTGCACCCCGCCGCGCAGTATCGCTTCAGACCTTTTTCTCGAACACG
>CAZDUM010000133.1:0-2484 GCA_964508645.1 uncultured Oscillospiraceae bacterium | reverse complement strand
TCTCGATGCCGCTGCTGACATCCACGCCGTACGGGTGAAGGCGGCGGACGGCGTCTCCCACGGTCTCCGGCCGCAGGCCGCCCGCCAGGAAATAGGGTCGCGGAAAATCTTCGATCAGGCGCCAGTCGAAGGGGCGTCCCGTGCCGCCGCCCGGCGTGTCCAGCAGCACGAGATCGGCGGGACTGGCGGCGGCGCGCCGCACATCGTCCGGCGTGACGATGGCGAAAGCCTGCATGAGGGGCTTGTCCGTCAGGGCGCGCAGGGCCTCGATATAGGCGGCATCCTCGTGCCCGTGCAGTTGTGCCATGTCGATGAGGCCGCCGCTTAGGAGCGCCGCCACCGCCGCCGGGTCCTCATCCACGAAGACCCCGACGGCCCCGATGCCCGGCGCCAGCGCCGCCCGCAGGGCCGCCGCCACAGCGGGGTCTATGTACCGCCGGCTCTTTCGCGCGAACACGAAGCCGATCCAGGCGGGACGCAGCGCGTTCGCGACCTCGATGTTCTCCCGCCGCATCAGCCCGCAGAGCTTGATGCGGGGCGGCTGCGGCGCGCTCATGCCTCGCCTCCCTCGGCGCTGGCGGCCCGCAGGGCCGCCAGCGCGGCCTTCCTGTCGCCTGCGCGCATCAGCGCCTCGCCGACGAGCACGGCATCCGCCCCCACCGCGCAGGCCGCCGTCACATCCGCAGGCGTGCGGATGCCGCTCTCCGAGACAAAGAGGACGCCCGGCGGCAGCGCCGTGCGCAGCCGCCGGCTGTTCTCCATGTCCACGCTGAAATCGCGCAGATCGCGGTTGTTGACGCCGATGATCTCGGCGCCGGCCCGAACCGCCATCTCGACCTCCGCCGCATCGTGCACCTCCACCATGGCGGAGAGGCCCAGCTCCCGACAGATGCCGATGTACGTCTCCAGCTGCGCCGGGCTCAGGATGGCGCAGATCAGCAGCGTGGCCGCCGCACCGAGCAGTTTGGCCTCGTACAGCATGTAGGCGTCCACGACAAAATCCTTGCGGAGGCACGGGATGCGCACGGCGGAGGCGATCTCGCGCAGGTATTCGTCCCGTCCCAGGAACCACTTCGGCTCCGTCAGGACGGAGATGCAGTCCGCCCCGGCCGCCTCGTAGTCCCTGGCGATCTGCAGGTAAGGAAAATCCGCCGCGATGATGCCCTTCGACGGGGAGGCCTTCTTGCACTCGCAGATGAAGGAGAGACCCGGCCTTGCCAGCGCCGCGGTGAACGGGTCATCACCCTTTGGCATGGCCAACGCCCGCCTTCTGAGTTCCGCCTCCGAAAGAACATCTTTTGCCGCCCGGACCCGCGCCGCAGCGTCTTCCGCCAGACGGTCGAGAATCGTGATGCCCGCCGTCATCTCCCCGCACCGTCCTCCCCTCCGCCGGCTTTTGCGCCGTCAGACTGCTCCTCCGCATCGGTCTCCGCCCGGTTGCTCTCCTCGATCAGCGCCTCCAGCGTCGCCAGGGCACGTCCGCTGTCGATGATCTCCGCGGCGAGCGTGACGCCGTCCCGCAAGGTGGTCGCCTTGTCGCCTATGTAGAGCGCCGCACCCGCATTCAGCAGCACCGCGTCGCGCTTGGGACCTTTTTCTCCGCCAAGAATGGCGCGGGTGATGGCAGCGTTCTCGGCCGGCGTGCCGCCCAGCAGGTCCTCCTTGCGGCAGCGGCGAAGGCCCACGTCCTCGGGTTTCAGGGTGTAATTCTTCATCCAGCCGTCTTTGAACTCGCAGACCGTGGTCGGGGCGCTGAGGGAGATTTCGTCCAGCTTGTCCTGCCCGTAGACGACCATGCCACGGCGAACGCCCAGGTTGATCAGGACCTGCGCCAGCGGCTGCACGAGGTATTCATCGTATACGCCGAGGAGCTGCATGACGGGGGAGCCGGGGTTCGTCAGCGGGCCGAGGATGTTGAACACCGTGCGGAAGCCGAGCTCCTTGCGGATCGAGCCGACGTATTTCATGGACGTGTGGTACTGCTGCGCGAAGAAAAAGCACATGCCCACGTCGCGCAGGAGCTCGCGGGTGCGCGCGGGGCTCTGGGAGATGTTGACGCCCAGGGCTTCGAGGCAGTCCGCCGTGCCGCACTGGGAGGAGGCGGCCCGGTTGCCGTGCTTGCCGACCTTCATGCCGCCGGCGGCCGCGACGAGGGCTGATGTGGTAGAAATGTTGAAACTCCCAGCGTTGTCACCGCCGGTGCCGACGATCTCGAACAGATCCATCCCGGTATCGACGCGGGTGGCGTGGTCGCGCATGGCGGCCGCGCAGCCCGCGATCTCGTCGGTCGTCTCGGCCCGGGCGCTCTTGGTGGACAGGGCCGCCAGGAAGGCCGCGTTCTGGGTCGCGGTGGTCTGGCCGCTCATAATCTCGTTCATAACGGCATAGGCTTCTTCGTATGTCAGGTCCTGCTTGCTGACGATCTTGACGATGGCTTCCTTAATCATGCTTCTGCTCCTTTACTGTTACTGTTTATCATGGCGC
>CAZDUM010000132.1:0-2503 GCA_964508645.1 uncultured Oscillospiraceae bacterium | reverse complement strand
AGCGATAGACGATACACGACACACGAGAGATAGAGGAAAGCGATATGAAACGAGGATTGGCGGCACTCCTGATTTTACTCCTGGCCCTGAGCCTGTGCGCCTGCGGCGGCGACGATAAACCCGCGGACACCGACAACGGCGGCGGCACGGACACCCCCCAGCAGGAAGAACCCGCGCCGGACAGCACCGGCCCCACCGGCCCGGACGATGCAGAGGAGGAGATGACACCGTACGCCTATGGCGGCGTGATCGCGGACACCTTCGCCCTCGACGAGCTCGTCGCCAAGGTCGACTACGAGACCCTCGACGAGCTGGCCCCGGTGATCGAGGAGAAGCTGAAGCAGAACATCGACCTCGTGCTGGGCGGCACCTACGATGTCTACAGCGACTACGAGGTCGACGACGAGGACGATTTTGACAGGATGGCCTTCGCAGGCGCCACCGAGCAGAGCGAGAACGGCGTCGAGGGACGCTACCTGGAGACCGGCGCCTACCATCTGAAATCCGAGGATGCCTACTACCAGTACCTCATGCTCACCTCCCAGGACTTTTACGAAGGCACGGTCGAGGAGGCACAGGCCGCCGTCGACCTCGCCGAGATGGCCATGGGCATCACCCTCCCCGTGGATGTGGTGCAGGAGGCCATGCAGTACGCCCTCGAGATGACGGTGGCGCACGACGAATACTGGTCCCTGCCCGAGGAGATCACCCGCAGCGGAGACGGCTATGAAGAGATGGTCAGGATCCGCATCGACGGCATCGTCTGGGAGGAAGGCGGCACCCCCAGCTGCTACATGACCCTGGAGCGCGAACGCCGCTATACGGACTGAGGGATTGCGGCGGCACCCCGGCGCGAGTGCGTCCCGAAGGCGCCTCGCGGCTGCCCTGCGGCCCGCACCACCGGGAGAGTGTCCGAGACATGCCTCGCGGCCGTCTTGCACCCCCCACTTTTACCTCTATGTGGCGCTGACAACTGCGTATCTCCCCCTCCGGGCCGCAGCCGGGCACTCCTTCGAGCCCGCCGTCCACCTGCCAGCAGCGTGCCCGCACATGCGGACAATGAACCGCCGGAGGCGCGTGTGCCGCCCGTCGCGATGGCAACAGCAGACGCGGCGATGGCATGGACCTGGCGCGTGCAGGCAGCGAAGCTTAACCCTACATAGTTTCATGTCGCGCCCCTGGGCGGGATGGATAGCGCGGCATGCGGATACGCGGAGCCGACCATCAACGGATGGTCGGCTCCACGCAACCCGGGACGAATTTTCGGCGCGGGCGGGCCCATAGCGGCATCACAATCACAGATATCATGGGGGATGCGACTCTCGCGCAGGAGCCGCAGGTATCGCCGGCATCACGCGTATTGCCGCCGCCCCGGCCACCGCCGCGCGCATCCCCGTACGCATCGGTATCGCAGATATTGCAACCATCACGGTATCGCAAGTATCGCTATCGTCGCAAGCATCATCGCTTTCCTTGTTATCATCGGCATCGCAGTTTTCGCGGTTGCCAAGGCTATCATACGAATCATCACGAAACGGCATGGCCCTCGATAGCGGGCATCGCCATCACGGATTTTCGCAAGGACGAAGAAGACCGGCGCGGCCGCCTCCGGCCGCGCCGGGCAAAGAAAAAGGGGTACGAGAATGGACGACAGACGGATTCTGGACGAGGATATCATGCGACGGTTCGCGGCCTGGCTGCAGGCCGGCGAAAAGAGCCGCAACACCATAGACAAATACACCCGCGATGCCGCCGCCTTCGCCGCCTGGCAGGGCTGCCGGGCCGTGCGCAAGGAGGATGTGATCGCCTACAAGCAGAGACTGATCGAGCAGGGGTACGCCGTGCAGAGCATCAACTCCACCCTGACCGCCCTGAACAGCCTCTTTTCCTTTCTCGGCTGGAACGACTGCCGCATCCGCACGCTCCGCGTCCAGCGCCACGCCTGCCGCCCCGAGAAGAAGGAGCTGACGAAGGCCGAGTACGAGCGCCTCTGCCGCACCGCCCTGCAAAAGAATAACCGCCGGCTTTTTCTGATTTTGCAGACCATCTGCGGCACCGGCATCCGCGTGAGCGAGCTGACCAGCATCACCGTCGAGGCGGTGAAGCGGGGAGAAGCCGTCGTTTCCCTGAAGGGCAAGACCCGCACGGTATTCCTCGTCAAAGCCCTCCAGAAGCAGCTCCTGTGCTATGTCCGGGAGTGCGGCATCGAGAGCGGCCCGGTCTTCATCACGCGCACCGGCAGGCCGGTGGATCGCGTCAGCATCTGGCGCGAGATGAAGGCCCTCTGCGCGGCGGCCCATGTCGATCCCCAAAAGGTCTTTCCCCATAATCTGCGCCACCTCTTCGCGAAGGTCTTCTACGGCATCGAGAAGGACATCGCCAGGCTCGCGGACATCCTGGGCCACAGCAGCATCGACACGACGCGCATATACATCGCCAGCACCGACAGGGAGCAGCGCCGCCGCATGGACCAGATGCGCCTGATACTCTGACGGGGCGCGGC
>CAZDUM010000131.1:1389-2506 GCA_964508645.1 uncultured Oscillospiraceae bacterium | reverse complement strand
TCCGGATTGTTGTTGATGATGATCGTCTCATAGCCTTTCCGGGCGAAAGCCCAGGTGCAGTGCACGGAACAGAAGTCAAACTCGATGCCCTGCCCGATGCGGATGGGGCCGGAGCCGAGCACGAGGATTTTCTTCCTGCCGCTGTCCGGCATCGCCTCGTTTTCCCCGTCAAAGCAGGAATAATAGTAGGGCGTGGCGGCCTCGAACTCCGCCGCGCAGGTGTCGACCATCTTGAAAGCGGCGACGATGCCGTTCTCATACCGCATGTTTTTCACATAGGCCTCGCTCTTGCCGGTCAGCTCGGCGATCACGCTGTCCGGAAACTCGATCCGCTTCGCCTCCCGCAGCAGCTCGACGGTCAGGGGCTCGCCGCGCAGGCGCGACTCCATCTCCACCAGAACGGCGATCTTGTCGATGAACCACTTGTCGATCTGCGTCACCTCGTGGATGGTGTCATAGGAGACGTGGCGGCGGCATGCCTCCGCGATCACCCAGATCCTCCGGTCGTCCACCACCTTCAGCCTCTCGATCAGCCGGTCGTAGGAGAGCTTCAGATACTCGTCGGAGAGCAGGCTGTCCACATGCTGTTCGAGGGAGCGGATCGCCTTCATGAGCGCGCCCTCGAAATTGGTGCAGATGCTCATGACCTCGCCGGTCGCCTTCATCTGCGTGGTCAGCGTCCGCTTCGCCGTGATGAATTTGTCGAAGGGCAGGCGCGGGATCTTCACCACGCAGTAGTCCAGCATCGGCTCAAAGCTGGCGTAGGTCTTGCCCGTGATCGCGTTTTTGATCTCGTCCAGCGTGTAGCCGAGGGCGATCTTCGCCGCGACCTTGGCGATGGGGTAGCCGGTCGCCTTGGACGCCAGCGCGGAGGAACGGCTGACACGGGGATTCACCTCGATCACACAGTATTCAAACGACTCCGGATGGAGGGCGTACTGCACGTTGCAGCCCCCGGTGATTTTCAGCTCGCTGATGATGTTCAGCGCCGAGGTGCGCAGCATCTGGTACTCCTTGTCGCCCAGCGTCTGGGACGGCGCCACCACGATGGAATCCCCCGTGTGGACGCCCACCGGATCGATGTTTTCCATATTACAGACGGTGATGCAGTTGCCCG
>CAZDUM010000131.1:0-1379 GCA_964508645.1 uncultured Oscillospiraceae bacterium | reverse complement strand
TACTCGATCTCCTTCCAGCCCGCGATGCAGCGCTCCACGAGCACCTCCCCCACACGGCTTAAGCGCAGGCCGTTGGTGAGGATCTCCACCAGCTCCGCCTCATTGCGGGCGATGCCGCCTCCGCTGCCGCCCAGCGTGTAGGCGGGGCGCAGGACGACCGGATAGCCGATCGTGTTCGTGAAGGCGATGCCGTCCTTTACGTTCGTCACCACCTGGGACGCCGCGCAGGGCTCCCCTATCTTTTCCATCGTATCCTTGAACTCCTGCCGGTCCTCCGCCTTGCGGATGGTCTCGGCGGTGGTGCCGATCAGCCGCACGCCGTTCTCCGCCAGAAACCCCGACTCCGCCAGCTCCATGCCGAGGTTTAACCCCGCCTGGCCGCCCAGGGTCGGCAGCACGCTGTCCGGCTGCTCTTTCAGGATGATCTTTTTTAAGACGTCGACGGTCAGGGGCTCGATATAGACCTGGTCCGCGATCTGTTTGTCCGTCATGATCGTCGCCGGGTTGGAATTGACGAGGCAGACCTCCACGCCCTCCTCTTTGAGGGAGCGGCACGCCTGGGTGCCCGCGTAGTCAAATTCCGCCGCCTGGCCGATGACGATCGGGCCGGAACCGATCACCAGCACTTTTCTGATATCCGGATTTTTCGGCATTATCTTCTCCCTCCCATCATTTCCAGAAACACGTCGAACAGGTACGCGGAATCCTGCGGCCCCGGAGAGGCCTCCGGGTGGAACTGCACGGTAAAAATCTTTTTCCCGGTGTAGCGCAGCCCCTCGTTGGTGCCGTCGTTGACATTGACAAAAGCGGGAACCGCCACGGACGGGTCCATCGCGTCGGCGTCCACCACGTAGCCGTGGTTCTGGGAGGAAATGTAGACACGCCCCGTCTGCAGATCTTTCACCGGATGGTTTCCGCCCCGGTGCCCGTACTTCATCTTGTGCGTGTCCGCGCCGTTCGCCAGCGCCATCAGCTGATGGCCGAGGCAGATGGCAAAGATCGGCACGTCGGACTCGTACAGCTCCCGGATCTGCGCGATGATCTCCCCGCACTCCTTCGGGTCGCCCGGGCCGTTGGAGAGCATGATGCCGTCCGGACGCGCCGCGAGCATCTCCTCCGCCGGGGTGCGCGCCGGATAGACCGTCACCTCGCAGCCGCGCCGGTTCAGGGAGCGGGCGATGTTCTTTTTCGCTCCTAAGTCGAGCAGCGCCACCCGCGGGCCGTCCCCCGGCAGCACTTTCTTCTCCGCGCAGGTGACCCGCTCCACCACTTTCCCGGTCCGGTATGCCCGCAGTTTCTGCAGAACCTGATCCGGATCGTAATCCGCGTCGGTCGTGATCATGCCGTTCATCGTGCCCTTCTCCCGCAGGATCTTGGTG
>CAZDUM010000130.1:0-2516 GCA_964508645.1 uncultured Oscillospiraceae bacterium | reverse complement strand
CCGGCGTTCGGTGTCGGGTCGGCGGGCTGACGGCGAGGAAATGCCGGAAGGCGTGCCACCCAACCGGCGCGAATAACGAGGGCGTGCTGCGAGGCGGCGCGCTCTTTTTGTGTTGCGCGGGATTTTATTTGAACGGCGCGGCGCGGAAGAGTGTCTGCATACCCGGGCGCGCAGCTGGCAAGTGGGCGGCGGCCTCGAAGAAGTGCCCGGCTGCGGCCCGAAGGTGGAGATACACAGGTTGCCAGCGCGCCGCGCAGAGGTACAGTGGGGGCCAAAACGACCACAGGAAACTTCCCGGACACTCTTGCGGGGGTCGCACGGCGCGACAGTCTGGCGTGACAGTCTTTTACTTGGGCGGTGCGGGACGGTCTGACGCGCCAATCTTTTGCCCGGGGTGGTCGATACGGCCCAACGCGACAGTCTTTTGCTCGGAATGAGCGATACGGTCTGACGCGCTAATCTTTTGCTCGGGCGGTGCGATACGGCCCGGTGCGACAGTCTTTTGCTCGGCGTGGTCGATACGGTCTGACGCGCCATCCTTTTGCTCGGCGTGGTCGGGCGGCTCGGGCGGTGAAGTGTGAACAAATACACAGATTCGTGAACTTTTGTCCGGTGAATCGAGCGTATAATGTGGGGAGGGACTATTTGGCGCGGGGCATGGTGTATGGACGGTACGATCAAGACGGTCGTCTTCGACCTGGACGGCACTCTGTATCAGAATAACAGCTTTCATCGGGATTACGTGTATTTCCTGCTGGAGGGGACGGGGCGGACCGCGTGGGCGGAGCCGCTGATCGCCTATATCGAGGGTGTCTATCGGGGCGAGGGGCTCGTGATGAATGCCTGCTACCGGACGGATGCGAGCAGAGCGGTACGAGCGGGGAGGGCCCCGTGGAGATCGTGTTCTGGACCACCTACTCGGATCATCATCTGGAGGCCATCAACAAGATCATCGACGGCTTCAACGCCTCGCAGGACCAGTACAAGGTCGTCGCGCAGGTGCAGCCGTACAGCGAGTTTGACGCCAAGCTCCTGCAGGCCGTCAGCAGCGGAACCGGCCCGGACATGACGAGCGTGTTCCCTTCCGACGCCATCAACTACTACAACGAGGGGTACCTCTATCCGTTCACGGACTTCATCAACGACCCGGAGATCGGCATCCCGAACTTCAGGGAGCAGATGGCGCCCGGCCTGTATGCGGAGATCACGCAGTGGGGCGATGAGGACATCTACTTCATGCCTTCCACATTCGGCAGCGAGGTCATGTTCTACAACAAGACCATGCTCGACGAGCTGAACCTGCAACCGCCCACGAACTGGGATGAGGTGGTGACCTGCGCGAAGGCCATCTACGACGAGTACGGCATCCCCGGCTTCGGCACGGACTCCATCACCGATACCTTCCAGGACTGGGTGATGCAGGACGGCAGCGACTATATCGACACGGCCAACAAGCAGATCGCCATGGATCACGACACCACGGTTAAATGGCTGAACTGGTTCGCGGACGGCGTAAAAGATGGGTACTTCCGCCTGGTAGGCGAGGATGCTTACTTCTCCAACCTTCTCGGCAGTCAGGCGATCGGCATGTACATCGGCTCGGCCGCCGGTGTCGACTATGTGTACGGCGCCATCCCGCCCGAGGGTGAGGAGGAGCATTTCGAGGTCGGCTGCTGCCCGATCCCGCAGGTCGGCAAGGTGGATTACATCCCGAGCTGGGGCAGTGATTATGTCTGCCTGACCCAGGACGAGACCAAGGCCAGGGGCGTGTATGAGTTCCTGAAGTACTTCATCCAACCTGACACTCTGGCGGAGTGGGCCATCGCCTACGGCGCGCTGCCGGCCTATACGGATGCCATCGAGACCGATGCCTTCCAGGCCTATGCGGCTGAGAACATCTCCATCATCGCGCTGTCGGAAGAGTACGATCGCATCGGCTATCTGCCCAGCGTCACCGGCGTGTCGCGGGGCGGCCTGAAGGGGTGAGCAAGTTGCCCTAGCGGGCGTGAGGGCCTTGGCGGGAGAGAGCGCGAGAAGTGCATCACGCCCGCCTTGACGGGGGCCGGCGGCTGGACTGTGTGAGGCGGCGCGTATGACGTTTTTGCGAACCGATACTGTGTGTGAGCCGGACTGTACGGGACGCCGGACTGTGCGAGGCGGAGCCGTGTGAACCGGAGTTGGACCTTGTGGAACGTCGCCGTGTGAGCGGGGTGTGAATCGGAGCCGGGCGCCAGGCGAAAGCATGACGCATAGGCGGCGCCGGGCGCCGACGCTGTGCGCGAATCGGCGTTAGACTGTGTGAAACGGCCTGAGGGAAACCGCGCCGCCACTGTGCGCGATGTGTGCGTGGAGTGCCGCGTGTGGGGCGGCCTGAAGGGGTGAGGCGCAGGCGGCGCGTGTGAACCTGCCCGTGTGCGAATGCGGACGGGCGCTCCGTGCAAAATGTCCCCGCGGCGCGAGCCGGACGTGTCCCGGCGCCGAGCGAAAGGAGAAATATCATGTCTGAAATACGGCTG
>CAZDUM010000129.1:0-2522 GCA_964508645.1 uncultured Oscillospiraceae bacterium | reverse complement strand
CGAGAAGGATTGCAAACGCATGGAGGAACGCACCTACATCGCCATAGACCTGAAATCGTTCTACGCATCGGTCGAGTGCCGCGAACGCGGCCTGGACCCGCTGGATACGAATCTGGTCGTCGCCGACGAGAGCCGCACGGACAAGACCATCTGCCTGGCGGTGACGCCCTCGCTCAAGGCCTACGACATAGCGGGACGCGCGCGCCTCTTTGAGGTCAAACAGCAGGTCAAACTGGCCAATGCCGAGCGGCGTCGCGCCGCCCCGGACCGAAAGCTGACCGGCGCCTCCTGCTTCGCCTCCGAACTGCGAGAGGACCCCGCCCTGGCGATCGACTTCCTCATCGCGCCCCCGCGCATGGCCCTGTACATCGCCTACAGCACGCGCATCTACGACATCTATATGAAATATGTCGCACCCGAGGACATCCTCGTCTACTCCATCGACGAGGTCTTCATGGATGTGACGGCATATCTCCACACCTACGCGCTCACTCCCCGCGAGCTGGCGATGCGGATGATCCTCGATGTCCTGGAGGACACGGGCATCACGGCGACGGCTGGCATCGGGACGAACCTGTACCTGAGCAAGGTGGCGATGGATATAGAGGCAAAGCACATACCGGCAGACGAAAACGGTGTGCGGATCGCGGAGCTGACGGAGATGCGCTACCGCCAGCAGCTCTGGACACACCGCCCCTTGACCGACTTCTGGCGCGTCGGCCGGGGCTACGCGCGGAAGCTGGAAGAACACGGCATGTTCACGATGGGCGATGTAGCCCGACGTTCCCTCACGGACGAGGACCTGCTCTACAGGCTGTTCGGTAAGAACGCAGAACTGCTGATCGACCACGCCTGGGGCTGGGAGCCCTGTACGATGGAGGCGATCAAGGCCTACCGCCCCGCGGCCAGCAGCCTGGGCTCCGGGCAGGTGCTGCGAGAGCCCTACACCGCAGAAAAGGCGAAGCTTGCGCTCCTGGAGATGGCGGATCAGCTCGCGCTGGAACTGGTGGACAAGGGACTGGTCACCGATCAGATCACCGTCACGCTGGGCTACGATGTCATCAATCTCACGGAGGCGCAGCGCCGCAGCACCTATCGCGGAGAGATCGTGCGGGACGGTTACGGGCGACCCGTTCCCAAACCCGCGCACGGCACGGGCAATCTCGACCGACCCACCTCCTCCTCGAAGCGGATCGTGGCGGAGACGGCAGCGCTGTTCGACCGCATCGCCGATGCCGATCTTCTCGTCCGGAGGCTGAATGTCACCTGCGCACACGTGCGACCCGAGGCGGACAGCAGGCAGGAGGACGCCGGCGAACAGGGCGAGCAGATGGACATCTTCACGGACTACGAGGCGCGGCAGGCTGAGCAGAGGCAGGAGCAGGAAGAGCTGGCCCGGGAAAAGGATGTGCAGCAGGCGCTTCTGCGCGTCCGGGCGAAATTCGGCAAGAATGCGATTTTCAAAGGCATGGACCTGGAGGAGGGGGCGACGACACGGGAACGCAACACGCAGATCGGCGGACACAAGGCATGAATCCCTATGCGGATATCATCGACATGCCCCACCATGTTTCTAACACACGGCCACAGATGCCGATGGCGGATCGTGCCGCCCAGTTTTCCCCGTTCGACACGCTGGTAGGCTACGATGAAGCCATCCTGGAGACCTCACGCCTGACCGACGCCCGTCCCGCCCTGAGCGAAGAAGCGATGGCCGCACTGGATGTGAAGTGGCAGTTCCTCGCGAAGAACCTCGACAGGAAGCCTGCCGTCACCATCACCTACTTCGTACCGGACGCGCGAAAGGCGGGCGGCGCCCTCGTCACGGCGCACGGAACCGTCAAAAAGGCGGACACATTCGAGCGCTACATGCTGCTGTGCGATGGGACACGCATTCCCCTGGATGACATCCTCGATATGGAGGGAGAAATCTTTTCCGGGCTGCCCCTATGACGCGGTAAAAGATATGAGCCGCAGGCATGAAAAGGAGAGAGGTATGCGGTACATCCGGCGTTATCACAGCCCGCTGGGCGAGATACAGCTTTGCTCGGAGGGCGATGCCCTGACCGGTCTCCGGTTCGAGCAGCAGGGCGAGCCCACGCGACAGGCGGAATCATCGACGGCCGCGGAGAAAGTCCCCGTCCTGCGGCAGGCCGTCGCCTGGCTCGACGCCTACTTCGCGGGGCAGAAGCCGGCTGTCAGGATACCCCTCCGCTACAGCGGTACGCCCTTTCAGTGCGAAGTATGGGAGATCCTGCGGGAGATTCCATACGGAAAGACCGTGACATACGGCGAGATCGCAGCCAGGATCGCGGCACGGCGCGGTATCCTGCGCATGTCCGCACGCGCAGTCGGTGCCGCCGCCGGCCGCAATGAGATCGCCATCCTCATCCCCTGCCACCGCGTTATCGGCGCGGACGGCGACTTGACAGGCTACGCCGGCGGACTGGAAAGAAAGGAAGCCCTGCTGCGCCTGGAAGGTGCGTGGCAGGGCGGGCTATGCGCGCGGCAAGAATAGGGCA
>CAZDUM010000128.1:0-2541 GCA_964508645.1 uncultured Oscillospiraceae bacterium | reverse complement strand
GGGCGTTTTTGGGGGTGGACAGCCGGCCGACTTGGTGCTACAATGTGAATGCCGCCCGGCACGCCGCACAGCCCGCCGAACGGACTTTTGCTAAGAAATGCAATCGGGGAAGGAAAGAACATGAAAGAGAAGCAGAAACCGAAAATTTGTCTGCAACTCACGAGCCGCACGGTGGAGGAGATTCGATCGGAGCTCGATATATTCGGTGATGCCTGTGACGCCGTCGAGTGGCGGACGGACAAGAACACGGGGCTCCAGGCTTACGAGCCGGAGGCCTTCGTGCAGATGCTTCGCCTGATCAAGACCCTGTGTAAGGGCAAGACCTTCTTCTTTTCCTATACCCCGGAACCGGGCAAAGAGGAGGAGGGCTATCAGCTCCTGCGGCATGCCATGGGCATCGTCGATTTTCTCGACCTCGACGTCCGCGACCCCCTGCTACGGCAGCTTTTGCGGGAGGCGCGCAGGAAGCACACGCGGGTTCTCCTGACCTACAGCGAGATGGAGAAGATCCTCACCAAGGAGGAGATTTCCACGGCCTTCCTCCACATGGAGAAGTTTCCGGTCGACATGCTCGCCATCCTCTCGTTCGCCAATACGGAGGAGGACGCCTACGCCATGCTGGAGGGCGCCTATGCCTACAACCAGCTGAGGCGGCACAAGCCTTTCCTGGCGATCGCGATGGGGGAGGAGGGGCAGGCGAGCCGCATCTGCGGCGGCGACTTCGGTTCGGTGATGACCTATGCCGGCGGCAGTCGCATCACGGAGCCGGGCCAGTTCAACGCCCACGACCTCAAGCGGTATATGGATATGTATTATAAGTAGGGAACGCGGGGGAACTCATGGACAGGGAACCCATCATCACGCTCCGCGAGGTGCGCTATGTGTACGAGACGGACCCGGAGCAGACGGACGGGCCGGGCACACCCGATACGGAGCAAAAGCCGCCGGCGCCGCAGGTTGCGGCGCTCGACGGGATCAGTCTGACGATTGCGCGCGGCAGTTTTACCGCCGTTCTCGGACAGAACGGCTCCGGCAAATCCACGCTGGCAAGGCACTTAAACGCCCTCCTGTTACCCACGGAGGGCCGTGTTTTCGTGGCGGGTTTTGACACGCAGGACGAGGCACACCTGTGGGATGTGCGGCGGACGGCCGGGATGGTCTTTCAGAATCCGGACAACCAGCTGGTATCGGCCGTCGTGGAGGACGATGTCGCCTTCGGCCCGGAGAACCTGGGCATCGACCCCGCGGAGATCCGCACGCGCGTGGACGAGGCGCTGGCCTCGGTCGAGATGGGTCCCTACCGCAAAAAGGCGCCGCACCACCTGTCGGGCGGACAGAAGATGCGCATCGCCATCGCCGGCGTCGTGGCCATGCGCCCGGCGTGCATCGTATTCGATGAGCCGACGGCCATGCTGGACCCGCGCGGCAGGCGGGACATCATGGACATCATCGGCAGGCTGCACGCGGAGGGCATCACGGTCGTGCTCATCACGCACTTCATGGAGGAGGCGGCCGCCGCCGACCGCATCATCGTCCTGGACAGGGGGCGGGTGCTGCTGGACGGCAGCCCGCGAAACGTCTTCGCGCAGGCGGAGGTGCTTCGCGGCGCGGGACTGACGGTGCCGCTGGCCGTCGAGCTGCGGGAGAGGCTGCGGGCGCTGGGCGTGCCCGTGCCGGATACCGTCATCAGCATGGAAGAGATGGAACGGTTCATATGTCAATACAGGTAAAGGGACTGACATATAGGTATGAGACGGGGCTGCCGGCGGAGGAAGCAGCCCTTCGCGACGTGTCTTTTTCCGTGGAGGACGGGCAGATAGCGGCCATCATCGGGCATACCGGCTCCGGCAAATCCACCCTTTTGCAGCAGCTGAACGGCCTGCTGCGCCCGACGGCGGGGCATGTCCTCGTCGACGGGGAGGACATCACGGCGCCGGGCGTCAAGCTGACCCGCATCCGCCGGCAGGTGGGCCTGGTCTTTCAGTACCCGGAGTACCAGCTCTTCGAGGAGACGGTGGCGGCGGATGTGGCCTTCGGGCCGAAGAACCTGGGGCTGCCGCGGGACGAGGTCGACCGCAGGGTGCGGACGGCGCTCGACATGGTGGGGCTTCCCTATGCGGAGTTTGCCGGCAGGTCCCCCTTCCAGCTGTCGGGCGGGCAGAAGCGGCGGGTCGCCATCGCGGGCGTTCTGGCCATGGAGCCGAGGGTGCTGCTTTTGGATGAGCCGACGGCGGGGCTGGACCCAGGCGCGCATGCGGACATGGTGCGCCTGATGCAGTCGGTCCACGAGAGGACGGGCAACATCACGATCTTCGTCTCGCACAACATGGAGGATGTGGCGCGCCTCGCGGACCGCATCATCGTGCTGTCCGGCGGCCATGTAGTGATGCAGGGTACGCCCCGGGAGGTGTTCGGGGAGCGGGAGGCGCTGGAGGCAATCGGCCTCGGCCTGCCGCCGGTGACGGCGTTTACGGAGAATCTGCGCCGAAAGGGGCTGCCCCTCAGCCCGACGATCCTCTCCGTCGAGCAGGCGGCGGCGGA
>CAZDUM010000127.1:0-2798 GCA_964508645.1 uncultured Oscillospiraceae bacterium | reverse complement strand
CGGCGTGGAGATCGACCTCCAAAAATGCGTCGGCTGCCTGGCCTGCGTCCGCACCTGCATCTTTTCCCGCATCGAGGTACGGGACGGCAAACCCTTCGTGCTGGCGGATAAGGCGGGCTGCGCCAAGTGCATGCATTGCGGCATCGTCTGCCCGGAGGGCGCTATCAGCTGGGGCGGGCGGCCGATGATGGTTTCGGAGGAAAAGCCCATCGTCTCCGATACGTTTCCGGATGATCTGGACGATTTCATGCGGCTGCGGCGTTCCTACAGGGATTTTCGCGAGGAGACGGTGGACCCGGCGCTGCTGCGGGGTGCACTGACGGCGGCGGCCTGGGCGCCCAGCGCGAAGAATCAGCATCCGGTGAAGTACATCGTCGTGCAGGGGCGGGAGACCGTCGAGTGGATCATGGGCTGCATCCTGGACCATGTTCGCGAGACGGGCGAGAGTCCGGAGGTTGCGAGCGAGTATGCGCGGGGCAACAACATGGTCCTCGGCAACGCCACCAACCTGATTCTGGCCTATGCGCGGGACAATGCCATCAATCCGGAGCAGGACACGGCGCTGGCGCTGGACTATGCGGACCTGTGGCTGCAGGCCAGGGGGCTCGGCTGCTGCTGGGCGGGGTACCTGCGTCGTTTTCTGAATAAAATACCGGCGCTCCGGGCGATGTTCCCCCTGCCGGACGGTCACTCTTTTTACGGCTGTCTTTTGGTGGGCTGGCCCAAGGAGGCGTATCTCTACGTCCCGATCCGGTTGAAGCAGCCGGAGATCGAATTTCGCTGAGCGGGCGGCGACCGGGGGCGGCAGGTGACAGGCAGTCCAGCTTCGCCGGAGCGGATGGACGAAAAATAAAGCGAGAAATGAAGGGTGCAATCGATGCAAAGGCGCGTAAAATCTCCGAAAATACATCTAGGAGAGCGTCCGTCTGTGAAGAAAACCATCAGAACCCCGAAGATGGTCAAGGATGCGAAGGACAAGATTGATAGTCTGATAGATGCCGTCGAAAGCGAGGCAAAAGACGCCGGCGGCAAATTCAGAGACTGGGTCAACGGGAATGCCGACAAGATCAAAGATATTTTGCAGGATGATGAGAAGATCGAGCTGCTCTTGCAGAAGGCAGAGAAAATGCTGACGGATGTGCCGGTTGTCGGAGGCGTCTTTGCGTATCTTCCCGCTCTCGTTTCGCTTGTGCGATCCTATATTCTGCGTAAGTACACGGATATTTCGTATGGGTCGATCGCGACGATCATAGTCGGCATCATCTATGTCGTGGTTCTCTCGGATATCCTTCCCGATGTCGTACCTGTTGTGGGATATCTGGATGATGCGGCGGTGCTTACCCTGGTCATGAAACAGTGCAAGACCGAGATCGACAGATACGAAGCGTGGAGAAAGGAGCAGGGCTTGCAGCAGGTTGATATTCCGACGAAGCGCATCGATCCCGATGCCATCGGCAAGAAGGCTGCGGAGGGTTTGAAACATGGAAAGAACAAGAAGCGGTGAGAAAAAGCGCGGGATATTCGGGCTCATGCTCGATTTCGTCCTGGTGTTCGCGACGGGAGGGTTGTGGCTCGTGTGGCTGCTCGTGCGGTTTCTTAGAAATCACTGAGAAATCACCGGGCCTTTTATATGTCGCGTATATGTCGCGCGAGTGCCGCGTGGGAGGCTGTTTCCGTTGAAATTCCGCGCCTGCGGCGGCCCTCGCCGAATTTCACCGAATTTGGGCCGTGGGAATAAATCGTGCTTGCTTTTTGCAGTGCGGTATAGTATAATCAGTTGTGCGTTCGGAGGGGCGCCGATGCGGGCGGTCTTGGCGGAATTGGCAGACGCGCACGGTTCAGGTCCGTGTGGGAGACCATGGGGGTTCGAATCCCTTAGACCGCACCATCTAAAACCCGGGATGTGAGAAGCATCTCGGGTTTTTTCGTGTCCGGATTGCGCGGCGGCGCGGTCGGATCGCACCGATGGCGCGCCTGTGGCTTGCCCGCCCCCGCGCACCTATTCCCGGCGGGTCTGCTGCAGGTCGCTCGAGGCGGGAACGGGCGCGTCCAAATGCCTGCGAACGGCGACTTTGAAGGCCTTGACCGTATCGAGAATCACGGCTAACTGGGAGGCAGAACAGTCGCTTAGGACCTGGAGCACCTCTTCACAGTATGCGAGGCCGGCCTCCGCCCTCCTGTCGAACAGCAGATCGTCCGTATGCACCCCCAATGCCTTCGCCAGCGCCGCCAGCACGGGCAGGCTCAGCTTCGTATTGCCCGTCTCGATGTGGCTCATGTGCGTGAGGGAGATGTCCACCTGCTCGGCCAGGTCTTCCTGCGACAGGCCGAGCGCCTTGCGATATTTTCGTACCCGCCGCCCGATCTCGTAATAGTTCAAGGAGTTCAAAAAATCACGCCCTTACAATTTATTTTTACTTGAATTATATGGGCGAGACTGCTACAATTTAATACATTGTGTAGGCTTTTTACTGCCTATGTAGTTTAAAATATGTGGTTCGAAAGGAGACATGCTACATGAGGAAAATCGCAAATTTTCTGCTGACGGCGGCGCTCATCGGCTCAATGACCCTGCTGCCTCTGCCGGTTCTGGGTGCGGAAACGGCGGTACCTTCGGCGGATGCCCTAGAGGATTCGGCCTCCTCCGGAGGGGCGTGGGGGATGTCCGGCGCAAAAGATGAGACGTCCGGGGCTGCTTCGGATGCAGAACTGCCCGCTGCCGGCGAAACATTATCTCAAGATATAACCGAAGCTGTGGAAGGCCCTTCCGGCACGGGTCAGCCGCAGGAGCAGGGCGG
>CAZDUM010000126.1:1504-2800 GCA_964508645.1 uncultured Oscillospiraceae bacterium | reverse complement strand
GCTACCGGCTGGTGGCCATCACGGACCACGAACACATCTTCGATCCGTCGGCGTATGCGCCGGGCCGGTTCGGCGCCGCCAGGGCCATGGCCGGCGTGGAGATCTGCTGCCACCATAAGGGGCGCAACATGGAGATCTTGGGGTACGATTTCGATCCGAAGGACCCCGCCTTAAACGCCCTCGTGCAGCGAATCCGAAACCTGCGCATCGCCAAGCTGACGGAGATTTTGCAGGAGAACGGGCTTTCCACCGAGGGCCTTCCGCAGAATCCGTGCCGGCTTCACGTCCGGCTGCCGTCCGGCGTCGATCCGGCCGCCTTCTGGAATCGGTACAATGCCGCCTATAAGGCGCAAAATCACAGCGTGCCGGCGCAGACGGTCATCGAGACGGTCCTCGCGGCCGGGGGCGTGCCGGTGTTCGCCCATCCGATGGAATCGCTGGCGGGGATGGAGGCGTCCGAGGTGGAGGCATTCATCCTTTCCTTAGGCGTGCAGACCGTGGAGCTGATCACGCCGAAGCATACGGCGGCGGAGGTGGCCATGATCGGGGCGATCCTGGACCGCCACGGCCTCAGCGCGTCCATCGGCAGCGACTCGCATCAGGCGACGCTGCGGGATGTGGGGCATCCCTACGACCTGCGCGACCGCCGGTTCGCCTGGATTCGGGCGCGGCTGTGAAGCGGCCGCCGGACGCACCTGTGTGAACGCGCCGGCGGATCACGAGGCGCCTGCACCCTGTCCATGCCGTGCCCATGCCGCGGGCACACGGCGGTTCTCGGCGGATGACGGTGCGTTCATGCCGCGCTGCGGTCAGACCGCGGCTGTGGCCCCAGGCGTTTCCACGTCGGTGATGCGGCCGCTGGCCATGTGCAGGATCTCGTCGCACAGATCCTCCACGATCTCCCTGTCGTGGGAGGCCATGATGATGACCGCCTCCCCCTGTTCCCGTATTTTCCGTAGCTTTTCCTGCACCAGCACCAGGCTGTCGTCGTCCAATCCGTTGAAGGGCTCATCCAAGATGATCACATCCGGCGATTCCATGATCGCCTGGATGATGCCCAGCTTCTGCTGCATCCCCAGCGAATACTTTTTCACCGCCTTGTTTCGGGCTTCATACAGGCCGAACTCCTTCAGATACGACAGGATGAGATCCCTGCCGATCTTTCGGTTCAGGGAAGCCAGATATTCCAGGTTGCACAGGCCGGATTGGTCGAACATGAACCCGGGCGATTCGATCAGCGCGCCGAAGGTGAGCGCCGGGTCTTTCCGGATTTTGCCGGAAGTGGGCGCGACCAGG
>CAZDUM010000126.1:0-1404 GCA_964508645.1 uncultured Oscillospiraceae bacterium | reverse complement strand
TCCTAAAAGCACACCTTATCCGGATTCAGGATCAGGTGGGGGTCGAAGACGCGCTTGATGCCCTGCATCAGCCTTATCTGCTCCTCGCCGTACTGGCGCCGCATATACGCCCGTTTGGCATAGCCGATGCCGTGTTCGCCGGAAACCAGGCCGCCCAGTTCCTCCGCCTTGGCATACATCCGATCGAAGCAGAGAGAAAGGGTTTCGTTCCAGGCCCGCTCGTCCAGGCTGTCCCGGCAGACGTATACGTGGAGATTCCCGTCGCCGGCATGGCCGAAGCTGGGAATGCGAAGCCCGGTCTCCTCGGCCAGCTGATGGGTGAAGAGGATGAATTCGTCCACCCGGTTGACGGGCACGACCACATCGCACTCATCCATCTGCGTGGTGGAGGCTTTGATGGCTTCGAGGAAGGCGCCGCGGGCCGACCAGACCGATTTCTTCCGCTCCTCCGTATCCACGATATAGGCATCCGGCGCGCCCAGCTCCAGGCACAGATCGGCCACCGTCTGCAGGTCCGCATCCACCTGGGCCTGGGAATTGCCGTCGAAGGTCAGCAGAATGTAGGCGGGGCTTCTCTTGTCGGGGAATTTCTTGCCCAGATAGTTCTCCGAGAAAAGGATGGTGTCCCGCGACATGTATTCGATGGCCGTGGGGATGACTTTGGAGCAAAAGATCTGCGGCACGGCTTCTATGGCGCTCTTCATGTCGGGGAACGGCACCAGCAGGCTCACGGAGATGCGGGGCAGGGGCACGAGCTTCAGCACCGCCTCGGTGATGACCCCCAGGGTGCCCTCGGAGCCGACGATCAGATCCTTCAGGTCATAGCCGGTGCTGTTCTTCGCCACCTTGCCGCCGAGGTGGAGGACGGAGCCAGTGGGCAGGACCACCGTCAGGGCCCGCACATAGTCGCGGGTCACGCCGTACTTGACGGCGCGCATACCGCCGGCATTGGTGGAGAGATTGCCGCCGATGGTGGCGGACTTCTCGCCGGGATCGGGCGGGTAGAGAAAGTCGTTCTCCTCCGCGAAGGCGGCCAGGTCCATCAGCAGTACGCCGGGCTGGACGGTGACCGTCAGGTTCTCGCGGTCCAGCTCCAAAATCCGGTTCATCTCGGTGGTCTCCAGGAGAATGCCGCCTTCGATGGCCACCGCCGCGCCGACCAGACCCGTGCCGCTGCCGCGGACCGTCACCGGAATCCGGTGCACGTCGGCGTAGGCCAGGATGGACGCCGTCTCCTCCGTGGACGAGAGGCGGATCAGAACATCCGGCATCCGGCTGACGCCGCCCAGCTCGTCGTGGCCGTATTCCTCGCTGATGGCGTCCTGCGTGAGGACGCGCTCCGGCGCCCCGACGATGTCTCTGAGCGCCGCCACATCCGCCTCGGTGACGGCGTGGTAGCCTTCG
>CAZDUM010000125.1:0-2908 GCA_964508645.1 uncultured Oscillospiraceae bacterium | reverse complement strand
ATGGCTGCGCGGCGGCAGGGGGTGGCTCGATGCCGGTGGAACACGATCGGACAGGTGCGGTGCCGCTTGGTGACAAGCGGCTTTGGCTTTTAGACATGGACGGCACGGTCTATCTGGACGACACGCTGCTGCCGCATGCGCTGGATTTTCTCGACGCCGTGCGCCGGCGCGGCGGCGACTACATCTTCCTGACGAACAATTCCTCCCGGAATGTCCAGGACTACCTGCAAAAGCTGACGCGCCTGGGGATTCCGGCCGGGCCCGAAAATGTTCTCACCTCCGCGGAGGCTCTGTGCATGGAGCTCGCGCATCGCTACGGCCCGGGCGCAGGCGGCCGCCCCGTCTACATCGTCGGCACGTCCTCCCTGAAGGAGACCTTTTGGGAGGCGGGCTTCACCATGACGAGGGCTGTGGGCGGCCCCGGGCGCGCGGAGATTCTGGTGGTGGGCTTCGATCGGGAGCTGACGTTCCAGAAGTTGGAAGACGCCTGCAAACTGCTGACCTCGGGGATTCCATATTTTGCGACGAACCCCGACTGGGTCTGCCCGACCGCATGGGGGTACGTGCCTGACTGCGGCAGCTTTTGCGAAATGCTGAAACGGGCTACCGGCAGGGAACCGTATGTCGTCGGCAAACCGCGCCCGGACATGGTCCGCATGGCGCTCAGGCGCTTCGGGCTCACGGAGGCGGACGCGGTGCTGGTGGGGGATCGCCTGTATACGGACATCGCCTGCGGGCAGCGCGCCGCCATCGACACGGTGTTCGTGCTCACGGGTGAGGGGACGCTGGCGGATCTGGAAAAGAGCGATGTCAAGCCGACCTATGTGGCGACGTCCGTAGAGGAGATCTGGCGGAATTTTCTGGGGGGCTGCTGAGGGGGCTGCGAGGGCGTTTCCCGGCTGCGCCACCCGGAAGGATCGCGTCCCGGCGTGTTTTCTGCGTAAAAGAATCGCGCCCCGCACATTTTCCCGGTCGAAGGGATCGCGTCCCGGCATGGACCATTTCGGTCGGAAGGATCGCGTCCCGGCGTGTTTTCCGAGCAAAAGAATCGCGCTCCCGCACATTTTCCCGGTCGGAGGGATCGCGTCCCGGCCCGCGCTCCGGCCAGAAGGATGGATGGATGCGCGGCGGGGATGGCCTGCGGGGACGATGAGAGGTAGTGTAGATGACGAAAGAGGAGAGACTGGCCAAGCTGCTGACATATCGCTATGCCCACCGCGGCCTGCATCGGAAGCCCGAGATACCGGAAAACTCCATGGCGGCCTTCTCCCGTGCGGTGGAGGCGGGCTATGCCATTGAACTGGACATACATCTGACCGCGGACAACAGGATGGCGGTCATCCACGACAGCAACCTGACCCGCACGGCCGGTGCGGACCTGATCATAGAGGATATCACGCTCGAGGAGGCGCAGTCGCATCCGCTGGAGGAGAGCGACGAGCGGATTCCGGCTTTTGAGGACGTGCTCGAGATGGTGGCGGGCCGGGTGCCGATCCTGGTCGAGATCAAGGCCGGCAAGCGGGCCGATGGAACCTATGCGACGCGGGACCTTTGCCGGGAGGCGACACAGAGGCTGGACGCGTATGTGGAGCGGTATCCGGGGGCGCTGTATTGCATCGAGTCCTTCAGCCCCGTGGCCGTCTACTGGCTCGGCAAGCACCGGCCGGACGTGGTGCGCGGGCAGCTGGCGGAGATCTTCAACAAGCGGCGGGGCAGGTTCCTGACCTGGGGCGAGGATCTTCTGGTGCGAAATCTGCTGGTTTACCGTATAGGGTGTCCTGACTTCGTGTCCTTCTGTTTTCGGGATCGGGCGCTCGTGGACCTGAATCGCTACCGGAAACCGCTCTTTCTCTGGACGCTGCGCTGCCAGGAGGATGTGGAGACGGCGGAGCGCATGGGCGCGGCCCCGATATTCGAGGGATTCGAGCCGTCGATGACATAGGGTGCGGGAACGCCATATGGCACCCGCGCGACACAGGATGCAGGAACGCCGGGACCGGATGCGCCGGACCCGGGCAGGAAGAAGGCGGAAAAGGTGAAGATCAAGGATATTTTGGCGGGCGACGGCATCAAGTTCTCCTACGAGGTTTTCCCGCCGAAGAAGGGCATGCCCTTCGAACCCATCCTGTCGGCGATAGACAGGCTCAGCCTGGGCCGGCCGGATTTTATGAGCGTCACCTACGGCGCCGGCGGCGGCACCGGGGACAACACGGTCCGGATCGCCGCGCACGTGCAAAACGACCTCCACGTCACCTCCCTGGCGCATCTGACGTGCGTCTCCGCGAGCCGCGCGCAGGTGCGGCGCACCATCGGAGAGATGCGGGAGGCCGGCATCGAGAACATCCTGGCCCTGCGCGGGGATATTCCAGAGGGCAGCGACTATCCCGCGGGCGCCGATTACCGGTACGCCAGCGACCTCGTGGCGGAGATCAAGGCAGCGGGGGATTTCTGCGTGGGAGCGGCCTGCTACCCGGAGGGGCACGTGGAGTGCGCGCACAAGGCCGACGATATCGCCAACCTGAAGATCAAGGTCGACAGCGGCGTGGATTTTCTCACGACCCAGATGTTCTTCGACAACAATGTGCTGTATAATTTTCTGTACCGAATCCGCGAGCGGGGCATCACCGTACCCGTGATTCCGGGCATCATGCCCATCACGAACGCGAATCAGATCGCCAATGTGACCAAACTCTCCGGCACCTATGTGCCCACGCGCTTCAAGAACATCGTGGATAGGTTCGGGCACGACCCCAAGGCCATGAAGCAGGCGGGCATCGCCTATGCCACGGAGCAGATCATCGACCTGATCGCCAACGGCATCCACGCCATCCACCTGTACACGATGAACAAGCCGGACGTGGCGGAGAAGATACGAGAGAACCTGTCCGACATCATCGGGCAGCCCGCC
>CAZDUM010000124.1:0-2962 GCA_964508645.1 uncultured Oscillospiraceae bacterium | reverse complement strand
CGCTGGACATTTATTGTCCTATACCCTATAATGTTCCATGTCATACGACCGGCGCAGGCCGCGCGGCGCCGGAGGCGGGCCGGGATGTACAGCCGCCGCACAGACGGCGGCAGGTATGGATCGGTCATACGGCGTAAAAGAGGAGCAGGATGTATAACCGCCGCGCAGGCGGCAGAGGCGGGCCGGCCACGCGACGTCAGGTGCGAAACAGAATGCGCGGGCGTCTGCCCGGCGGCGGGCGCCCGCGGGCGATCTGCGCCGGCCGGCGACAGGCCCGCAGGTGAAAGGAGATCTCAGGATGATAGAGCGATCCGATTTTGGCGACTATGAGAAATATACGATTGCAAGCGAGGCTCTCGCTGTCACCGTGACCACGCTGGGTGCCACCGCGACGAGCGTGCGTTTCCAGGGCAGGGAGATGATCCTCGGCTATGACAGCCCCGCGGGCTATCTCGCGGGCGGCTCCTATATCGGGGCCATCGTCGGCCGGTACGCAAACCGCATCGGCGGCGCCAGCTTTACCCTCGGCGGCAGGCGCTACAGGCTGCAGGCCAACGAAAAGGAAAATCAGCTTCACGGAGGACCGCTCGCCTTCAGCGCGAGGCGGTGGGAGGCGATGCCCTTCGGCAGGGACGCGGTCCGGTTCACCCTTTTCTCGCCCGACGGGGACAACGGCTATCCCGGAAACCTGCTCGCCGCCGTCACCTACTCCGTCCTCGGCGGGACGATGCGCATCGACTTCGAGGGCGTCGCGGATGCGGAGACGGTCTACGGCCCGACCAGCCACATCTACTTTACCCTCGGCGGCACGGAGAGCATCCTTCCCACCATCCTGCGGATCCCCGCCCGGCATTACGTCGTCACCGATGCGGACCTGATCCCGACGGGGGAGCTCGGGGACTGCGCGGGGGCGTTTGATTTCAACGCGCCGCGGGCGATCGGCAGGGATTACGACGACTGCTTCATCCTTTCCGCCGGCGTCGATGTATCAGCTTCGGCAACTCCCGCTCCCGCCTCGGCAGCCTCCACATCCGCTATGGCTGCCGCATCCACCGATGCCTTTGCCGCAGCCGGTGCTACCCCAGCTGTCCCGGCGGAGCCACAAACCTCCGATGCGGCGGCGATCCCGGTAGCACCGCAAACCTCCACCGCCCGCCTCGCCTGCGTGGCCGAGGCCGGCGGCGTGCGCCTGACCCTGACGACCGACTATCCGGCGCTGCAGCTCTACACCGGCACGGGCCTTCGCGCCCCGCATCACATAAACCAGGGCTTTGCCGTGGAGCCGGAGTTTCCGCCGGACAGCCCGAACCGTCCGGATTTTGCCGACTCCGTGATGAAACCATGGCAGCCGTTTCACCGCTTCGCCGCATATACCTTCGAGAATACCTTCGCGCGGACAGAGGGGAGGGTCGGCGATGATCGCCAAGTTTGAGCGGCGGCACTTTTCGGACAGCTGCCACGTGTGGGTCGGGAAATACCGCGGCCTGAACAATGTGCCCCACTGGCATCTCGAAAACGAGCTGATCGTCTGCGGGGGCGGCAGCGCGTCGGTATCCTTAGACGATGAGACATGCTCCATCGGGGCCGGGGAATGCATCTTTTGCGAAGGGGAGACCGTCCACCATATCGTCAGCGGGCCGGACAGCTACCTGCTCGTGGCGCAGTATGACGCATCCCTGAGCCCGGGCACGGCGCAGGTCAGGCCGCTTTACGCCCGTTTTCCGGACAGCTGCGGCGCCTTCGAGCGCATGAACAGAATCTACCGCGAGGAGCAGGATGAGAAGCCGTTCTATGCGGAAAAGATGAACGCCGACATGGCGGGGCTGATCGTGGATCTTCTGCGGGCGCAGGAGGTCACGCAGGTGCACAGCAAGAAGGTCCGCTTCCTCGACCGGTACAAGAATCTGCTGGTCATGATCGAGCAGTCCTGCGACGAGATCACCTTCCACGATGCCGCGGCGTACATGAATATGTCCGAGGCCTACTTTTCCCGCTTCTTTAAGCGCACCTCCGGCATGACCTTCTCCGAATACCTCAACGCGGCGCGCATCGCCAGGGCCGTGGAAATCCTCGCGGCGGAGCCGGACATCACCATGACGGCGCTGATGGCGCGAAGCGGCTTCAACACCCTGCGGAATTTCAACCGGGTCTTCAAGGAGGTCACCGGGTATGCGCCCAGCCGCCTGCCCGAAAACTACGTCCTGCACTTCCGCTCTCTCACGGAGCAGGAGTTCTTCGATCCGACGCTGGGCGAGTCCGAGCTGCTGCAGTGAGCCGCCTTGACAAAAGACCCGTGGCGGGGTATCCTACATAGGGGCGTGCCTTGTGCATGCGCCCGCAGGAGGTTGCACATGGATGAAAGGCTGAAAGCGCTGCTGGATGAAAGCCGCTCGGTCGTGTTCTTCGGCGGTGCCGGGGTATCCACCGAGAGCGGCATCCCGGATTTTCGCTCCGAGAGCGGGCTGTATCACGCGAAGGCTGCATACGGCTATGCGCCGGAGGAGATGCTGTCCCACAGTTTTTTCATGCAGCGGCAAAAGATATTCTTCGACTACTATCGCAAGAATCTCATCCACCCCGAGGCCGAGCCCAACGCGGCGCATCTGGCGCTGGCAAGGCTGGAGGCGGCGGGGAAGGTCAAGGCGGTCGTCACGCAAAATATCGACGGGTTGCATCAAAAGGCGGGCAGTCGCACGGTGTTCGAGCTGCACGGCTCTGTCCTTCGCAACTACTGCATGAAATGCCGCTGCTTCCACACGCTGGCGGAGGTGCTGGATCAGAGCACGTGGGATGAGGACGGCGTGCCCCGCTGCAAGCGCTGCGGCGGCGTGGTGAAACCGGATGTGGTGCTGTACGAGGAGGCGCTCGACGAGACGTGTCTGGAAGGGGCGGTCAGGGCCATCGCGGCGGCGGACATGCTCATCATAGGCGGCACATCGCTGGCCGTGTATCCGGCTGCCGG
>CAZDUM010000123.1:0-3061 GCA_964508645.1 uncultured Oscillospiraceae bacterium | reverse complement strand
TGAGCATGATGCTGTAGATGGCCCCGTCCTTGATGCGCATGCATTTCATGTCCTGCCCGCCGATATCGAGGATGAAATCCACCTCCGGCTGGAAGGCCGCCGCGGCCCGGTAGTGCGCCATGGTCTCGATGATACCCTCGTCCGCCTGGAAGGCAGCCTGCATCAATCCCTCTCCGTAGCCCGTGACCACGGTGCGCCCGATGACGACATCCGGCGGCAGCTTCGCATACAGGTCCCGCAGCATCTCCCGCGTGGTCTCCAGCGGGTTTCCCTCGTTGTTCTTGTAAAAGTCATAGAGCAGGCGCCCCTCGCCGTCGATGAGCGCGCTCTTCGTCGTGGTGGAGCCGGCGTCGATGCCCAAAAAGCAGACACCCTTCGCCTCGCTGAGCGGCCGCCGCTCGACCCGCGCCCTGGCGTGCCGCGCCTCGAAGGCGGCATACTCCGCCTCATCCCGAAACAGCGGCTCGATGCGCTTGGCGCTGCCGCCGCATGCGGGGCCCGCCGCATCGATGCGGTGCAGGATCTCGCTGATCGAAACGGGGTGTACATTCTCCGCCAGATACGCCGCCCCGATGGCGACGAAATACTTGGAATCTTCGGGAAAGATGACCTGCTCGGGGGTTAGGTGCAGCGTCTCGATGAAGCGCTTTCTGAGCTCCGACATGTAGGAGAGCGGCCCGCCCAGAAAGGCCACATGGCCCTGAATCCGGTGCCCGCACGCCAGCCCGCTGATCGTCTGGTTGACGACAGCCTGAAAGATGGAGGCCGCCAGATTTTCGATGGCCGCCCCCTCGTTGATGAGGGGCTGAATATCCGTCTTGGCGAACACGCCGCAGCGGGCCGCGATGGGATAGATCATCGTATAGTGCTTGGCGGCCTCGTTGAGACCGTCTCCGTCGGTATTGAGCAGGATCGCCATCTGATCGATGAACGCACCCGTGCCGCCGGCGCAGGTGCCGTTCATCCGCTGCTCGACGGTGCGCCCGAAGAAGGTGATCTTCGCATCCTCCCCGCCCAGCTCGATCGCCACATCCGTCTCCGGGATCAGACGGTTGACGGCCTCCGCGCAGGCGATGACCTCCTGCTCGAAGCGGGCGCCGATGTTCTCCGAGAGGGCCAGACCGCCGGACCCCGTGATGACGACCTTGACCTGCAGATCGCCCTTTTCCTCCATGAGGTCCGCGAGCAGCGCGGAAACCTTCTCGAACACGCTGGACATGTGCCGCTCGTAACGTCGATATATGATGTTTGTATCCTCATCCATCAGCACCAGTTTCACGGTGGTGGAGCCGATGTCGATTCCCAGTCTCATATCCGCACTTCCCTCTCGCCTGCGCCGCACGGCAGGCCGCGCCTAGGCGCCTTGAAACGCATGAATACAATGCCGAAAGCCGATAATATTGTAGCACGCGCACCTCGATGCCGCATGCTAAAAATACGCTAAAAGCCTCCCGCGCGGTCGTCACAGGTTCTTGATTTCCCGCTTGTAGAGCCATCTCAGGCCCAGCGCCGAATACGCCAGACCGAGGAGCTCCGCCAGCGGGAAGGCCGCCCAGGAGAGGGTCACGCCACCGATGCGGATCAGGATGTAGGCCAGGGGCAGAATCCCGACCAACTGCCGCAGGACGGAGGCATACAGGCTCATCATGCCGTGGCCCGTGCCCTGGAACAAGGTGCCCGTGATGATGCCGAAGGCCGCCGGGAGAAAACAGAGGCTGATGATGCGCAGTGCCGGCACACCGATGCTGAGCATCTCCTCGGAGGCGTTGAAGATGTACAGGAGGTATTTGGGGAATAGCTGGAATATCAGCAGGCCCGTGCCCATCACGAGGAAGGCGATGCGCAGCGCCTGCTTGTAGGTGTCCATGAGCCGCTGCCGGTTCCTCGCCCCGTAGTTGTAGCCGATGATGGGCATGGCGCCCTGATTCAGGCCGAAGACCGGCATGAAGACGAAGGACTGGATGCGGAAATAGGCGCCCAGGACCGCCACCGCCGTCATGGAGTAGTCCGAAAGGATGCGGTTGTAAAAGACGAACATGACCGAGCCGATGGACTGCATGACGATGGAGGGCAGACCCACCTTGTAGATGTCGGCGACCACCTTCCAGTCATAGTGAAAGCCGCGCAGCTGTATCTTGACCAGGTGATTGCCCCGCAGCATGATGAGGAGACCGATCGACATCCCGAGAAACTGCCCGATGATGGTGGCGAGCGCCGCCCCCGCTACGCCCATCGCAGGCGCGCCGAGGAGGCCGAAGATGAGGATCGGGTCCAGGATGATGTTGGTGATGGCGCCCGTGAGCGAGCAGATCATGGGTGCCACCATGTTGCCCGTGGCCTGCAGGACCTTCTCCAGTATGCACTGGACGTGGATGAAGAGGCTGCCGCAGCAGATGATGCGCATGTATGTGATCGCATAGTCGTAAATCTGCGTGCCGGGGTCCGCGTAGAAGCGTACGAAGGGCACCGTCGCCAGCAGCCCGATCGCCAGGAAGATGAGATAGTTGAAGACGCCGATACGAATGCTGGTGCCGGCAGCCTGATCGGCCGCTTGCTGGTTCTTCGCGCCCAGGCGGCGGGAGATGAGCGAGTTGACCCCGACGCCGCTGCCCACGGCCACGGCGATGATCATCATCTGCACGGGGTTGACGATGGACAGCGCCGTGAAGGCGTCCTCGTTCAGCCGCGAGACGAACATGCTGTCGACGACATTGTACAGGGCATTGATGCTCATGGACAGGATGGCCGGCCAGGCCATGCTCCAGAGCAGCTTCTTGACCGGCATGACGCCCATCTTGTTCTCCGGATTATTCTCCAGCTTCTCCGGTGCGGCCGGGTCCACGCTCGTCTCCGCACCGCCCGCAGCTGCCCCAAGGGTCTCCTGCGGGGCCGGGCCGCTTTCCTCTGCTGTCACGTCCGTCACGCCCTGACCACCCTGCGCCCGGACCTCCGTCTGCCGGTCGCGCATCTCCTTTTCCCGCTTCTCCACAGTCTCCTTCTTCCGATCTTCCTTCATGCTCCGGTCCTTCATCACCTTTCCCACATCACGCATCCCGCACGG
>CAZDUM010000122.1:2688-3122 GCA_964508645.1 uncultured Oscillospiraceae bacterium | reverse complement strand
ATTCGGAGTATCCTTCCGTCTTCCACAGATTGCGGCTCAGCTCCTGCACCAGTTCATCCGGCGCATACACCTGGAAAGGAGCCGGGTTGCCGATATTTAATTTCAGGATATCCTCGCCGGCATCACTCATGCGGTTGGCTTCCTGCACGACCGGGCCGCGGATGTCGTAATAGACGTGGTCCAAACGGCTGCTCTTCAAAAAATCTCTCATATTCCCGTCCTTTCTTCCACTGCGGAACAATCTGCGCCCCGCATCCTCCGCCGGCCCCGCTCCGGCCTCCTGCGCGCTTCTTTGGAATGTCGAAAAGCCCCGCGGGCGGGTTCGGCGCCCGCCACGGGGCTCATAACAGTTACTCTTCCCGGGCCGATGCGCGGCTCTTGTCCGCTCCGGCCTCCAGCGCCCGGGCAAAGGCCTCCGCCTCGGCTTCCTCCTC
>CAZDUM010000122.1:861-2678 GCA_964508645.1 uncultured Oscillospiraceae bacterium | reverse complement strand
AGAATGGCGTGTTTTTTTTCGATATGCTGAAGAAGAAGCGTTACCGCCTTTTCCATGTCCCGCATCAAAAACGGATCGGGCAGCGCGCCGTCCCTCTCAAAATAATCCTCCGCCTCCTCTTCCGGATAAGGGTCTTCTTTTTCGTCCGGCTCCGTGTATCCGTCCTCTACATAGGCATCCTCTTCTATCTCATATTAATCCACCAGATCGTCCGTCAGCTCCGCGTCCTCGCTTTCTTCCGTCTCCGGCGCCACATACGAAGCCATCTCCTTCTTGGCACGGGCTTCCTCGGCCGCCTTGCGGCGCGCCTCCTCCTCAGCCGCCTTGCGGGCCGCTTCCTCCTCGGCCATGCGGGCTTTCTGCTCCTCCCACGCCTCATCGATATCCAGCTTCACGCTGCGGTACTGCTTCATGCCGGTGCCGGCCGGGATCAGCTTGCCGATGATGACATTTTCCTTCAGTCCGATCAGCGGATCCACCTTGCCCTTGATGGCGGCCTCCGTCAGCACCTTGGTCGTCTCCTGGAAGGAAGCGGCCGAGAGGAAGGAGTTGGTCGCCAAAGAGGCCTTGGTGATCCCCAGCATCACCTGCTTGCCCTCCGCCGGCTTCTTGCCCTCGGCGATGAGCGCCTCATTCATATCGTTGAAATCCAGCACATCCATGGAGATGCCGGGCAGCACCGTGCTGTCGCCGGCGGATTCTACACGGATTTTCTTCAGCATCTGGCGCACGATCACCTCGATGTGCTTGTCGTTGATCTCCACGCCCTGCAGGCGGTACACGCGCTGCACCTCGCGCAGCATGTAGTCCTGCACGGCCTCGATGCCCTTGATCCGGAGAATGTCATGCGGGTTGACGCTTCCCTCGGTCAGCTCGTCGCCCGCCTCCAGGTATTGCCCGTCCACCTCGCGGATGCGCGAACCGTAAGGAATCAGGTAGGTTTTGGATTCGCCGGTCTCGTCGTTCGTGACGATGACTTCGCGCTTCTTCTTCGTGTCGCGGATCGTGGCCGTGCCGGCGATCTCGGTGATGATCGCAAGCCCTTTCGGCTTCCTCGCCTCAAACAGCTCCTCCACGCGGGGAAGACCCTGTGTGATGTCGCCGCCGGCCACGTGTGCCTGGCTCGCCGATGGACTGGGCGGCGATGATGCCGACCGACTCGCCCACCTGCACGGATTCGCCGGTGGCCAGATTCGCGCCGTAACATTTCGCGCACACGCCGGTGCGGGAACGGCAGGTGAGGATCGTGCGGATCTTGATCCGCTCGTAGGGTTTCCCGTCCGCGCCGACGCCGTCCTTCATAATGCGGGCCGCGCGCCGCGGCGTAATCATGTGGTTGGCCCTGACGATGACTTCCCCGTTTCCGTCGCAGATCGTCTCGCAGGACACGCGCCCGGTGATGCGCTCCTGTACGCTCTCGATCTCCTCCCGGCCGTCCGTGAACGCCTTCACATAGATGCCCGGAATCTCGTCCCGACCCTCGCAGCAGTCCACCTCACGGACGATCAGCTCCTGCGAGACGTCCACCAGACGCCTTGTCAGATATCCGGAGTCCGCCGTGCGCAGCGCCGTGTCGGACAGGCCCTTGCGGGCGCCATGCGCGGACATGAAGTACTCCAGCACGTCCAGGCCCTCGCGGAAATTGGATTTAATCGGAAGTTCGATCGTATGGCCCGTGGTGTCCGCCATCAGGCCGCGCATGCCGGCGAGCTGCTTGATCTGCTTTTCGGAGCCGCGGGCCCCGGAATCCGCCATCAAGAAAATATTGTTGTATTTGTCAAGCCCGGCGAGCAGCGCCTGGGTAAGTTTTTCGTCCG
>CAZDUM010000122.1:0-851 GCA_964508645.1 uncultured Oscillospiraceae bacterium | reverse complement strand
CGTGATGCGGTCCACGGTATCCTGCGCGTTCTGGATCAGCGCCGGTTTCTCCGGCGGAACCGTCATATCCGAGATGGAAACAGTCATGGCGGCCTGCGTCGAATATTTGTATCCGGTCGCCTTGATGTCGTCGAGCACCTCCGCCGTCCTCGTCACGCCGTGGGTGTTGATGACCTGCTCCAGAATCCGCTTCAGACCCTTTTTGTTCACGAGGAAATCCACTTCGAGCTTGAGCTCGTTGCCCGGAACCGTGCGGTCCACAAAGCCGAGGTCCTGCGGGAGAATTTCGTTGAACAGGAAACGGCCGAGCGTCGATTCGACGGTGTCCTGCAGCGCCGTGCCGTCCTCCAGAACCTTCCGCATGCGCACTTTGATCCTGGACTGCAGCGTCAGCGCCTTGTTTTCGTAGGCCAGGATCGCCTCGCTGACACTGCGGAAGAATTTGCCCTCGCCCAGTGCGCCCGGACGCTCCTGCGTCAGGTAATAGATGCCGAGCACCATGTCCTGGGACGGCACCGCCACCGGGCCGCCGTCGGACGGTTTCAGAAGATTGTTCGGCGAGAGCAGCAGGAACCGGCACTCCGCCTGCGCCTCCACAGAGAGAGGCAGATGAACCGCCATCTGGTCGCCGTCGAAGTCAGCGTTGTACGCCGTGCAGACCAGCGGGTGCAGCTTGATCGCCTTGCCCTCGACCAGAATCGGCTCAAAGGCCTGAATGCCCAGGCGGTGCAGCGTGGGCGCGCGGTTCAGCATCACCGGATGTTCTTTGATTACGTCCTCCAGCACATCCCACACTTCCGGCTGCAGGCGCTCCACCATTTTCTTTGCATTTTTGATGTTGTGCGAGGTGC
>CAZDUM010000121.1:0-3241 GCA_964508645.1 uncultured Oscillospiraceae bacterium | reverse complement strand
GGCGCAGGACGGCCGTGAAGCACATCCGGGACGCTCTGAGAGTTTCCCCGCCCGCGTGTCCGCCCTAGGACGGGAAGGCGTGCATCCTCGCGGCGGGCGATGGGCCATGCGCCGCGGCCCGGGCAGCCGTCCGCCAGATTGTAATCCGCCCAATTGAAAATGCTTCCCCTGCCATAAGCGCCGGATGCGCCTCAATCTCCTCGGCATCCGCAGTCTCAGGAGGGCGGATTCTTGGCGTCCTTATCGATCCCGTATGGGAAGGTGTCTATGATGGCGATGATGGCTTCCTTCAGGCGGTAGCGAGGCGAGTTGTCCTTCTCCTCCCGCAGGGATTGCCAGTAGTCGCCGGTCGCGGGTGTGAGTTCGTCGCCCGCGATGTAGAGGGCCAGGAAGCGGTCGACCGACATGCCCAGCGCGTGAAAGATGCGGAACAGGGTGTCGACCTTGATGGAGGCGCCGCCGCATTCTATCTTGGAGATATGATTCGGCGAGAGGCCTACCATCTCCGCCAGGTCCTCCTGCGTGATGCGTCGCTGCTTGCGGGCCTGCTTGATGTATTCGCCCAGCTGCGGATTCAGATCGTCGAATGAGTACATAGGGTAAATCTCTCCATTTATTAAGCTGAACATTGGTGGCTGCACAGTAGTGTACTCGATCTGCCCATCAGAATCCACGGGCCATGCGCGTGGTTTCGACAGAAAAACTAATCCTATATGTTGAGGTTCGGAGCAGGTCACACGCCGCCAAGCCGCCGGCTTCATGCCCCGCACGTCACACACCTCTGGCCGCAGGTCACACCTCCCAGGGCTACGCCGCAGGTCACGCGCCTCTGGCCTCAGGCATTCTCGGCCTCGAACCGCCGCATGAAATCGACCAGCGTCTCCACGCCCTCCCGCGGCATGGCGTTATAGATGCTGGCCCGCATCCCGCCGATAGAGCGATGCCCGTTGAGATTGATCATGCCGACCTCCTTCGCCTCGGCCACAAATCTTTTATCGAGCTCGGCGTCGCCCGTGACGAAGACCACGTTCATCAGCGAGCGGTCCTCCCTGGCCACCGGCGCCCGAAACAGCCTGCTCTCGTCGAGATACGAATAGAGGATCGCAGCCTTTTCTTCGTTCGCCTTTTGCTTGGCGGCGATGCCCCCCGTCTCGAGCAGGTGCTTAAAGACCTCCCCCGCCACATACAGCGCGAAGCACGGCGGCGTATTGTACATGGACCCGTTGTCGGCGTGGACCTTGTAGTCCAGATAGGTGGGCACCGTCGGCCCCGCGAACCCCAAAAGGTCCTCACGCACGATGACGATCGTCAGCCCCGCCGGCCCGACATTCTTTTGCGCCCCGGCCCAGATGATGCCGTACCTGGAGACGTCCACGGGACGGGAGAGAAACTCGGAGGACATGTCGGCCACCAGCGGAATGTCGCCCGTATCCGGCACATAGTTGTAGGCGGAACCGTAGATGGTGTTGTTGGAGGTGATGTACACGTAGTCGGCGTCCTCGCGGAAATCCTCCCGGCCGACCTTCGGGATATAGGTAAAGGTGTCGGGCTCCGAAGTCGCCGCCACGCGGATGTCGCCGAACTTCGTCGCCTCCTTGTACGCCTTCTTGGCCCAGGTGCCGGTGATGACGTAGTCCGCCTTCTTCGAGTTTCGCAAAAGATTGAGCGGCACCATGGAGAACTGCAACGTCCCGCCGCCCTGCACGAAGAGCACCTTGTAGTTGTCCGGCACCGCGAGCAGCGTGCGCAGATCGGCCTCCGCCTCGTCCGCGATCCTTTGAAATTCCTTGGAACGGTGGCTCATCTCCATGACGGATTGCCCGCTCCCGTGATAGTTGAGCAGCTCGCTCTGGACCTTTTCGAGGACCGGCAGCGGCAGCATGGATGGTCCGGCGGAAAAGTTGTAGACTCTATCGTATTTGGTTTGCATGCCTGGTATCGCCTCCTGTAAGATGACTTTTTCCACGCCCGGCACTTTACGGTCTTTCGGCAACGTGGTATACTTGACAATATTAACACAAAAAGATGTATTATGCAAGTATCGCGCCAGGTATCGGGCGAAGCAGAAGGGAGAGGAACATGTATCGTATCGCCACGCTGAATAAAATCTCTAAGGTCGGACTGACTGCTCTGTCGGAGGCGTACATGCTGACCGAAAAAGTCGAGGAGGCCGACGGCATCCTGGTGCGCAGCCAGGACATGCTGAACATGGAATTTTCCAGCCAGCTGAAGGCCATCGCGAGGGCCGGCGCCGGCGTCAACAATATTCCGCTGGACCGCTGTGCCGAGCAGGGCATCGTGGTCTTCAACACGCCGGGCGCCAACGCCAACGCCGTCAAGGAGCTGACCATTTCGGCGCTGTTCCTGGCGGCCCGCCACATCCCCGCGGCGCTCTCCTGGGCCGGCACGCTGACCGAGGATGTCGCCAAGACCGTGGAAAAGGGGAAGTCGCAGTTCGCCGGCACGGAGATCGCCGGCAAGACGCTGGGCGTCGTGGGGCTGGGTGCCATCGGCCGCAAGGTGGCGGCCGTCGCGGCGGCGCTGGGCATGCGGGTCGTCGGCTATGATCCCTATGTGACCGACGCCGGCGTGGAGGGTCTTTCCGTCCTGCCGGATATCGAGGCGCTGCTGGCCGAGAGCGAATATGTGACCATCCATGTGCCGGCCACCCCCGCCACGAACGGCATGTTCAACCGAGCGCTCTTCGCCGCCATGCGGCCGGGCACCGTGCTGCTGAACTTTTCCCGCGACAAGCTGGTCAATGATGTGGACCTGCTGGTGGCCATCGAGGCCGGACAGGTTTCTCAGTACATCACGGACTTCCCCAACGATACGCTCGTCGGGCGGCCGGGCGTGGTGCTGCTGCCGCATCTGGGCGCGTCGACCGAGGAAGCGGAGGATACCTGCGCGCGCATGGCCGTGGAGGAACTGCGTGACTACTTTGAGAACGGCAACATCGTCAATTCGGTCAACTTTCCGCGCGTGGAGCTGGGACCTCTGGCGCAGGCGCGCGTCGCCATCCTGACGAAGGATATCGAGGCGCCGGCGCAGTATCTGACGGGGCAGCTGTCGGCGGCCGGCCTGGAGGTGGCGCGCGTCGCGGGCGGCACGCGGGGTGCATACGGCTATGCGCTGGCGGAGCTGACGAGCGGACAGGCGCCGAAGCTGCTGTTCAAGGATACCGCCGTGATCGCCCACCGGGAACTGACGCGGTAGAGGGCAGGCCGGCGCCGGGCCGAAG
>CAZDUM010000120.1:1954-3320 GCA_964508645.1 uncultured Oscillospiraceae bacterium | reverse complement strand
CGCCGGCTGCAGAAAGGAACCCGCATGAGCAAAAAAATGAAAGGCAACCTGCTCCTCCTGCTGACAGCATTCATCTGGGGTTCCGCCTTCGTCGCCCAGAAAAGCGGCATGGAGTACATCGGGCCATTCACCTACAACGGCATCCGCACCTTTATCGGCGGCCTGGTCCTCATCCCCGTCATACTCGTCATGTCACGCCACCGCACAGCCAAAAGCCAGCCGGCACCCGAGACGGCACCTGTCGCAGAGGCGGACGGAGCAAAAGGACGGCGCGTCGAACAGGGCGGCACGCCTACGCCATCTCCCCAGCCGGCACCCGCCGCCCCCATGCAGGCGACCTCCGCGCCCATGACGCCCACGCCGGACGCCCCCACGCCGGACACCTCCGCACAGAGCGCCCCCGCGAAATCCGACGACCGGCGGACCCTGCTCACCGGCGGCCTCTGCAGCGGCATAGCCCTTTTCATCGCCTCCTCCCTCCAGCAGTTCGGCATCAACTACACGACAGCCGGCAAGGCGGGCTTCATCACCACCCTCTACGTGGTCATCGTGCCGATCTTCAGCCTTTTCCTCCGAAAAAAGGTCCGCCCCATCATGTGGCTCTGCGTGGGCATGGGCGCCGTCGGCCTCTACCTGCTCTGCATGACCGACGCCTCGTTCTCCCTCCAGCGCGGCGACATGCTCGTGCTCCTGTGCGCCATCGTCTTCGCCATCCACATTCTGATTATCGACTACTTCTCGCCGAGGACAGACGGCGTGAAGCTCTCCTGCATCCAGTTCCTCACGGCCGGCACCCTCGGACTGCTGTGCATGCTGCTGTTCGAGGACCCGGATATCCACGCGATTCTCGACTGCGCGGTGCCCATCCTCTACGGCGGCGTCCTGTCCTGCGGCGTCGCCTATACGCTCCAGGTTGTGGCGCAAAAGGATGCCGATCCCACGGCTGCCTCCCTCATTCTGAGTTTGGAGTCGGTGTTCGCGGTCATCAGCGGCGCGATCCTCCTCCACGAGAGCATGAGCGCCCGCGAACTGGTGGGCTGCCTGATCATCTTCGCCGCCATCATCATCGCACAGCTGCCGTCCCGCGAGGAGCGCGCCGCCGCGAAACTCCCGAGCGGCAGGAAGTGAGGCCGGCCGCCAACCAGTGAGCTGCGCGCCTCCGCATGTTACATGCGGTCCATCCGCCCGCCTGCTTCTATACACGCGCGGCGCCGTCACACAGCTGTACGCACGGGGTCGCCGGCTGCCGGCAGGGTCGACTTGGAGCGCAGCGACGGAGAGCAGGCCGGCGCCCCCGGCGCCCCGCCACAGCGCGCGATGCCCGCCACGCCGCGGACACGCAAACCTCATAACGGTTCATGTGACC
>CAZDUM010000120.1:0-1854 GCA_964508645.1 uncultured Oscillospiraceae bacterium | reverse complement strand
ATATGAAACACAAATAGAACAAGTTAGCAAAAACAAAGAAGGTGAAGAAATGGAATCCAATCTCACGAGACAGCAGGCGGTGGACCTGCTCCAAAAGTACAACCACGATGAGTTCCACCTCCATCACGCGCTGATGGTGGAAGGCTGTATGCGATACTTTGCGGAGAAATTAGGCTACGGCGACGATGCCGAATTTTGGGCGCAGGTGGGACTGCTGCACGACATCGACTTCGAGATGTGGCCGGAAGAACACTGCCGCAAGGCACCAGAACTTTTGCGGGAAGGAAATGCCTCCGAGGAACTCATCCACGCGGTCGTCTCCCACGGGTACGGGATCTGCACCGATGTGGCACCGGAGCACGAGATGGAAAAGGTGCTGTTCGCCTGCGACGAGCTGACAGGGCTGATCGGCGCGGCGGCCCTCATGCGGCCCTCCGGGAGCGTACAGGACATGGAGCTGAAATCCCTGAAAAAGAAGTTCAAGGACAAGCGCTTCGCGGCGGGCTGCAGTCGGGATGTGATTCAGCGGGGCGCCGAGATGCTGGGATGGGACCTGGACAGGTTGCTCAGCGAGACGCTGGAAGCCATGAAGACCTGTGAGGGCGCGACATTTTAAGCCGGTAGCGCCCCCCGGCGCCCCGCCACATAGCGCCAAGGCCGGAGAATGCCGGACCCCACGCAGCACCCGCGGCACACAAAATGCGGGGCCCACGGAAACCCGGGACCCCGCCTGACAGAGAGATTTGCGAAATGGTGCCGCCCTACATCTGACCCGAGGCGTTGAGGACGTTCCGGATCTTGTGCTTGACCATGCCCTTGATGGCGTCACGCGCCGGCCCCAGGTACTTGCGAGGGTCGAAGTCCTCCGGATGCTCCGACAGGTACTTGCGGATTTCGGCGGTCATGGCCAGCCGCAGGTCCGTGTCGATGTTGACCTTGCAGATGCCGTACTTCGCCGCCTCCAGGATCATCTCCTCCGGCACACCCTGCGCGCCATTGACCTGGCCACCATACTGGTTGCACTTGTCCACGAACTCCTTCAGGACCGTCGAGGCGCCATGCAGGACGAGCGGCGTCTGCGGCAGCAGGCCGTGGATCGTCTTGAGCCGCTCAAAATCCAGATAAGGCTCACCCTTGAACTTGTACGCGCCGTGGCTGGTGCCGATGGCGATGGCCAGGGAATCCACGCCGGTGCGCTCCACGAACTCCACCGCCTCATCCGGATCGGTAAAGGTGGCAGACCGTGCATCCACATTGACCGCATCCTCGACGCCGGCCAGCCGGCCCAGCTCCGCCTCCACCACGACCCCGTGGGCGTGCGCGTACTCGACCACCTCTTTGGTCATGCGGATATTCTCCTCAAAAGGATGCTTGGAGCCGTCGATCATCACCGAGGTGAAGCCGTCATCCACGCACTTCTTGCAGATGTCGAAATCCTCGCCGTGGTCCAGATGCAGCGCGATGTCCAGGCCCGTATCCAGGATGGCCGCCTCCACCAGTTTGACCAGATACGCCGGCTTGGCATACTTGCGCGCGCCGGCCGAGACCTGCAGGATGAGCGGCGCCTTCTCCTCGATGGCCGCATCCACGATCCCCTGGATGATTTCCATGTTGTTGACATTGAAGGCACCGACCGCGTAATCGGCCTTGAGCGCCTTCTCAAACATCGCCTTCGTTGTTACAAGGGCCATATCGTCCACCTTCCTTTCTGATGCTTGTTAGCTGATTCCCACTGATATATGCCACATGCGACACACGGTCGCCGGTTGCTCCTATCCTGGGCCGCCCGCGCGGCCCCGCAGCCCCGGCATCCCGAACCACCCATACCAGTCCGCGCGGCCGCATAGCCCGGCC
>CAZDUM010000119.1:0-3451 GCA_964508645.1 uncultured Oscillospiraceae bacterium | reverse complement strand
AGCTCCTTTTCTCAGCGATGATGCCATGTAGCCGGCGGCCTCCTCATCTCCCCCATCGCGAGAGCGTCTGAAAACCTTGGGCGCGCTGTCGACAGGTGGGCGGCAACCTCACGAGAATGCCCGCTTGTGGCCCCGAAGTGGAGGGAAGACATATCGTCAGCGTGACCTTGCAATCAAAAGTGGAGGCGCAGGGCGACCGCGAAGCATCATTTGGACACCCCATCGCCGCACGGCGCGCCGTGAAAAGCGATCCTCACGCGCCGCCCCGCGCATCCCCGGTGATCCGGCCGTCCGATAAATTCTCATCAAAAAAAGACAGAACGGACGATCTCGCTCGCTCTGTCACATCGTCACCGCGGCCCACCCGCGCCGCATGTCTGCCGCGCTACGCCGCGCCTGTGGCCCCTTCCGTCTCGGCGTCCTCGCCCTCGACCGTCCCGGCCCCGGGCACCCCGGCCCCGCCTGCCGCAGCCGCCGCCTCAGCGGCCATCTCCTTTTGCAAATTTTTGTGCGCGGTGGCCATCATCAGCTTGATGCGATTCAGCTGGTTCACATCGCTCGCTCCCGGATCGTAGTCGATGGCCACGATGTTGGCCGTCGGATACTTTTCGCGCAGCGCCTTCAGCATACCCTTGCCGGTCACATGGTTCGGCAGGCAGGCGAAGGGCTGCAGGCAGGCGATGTTCCCGGCGCCGCTCTCGATGAGTTCCACCATCTCGCCGGTGAGAAGCCATCCCTCGCCGCACTGGTTGCCGGTGGAGGCGATCGGCGCCGCCAGCGCCGCCGTATGCTCGATGTGTCCCGGTTCCGTGAAGCGTCTGCTCTCCCGCAGCGCCTTGCGCATGGGTTTGCGGAACCATTCCACCAGGGTGATGCCGAGCTGATTCAGCTTGTACTGCTTGTAGCTGCCGGCCAGCTTCTCGTAGTTGAACTTCTTGGTATACATGCCGTAGAGGAAGAAGTCCAACAGGTCCAGCACCACCGCCTCGCCGCCTTCCTTCTCGATGATGTCGACGATGTTGTTGTTCGCGTCGGGATGGTACTTGACCAGGATTTCCCCCACCACGCCGACCTTGGGCTTGCGCACATCGCGCAGCGGCATGGTGTCGAAGGCGTGCACGATCTCCCCCACCAGATGGCTGTAGGTATGGTAGTTGCCGCTCCGGCAGTTCTCGAAGATGCGCGCCTCGAAGGACTTCATCACGGCCTCCGCCGCTCCCTTCTCCACTTCGTAGGGGCGGGTCGCGTAGAGGAGGCGCTGCATCAGATCGCCGTAGAGAACGGCGATGATGAGACGGAACGCCAGCGGGATCGTGATCCTGAAGCCGGGATTGCTCTCCAGCCCCACCATGTTGACGGACAGGACCGGGATCTGCTCCATCCCCATGTCCTTCAGCGCCTTGCGCAGGAGGGAGATGTAGTTGCTGGCCCGGCAGCCGCCGCCGGTCTGCGACATGACCAGCGCCGTATGGTCCAGGTCGTAATCCCCCGTCTTCAGGGCGTGGATCATCCCGCCCAGCGCCACCAGCGTGGGATAGCAGGCATCGTTGTTGATGTATTTGAGCCCCTCGTCCACGGCGCTGCGATCCGCCTTGGGGATCACCACCGCCTTGTAGCCACAGGCCCTGAGCGCCACCTCCAGGTACTGGAAGTGGATGGGCGACATCTGCGGGACCAGAAGCGTGTAGTCGCGCCGCATCTCCTTGGTGAAGAGCAGGCGGTGATAGGGCTTGACCGCGTACTGCGGCCGGATGTCATTCTTTTCCCGATCGGCCATGGCGGCCTTGAGGGAGCGGATGCGGATGCGGATGGCCCCCAGGTTGGTCCCCTCGTCGATCTTCAAAAGCGTGTACAGCTTGCCGGAGGAGGACAGGATCTCCTCCACCTCGTCCGTCGTCACGGCGTCCACCCCGCAGCCGAAGGAATTGAGCTGCACCAGTTCCACATCCTCCCGGCCGCAGGCAAAATCCGCCGCCTTGTAGAGGCGGGAATGATAGGCCCACTGATCCAGCACCCGGATGGGTCTCGGGAGATGCCCCAGATGGCAGACGGAATCCTCCGAGAGGACCACCATGTCGTAGGAGGTGATCATCTTGTCGATGCCGTGATTGATCTCCGGGTCGAGATGGTAGGGCCTGCCGGCCAGGATGATGGCCTTCTTGCCGTGCGCCTCGGCATAGGCGAGCGCCTCCTCCCCCTGCCTTCGCACGTCGTCCTTGAAGCGGGTCTGCTCCGCCCGTGCAGCCGTCACGGCCGCCCGCACCGCCTTCGCACCGATACCCCTGTCCGCGAGAACCTCCGCCATGCGCTCGGACAACCTTTTGTCGTCATCGTAGGGCAGAAATTCGTGGGTAAAGGTCACCCCCGCCTCCCGGAACACCTCGTTCATGTTGTTGGCGATGACCTCCGGATAGGTGGCCACCACCGGGCAGTTGTAGTGGTTGGGCGCCGTGGGATCCTCCACCCGCTCGTAGTTGAGGCAGGGGTAAAAGATCCACTTCTCGCCGGCATCCACCAGCGCGCGGATGTGGCCGTGCACCAGTTTGGCGGGATAGCAGGCCGTGTCGGAGGAGATGGTATCGATGCCCGTCTCATATAGCTCCTTCGAGGAGGGCGGCGAGAGCACCACCCGGAATCCGAGCTCCGTGAAAAATGTGAACCAGAAGGGATAGTCCTCGTACATGTTCAGGACCCGCGGCAGCGCGACATGGCCCATCGGCGCCTCCTCCTCCGCGAGCGGCGTATAGCTGAACAGCCGCCTGTACTTGTAGCGGTAGAGGTTCGGCAAATCCTCCCCCTGGGGTTTCAGACCCGCCCCGCGTTCGCAGCGGTTGCCGGTGATATAGCGCTGCCCGTCGGAAAATCTGGTGATCGTCAGCATGCAGCGGTTCTCGCACTGTCCGCACCGGGCATTCCGCGTCTCCGCCGTGAAGCTGTCGAGCGCGGCCAACCCTGCGATGGAGGATACCTCCCCCGTCTTCCAGTTCTCCCTGGCCGTCAGTGCGCAGCCGTAGGCGCCCATGATCCCCGCGATATCCGGACGCACCACCTCCCGGCCCAGCACCTTCTCGATGCTGCGAAGGACCGATGTATTGAGAAAAGTACCCCCCTGCACGACGATGTGCTCGCCGGCCTCGTCGGGGTTTCGCAGTTTGATGACCTTGTACAGGGCATTCTTGATGACCGAATAGGACAGGCCCGCCGCGATGTCACCGATGGAAGCCCCCTCCTTCTGCGCCTGTTTGACCATGGAGTTCATAAAAACTGTGCATCTGGTTCCAAGGTCCACCGGCTCCTTGGCGAAGAGACCGGCCTTCGCGAAGTCCTTCACGTCCATGTTCACCGAGCGGGCATAGGTCTCGATGAAGGAGCCGCAGCCGGAGGAGCAGGCCTCGTTGAGCATGATGCTGTAGATGGCCCCGTCCTTGATGCGCATGCATTTCATGTCCTG
>CAZDUM010000118.1:0-3519 GCA_964508645.1 uncultured Oscillospiraceae bacterium | reverse complement strand
GCCTGCCACCTGTTCGATGCATAATCATCATACAGATTGAAAAAAGAGGAGATGACGTTCATGCGAGATGTGGTATTTGTAGACGGTGTGCGCTCCGCCTTCTGTAACATGGGAGGCGGTCTGCGCGATCTGAGCGCCACCGAGATCGCCGGTTTCGTGATCCGCGGTCTGACCGAACGGACCGGCATCCTGGCGCGCGGCAGGGTCGATGCGCTGGTGGCGGGCAACGCCCTGCGGGATATGAAGTCCTGTGACCCCGCGCGCTATGCCGCCCTGGCCGGGGGACTCCCTGAGGATGTGGAGGCCCACTATGTGGAGATGCAGTGCGGCAGCGCCATCACCTCCATCAACCATGCGGCGGCGATGATCGGCGCCGGCTACGCGGATGTGATGATCGTCGGCGGCATGGAGTCCTACAGCACCCTGTGCGCGGAATTTTCCATGAACATTCCCCCGTACACCCTGACGCCGCCCATCCCCATCGCGCCGCGCCTGGCACCCCAGAAGGAGGAGGATATCCCCATGACCATGGTCAGCGACAAGATGGCCGGCGTGTGGGGGATCACCCGCGAGGAGGCGGACGCGTATGCGGCCCGCTCCCAGCATCGCCTGGCGGCTGCCTATGAGAAGGGCATCACCGGGGAGGAGATCATCCCGTACACCATCCCGGCCACCCGCAAGACGCCGGCGCGTGTGATCGACAAGGATGAATTTCCCCGTCCCAATACCACAGTCGAGGCCCTGAGCCATCTGAAAACCGTACATCCCGGCGGGGTCACCACGGCCGGAAATGCCTCCGGCCGTAACGACGGGGCGGCTTTTGTCCTGATGATGAGCGCGGAGAAGGCCAGAGAGCTTGGCTATGAGGCGAAAGCGCGCTGGGTCATGGGCGCGGACATCGGCGTCCGGCCCAGCCTGATGGGGATCGGCCCCGCCTACTCCAACCTGCTGGCGCTGAAGCGCGCGGGCCTGACCATCCGGGACATGGATGTGATCGAGTGCAACGAGGCCTTCGCGGCCCAGCAGCTCTCCGTCATCAAGGAAATAGAGAAGCAGACCGGCGAGCCCGTCGACCAGGAGAAATGGAACCCCAACGGTGGCGCCCTGGCCATCGGCCATCCCAACGGCGCATCCGGCGCGAGAATCTGCATGTTCGCGATGCAGGAACTGGCACGGCGCGGCGGACGATACGGGCTGTTCAGCTCCTGCTGCGGCGGCGGACACGGCACCACCACCATCATCGAGAATCTGAGGAACTAAGGAGGGACATACTGTGGATATTGTAATCGTTGACGGCCTGAGGACGCCTTTCGGAAACTTCGGCGGCACGCTGAAGGACTTCACGGCCGCAGACCTGGCCACAAAGGTAGTGGACGCCCTCCTGGAAAAGACGAAGATCCTGGAACGCGGCACGGTCGACAGCCTGATCTGCGGCTGCGCACTGGGGGATGCGAACACCAAGGCGATCGCCCGCTACATCGTGCTCCAGTCCAAGCTGCCCATGGAGACTTCGGGCACCTTCGTCGAGATGCAGTGCGGCAGCGCCATCACCAGCCTGAACCACGCGGCCTGGAAGATGATGGCCGGCATGTCGGAGGTGGCGATCGTGGGCGGCATGGAATCCTACAGCACCCTGACGGCGAAATTCCCCATGTCCAGACCGCAGTACGCCCTGATCCCACCCTACCCCATCGCCCAGGCGCTGACACCCAACGAGGAACGGAATGTGGACATGATCACCATCAGCGATAAGATGGCCGTGAAGTGGGAGATCTCACGTGCGGAGGCGGACGCATACGCGGTGCGCTCCCAGGAGAGACTGCAGGCGGCCTATGCGCGCGGCATCGCCGGCGCGAACATGATCCCGGTGACCATCCCCGCGGGGAAGAAGACGCCGGAAACGGTCATGGAGCGCGACGAATTTCCGCGGCCCGGCACGACGATGGAGGGCCTCAGCAAGCTCCGGACGGTCCGCCCGGACGGCGTCACCACGGCTGGCAATGCGTCCGGCCGCAACGACGGGGCAGCCTTTCTTTTGGTGATGACGGCGCAAAAGGCGAAGGAGCTGGGGTATGAGCCGCTCGCACGCTGGGTCGGGGGCGCACACTGCGGTTGTCAGGAAGACCTGATGGGCATCGGTCCCGCCTATTCCAACCTGAAGGCCCTGAAGCAGTGCGGCCTGACGCTGGAGGATATCGACGTGATCGAATGTAACGAGGCCTTCGCGGCGCAGCAGCTTTCGGTCATCAAGGAGCTGGAGCACCAGACCGGGAAGAAGATCGACCAGGAGAAATGGAACCCGAACGGCGGTGCCATCGCCATCGGCCATCCCAACGGTGCCTCCGGCACGCGGATCGCCCTGTTCGCCATGAACCAGCTGCAGCAGACCGGCGGGCGCTATGCCATCATTTCATCCTGCTGCGGCGGCGGCCACGGCACCACCTCGATCCTGGAGAACCTGCGCAGATAGGCGCGGTGGATGATAGGAAAATCCGAGATATGATGACTCGATCATAGAGATAATAGATGTGATATGCAGAGACAGGAGGGACAGATATATGGACATAAAGAAGGTTTGTGTGGTCGGCGGTGGGCAGATGGGGCGTCAAATTGCCCTCTGTGCGGCGATTCACGGGTATGAGGTGACGGTCTGCGACACGTTTCCGGGCGTGCCCGAAAAGGTCAGGGCGTGGTCGGAGGAGTACCTTGCCGGCCGCATTGCCAAAGGCAGGATGACTGAGGCAGAGGTCAGCGAAACGAAGGGACGTTTCGCGGTGGGCAGTGATCTGTCTGCGGCTGCCGCGGATGCCGATCTCGTCATCGAGGCTATCGTGGAGGTTTATGAGGAGAAGCAGAAGCTCTTCCGCCAGTTAGACGGCATCATCGGACCGAAGACCATCGTGGCGACGAATTCCAGCTACATGGTGTCATCCCTGTTCAAGGACTGTTTCAAGGATGCCTCTCGACTCTGCAACTGCCACTTCTATAATCCCGCACTGGTGATGAAATTCGTGGAGGTCGCACAGGGGGAGCATACGGCCGCGGAGACCGGCCAGACCGTCTACAACTTTTGCAAATCCATCGGCAAGGATCCGATCCTGATGAAGAAGGAGATTCCGGGATTCGCAGCGAATCGCATCACCGGCGCAGTCAATCAGGAGGCCCGGTACTTGGTGCAGAACGGCTATCTGACGCCGGAGGAGGTGGATCTGGCCTGCGAGGAGGGTTTGAGCTATCGCATGGGGCCCTTCCGGCTGATGGACCTGACCGGCATCGATCTATCCCTCGATGTGCTGAAGGGGCTTTACCAGCAGACCGGGAAAAAGCCGGACTGCTATGATCTGATCGAGTCGATGGTCAAGGAAGGAAAGCTGGGTCGCAAGACCGGGCACGGTTTTTATGACTATACCTGACATAGGTCATGCCCGCCCGCGAATGGCATCCGCAGATTCAGGCAGATCGTACCGCGAGAAATCAAAATATCGTCAAATCGTGTAGTCATCTCCGCAGGCACCCTGA
>CAZDUM010000117.1:0-3520 GCA_964508645.1 uncultured Oscillospiraceae bacterium | reverse complement strand
AGGCAGAGGGGATCGCCGCAGCCAAGGCGAAAGGCGTGCAGTTCGGCAGACCGCCGATCCCCCTACCGGACAACTTTTGCGAAGTGCATAAGGCGTGGAGAGCGAAGGAGATCACGCTGCGCGAAGCGGCCGAAGCGTGCGGCATGCCGCCCGGCACATTCTACGCGAAGGCGAGAAAGCTGGAGGAAACGGCCTGAACGGGCACGGCGGCATGTGGGAGCGGGCTGCGTCTCACGAAGGGACTGCGGCGCACGGAACCCGGTGGGTGCTGGCAAAAAGACCGCTCGGCGGGGCGAACGGTCGTGGCGGGCGCATCGGATTTGCAAAGGTGTACTTTTACAAATTGAAGCAGATGTCGCTCGCACTTCGTCAGTGTACACCAGGAAAAACAAATTTTCAAGGCCAATCGCGCGAATAATTTCGTGCGTTTTGCCTTCATCGGGCATATATTCTGCCGCACGTGAGGCACTTTGCAAAAGTACACATTTACGAGACGGAACAAATCTTGCGATGCGGGGCGCAGCGGAGAACGAGCGCAGGAAATCACGAGAGCCGCAAGGGACGGACCCAAGAGCCCATGAGAGCCGCGAGGGACGGGCGCTGCGTATCGCGACAGGATAGGAGGCCATGCATCCATGCCCATCACACAGGTTATCAAGTACGAAGGGGATAACAGCACCTTTATCTGGAAGCATCCTTGCGAAGACTTCAACAGTCTCACGCAGCTGATCGTGCACGAATCCCAGGAAGCGATCTTTTTCATGGACGGGCAGGCGCTGGATCTGTTCGGCCCCGGCCGGTACACGCTGGAGACGCAGAACATACCGAAGATCGGGAAGCTCCTAAACCGCACCACCGGCGGAGACACCCCGTTCCACTGCGAGGTCTACTTCATCAATAAGACCGAGCAGATGAGCATCAAGTGGGGCACCGACAGCAAGGTGCAGTACATGGAGCCGACATACGGGTTTCCCCTTTCCATCGGCGCCTCCGGGGAGATGTCGCTGCGGGCGGAGGATTCCCGCAGGCTGCTGCTCAGACTGGTGGGGACGGAGAGCTTCCTCAGCCGGGAAAAGCTGGTAGGTTTCTTCCGCTCTTTTTTGATGACCAGGGTGAAGAGCTATATAGCGCAGATCATGCGAACCAACGCCATCAATATCTTCGAAATCGACGAGAATCTCACCACCTTTTCCGACGCCCTCCGCAATCTGCTCCTGCCGGATTTCGCCGACTACGGCGTTTCCCTGGAGCGCTTCTTCGTGACCAATATCGTCAAACCGGACGGGGACAGGCAGTATGAGAAATTCAAGGAGCTGCATTTCCGCCAGTACGCCGACATAGCGGAAGCGAAACTGCGGCAGCAGACCGACATCATCCACGCCCAGACCGAGGCGCAGAAGGTGGTCATAGATTCCAAGGCGCAGGCGACGAAGAGAGAGCAGGAGGGATATACCTACCAGCAGGAGCGCGGCTTCGATGTCGCGCAGGATGTCGCCCGCAACGAGGCCGTGGGCCAATTCACGAATATGGGCGTGGGCCTCGGCACCATGGCAGGGGTTGGCGGCGCCGTAGGCGGCGTCGTGGGCAGCGCGGTGAACGGGGCGCTGTCGGGTGCGTCCGTCGGGCAGCCGGCGCAGGTATCTCCAGCTGACGATATGGCAGCCTTCAAGGCGAAGGTGGAGAAACTGCAGATCATGCAGGCATCCGGCCTGATCGACGAGGAGGAGTTCGCCGCGATGAAGGCGCAGCTGCTCGCCGCGGTGATGGGATGATGCCAACGAGATGCCGGTGAGATGTCGGCGAGATGCCGGCGGCGGGAAAAGACGGGAGAAAAGATGATGAGCAAAAGGTTTAAGTATTACATCGCGGCATGGGCGATGCTGCTGGCGGTCTTCAACGTGATTTGCTTCGTGATCCCGGAAGGGGAGATCGGCGGAACGAAATTCACCAGCGCCTTCTGGGTCGGATATGTGATGATCACCATCGCCTTCGCAGGGCAGCTCGCCTGCGCCTTCAGAGCCTTCCAGGCGCAGGACGGCAGGCAGCTGTTCTACAGGATTCCCCTCGTCAGCATCAGCTATGCGGGGCTGATTCTGACGCTGATCGGCGGCGGAGTTTGCATGGTGGTGCCGGGGATCCCGTACTGGGTGGGCATCATAGTCGCCGCCCTCATCCTGGGCTTCACGGCCATCGCCGTGATCAAGGCCAGCGCCGCGGCGGAGATCGTATCCGAGACGGATGAAAGGATAGCGGTGCAGACGAACCGCATCCGCTCCCTGACGGCGGAAGCCGAAACCCTGCCGGCCCGCGCCGGGACGCCGGCGGCAAAGGCCGCCTGCAAACGGGTGTATGAGGCCCTTCGCTATGCGGACCCCATGTCGACGGCAGCCCTCACCGACATGGAAGATCACATAGCAGACAAGCTCCACGCCCTCTCCGCCGCCGTTGCAGACGATGCGGGTGCGGAGAAGATCCCCACCCTGGCCGCCGAGCTTGAGCAGCTGATCGCAGAGAGAAACGCGAAGTGCAAGGGAATGAAATCCGGAGGTAACTGAATATGGCCATCTTCAAATGTAAAATGTGCGGGGGCACGCTGGAGATCACCGGTAACGAGACGGTGGTCACCTGCGAGTACTGCGGCACCAGACAGACCCTGCCGCGCCTCGACGATGATAAGCGTGCGAATCTGTACGACCGCGCCAATCATTTTCGCAGAAGCAATGACTACGATAAGGCTGCCGGCATCTACGAGCAGATCCTGAGCGAGGATCACACCGATGCCGAAGCCTATTGGTCCCTGGTTCTGTGTAGATATGGCATAGAGTACGTGGAGGACCCTGCCACCCATAGACGCATTCCCACCGTAAACCGCATGCAGTTCACCTCCATTCTCGCGGATGAGGATTACAAGTCCGCACTGCAGTATGCCGATGCGTATCAAAGGGAAGTCTATGAGCAGGAAGCGAAGGCCATCGACGAGATCCAGAAGGGGATACTGGCCATCTCCCAGAGGGAGGAACCCTTCGACGTATTCCTCTGCTATAAGGAGACGGATGACAGCGGCCGCCGCACGCAGGACAGCGTACTGGCTAACGACCTGTACCATCAGCTGACACAGGAAGGATTCAAGGTCTTCTTCTCCCGCATCACATTAGAGGACAAGTTAGGAACCGCCTATGAGCCGTATATCTTCGCCGCACTGAACTCTGCGAAGGTCATGGTGGTGCTCGGCACCAAACCGGAGTACTTCAATGCCGTGTGGGTGAGAAATGAGTGGAGCCGCTATCTGGCGCTCATACGAGGCGGCGCAGAGAAGGTGCTCATCCCCGCATACAGGGACATGGACCCCTATGATTTGCCGGAGGAGTTTTCACATCTGCAGGCGCAGGACATGAGCAAGCTCGGTTTCATGCAGGATCTGATCCGCGGCATCAAGAAGATCGTGCAGACGGAGGAGCCGAAGGCCGGGACGAGACAGGAGCCCGCAGCCAGCGAGAACACCTCGCCGCTGCTGAAACGT
>CAZDUM010000116.1:1494-3622 GCA_964508645.1 uncultured Oscillospiraceae bacterium | reverse complement strand
CCGTCCGACGCGGTAAAAGGTCTCACGTCATCGGTATCGCAGCCGTCTGACGCAGCAAAAGATCTCCCGCTCTCCCATCCGGGCCGGACTGTCGTTCTGCCATCCGCCTCGGCACCGAGCGCGGCGGCGCGGGGCAGCCGGATTTTCAGGTTAAAAGGTTTTTCCCGCCAGACAGCCCGGCTCTCGGCGAGACGGCGCCCCAGGGGTGATTCGAAGAGCTTCATCACCAGGTCCGGATCGATCACGGCGACCTCCTCCTCTGTCAGGAAGCGATCGTCCACCAGCCAGCGGCACGTCTCCACCACGGCGACACGCCCCGCGGCCATGTCGCCGCCGGCATAGGCACGCCGAAAGTCCAGGTGCTCCAGCAGGCAGTGATAGATGGTGCCCCGCTGTGCGGCCGTGAAGTGGGAACCGGTATGCCAGAAGGCCGGCTCCGCCAGATGCAGCGTCGTGGTCGGGCCGGAGGATGCTGCGCCCGGTGCCGCAGCAACCTCCGCAGCATCCGGGCATGACGCGCCCCCTGCATCCGGACGCGATGCGGCGCCGGCAGGCGCGGTGCCATCAGCGCCGGAAGTCTGCGAAATTCCCGCGACGGCTGCATCCGCGGCGGCGTCCAGCCCTGCGGTCGTTCCCGTGTCAATGTCCGGCGCGCTTGTCCGCTCCGCGCCGGTACGTTCCGCAAATGTGACCGCCCTGGCCTCGGGTGCCTCGGCGCCCGAGGCAGTATCGGAAGTGCCGGAAGCGTCGAGTGCGCTGAAGCCCGGTGCAATGCCGGGCTCGTCGGGGCCCGATGCCGTATCGGACGCTCCTTCTCCGACCGCCTCCAGCAGGTCCGGCAGGCCCTCTATGCCCTTCGCCCAGTCCGGCACGCCGAAGTGACGGCGGACCGTCCCTGCGGCGGTCGATCCTGCAGCGGTGCCCGGTCCCGCGGCGACCCCCGTTTCTATCCCCGACCTTCCCGGGCGAGTGGCGAGGTCGGACGCCCCGATGCCGGCCTGGATGGAAGCCAGCATGTCCGCCCCGCTATCGGCCGAGACGGATGACAGCATGTTCTCGGCCGTCGGCAGGCCGCCCTCCGCCTCATCGGCCGGTCCTACGGCGGGCAGGAGATCCTCGCGATATGCCCCCCGCGCATTCAGCTCGCTCACGGAGTATTTGGACTTCGTTCGTAACGCCGTCTGATGCGGATACGTGAACGAGAGACGGCGATCCACCTCTGCGGCGAGTTCCGGTGCAACGCGGGAGTCCGACTCGTCGCCCGTCACAGCATCCGCCCCCTCCTGCTCCACCGCAGGCGCATCCAGCAGTGCCAGGGCGCTGCTGGCCTGCCGCCTGCGGCGACCCTTCAGCGCGACCAGCGCCTGGTCGTCCATGATGTCGTACTGCTGCAGCGCCGCACAGATGATCTCTCCCGTCATGGAAAAATACGAGGCATCGCTGGGGGCTCTCCGCGTGATAGCCTCCAGTTCCTTTTGCAGATCTCTTGCAATCCCCAGAAGCACCAGTCGATCCCTGGCGCGCGTCAATGCAACGTAGAGAATGCGCTTTTCCTCCGCCACCTCCTCCTGATGCATCTTCTCCGCGATCAGGTTCTGCATGGCGGTCTTCCGAAAGTAGCCGGCATTGGGGTCTATGATGGGCAGACCGAGGCCGAGGTCCTTGTGCACGAGTATGTCGCTGCCGGGCTTGGAATATTGCAGCCTGCGGCAGTATCCGCCGAGTATGACCATGGGAAATTCCAGCCCTTTGCTCTTGTGGATGGTCATGATGCGCACGATGGCATCCCCCTCCCCGACCAGTTTCACCTGGCCGTTTGGCACCTGCCGCGCCTTGACCGTCTCGATATAGCGGATGAAGCCATAGAGAGAGCCATTCTGTCCCTCCCTGTAGGCGGCGGCCCGATCCACCAGTGCCCGCAGATTGGCCTGCCGCTGGCGGCCGCCCGGCATGGCACCCATGGCCAGGTAGAAGTCGGTATCCAGCATCAGCTTCCAGACGAGCTCCTCCAGCGGCATGAAGGTGGAGAGCCGCTGCCACTCCATCAGTTTTTGGCGGGCGCGCGCGCATTTCCTCGCCAGAGCGTCATACGAGATGCCGATCCGGGAAAGGCCGTCTGTCGAGGCGA
>CAZDUM010000116.1:0-1394 GCA_964508645.1 uncultured Oscillospiraceae bacterium | reverse complement strand
CCCCTGGGCCGCTGCCTGGCAGGTCCCCCGCCCGATCCGCGCAGGCGCAGAACGCCTCATAGTACGAACCCTCCTTGCACGCGATCCGCACCGCCGCCAGCTCCTCCACCGAGAACCCCAAGAACTCCGACCGCAGCACCGTGAGCAAAGGCAGATCCTGCTTTTCATTGTCCAGCACCGTCAGCAGGCTCAGAAACGTATTGATCTCCAGCGTATCGAAATATCCCTCGTCATCCTCCACGAAGGCGGGAATCCCGTTCTCCGTCAGCACGCTGTAATAGATGTCCCCATAATTGCGCACACCCCGCAGCAGGATCACGATGTCCTGCAGTTCCAGCGGCCGCTCCCTGCCCTGCTTGCTGTCAAAGATGGGCTGCCCCAGACTGTCCGCGATGATGCGCGCGGCCGCCAGCGCCTCCTTTTCCGCCATCAGCATGTTCTCGATCTCCTCATCCAGCGTCACGCCCTTATCCCAAGACGCGCCGACCAGATGCAGCACCGGCTCGGCGAAGGACCGCTCCGCATACGGGTCACCCGGCCGCAGAGCCGCCGCCTCATCATACTCCTCCATGACGGAACCGCAGACGGTATTGACGAAGTCCAGCACCGGCTGTTTGCTGCGAAAATTCCGGTTCAGATCGATGTTCACCGACCTCTCGTCACCCCGCCGATAGGCCAGATAACGCCGCTGAAATATCTCCGGCTCCGCCAGTCGGAATTTATAGATGCTCTGCTTGACATCGCCCACCAGAAACAGGTTGTCCGGCCGGCAGATGCGCGCCACCAGCGCCTCCTGGATCAGATTGCTGTCCTGATACTCGTCCACAAATATGTGCAGGAATTTTTCACGGTAAAAGGCGGCCGCCTCAGGGTCGTGCAGGATGGCATAGGCGTCATGCTCTATATCGTTAAAATCCAGCAGATTCCTCCGCCGTTTTTCCTCGTCATAGAGTTCGCCGAACCGCATGACCAGCTTTTCTATCATCTGCGCATCCGCATAGGTCGCGGCCATATCCTGCCATATCTCCTCCAGGCTCTGTGAGAAAAACCGGGTCTGCAGACCCTTGATGATTTTCTTGCACTCATTGCGGTTCTTCTGTGTCGCATCCTTGCATGCGGCCCCCCGCTCCCCATCAAAATATTTCGAATTCAACTTTTCCAGCGTGAAGGAGGCAAACGCCTCGCGAACGGTTTCGTATCCCCCCCGCTCCGCGGTGAACAGCCCTGCGATGCTATTAAGAGCAGCCATGTCCCGGTCGGCCATCGAGACGGCCGCCGAAAGATCGAGCGAACTCGCCAGCATCCGGTTCTTCTGCAGCAGCGCTCTGGCCGCCTCCAGCCGGTTCTTCGCCGCCTCCCATAGAGCGTCGAGGAGGAAGGCCTCACGCGCCTCC
>CAZDUM010000115.1:0-3651 GCA_964508645.1 uncultured Oscillospiraceae bacterium | reverse complement strand
ATGCCGCCCTCCGGCGTCAGGATGGATTCCGGGTGAAACTGCACGCCGTAGATCGGATACGCCACATGCTGCACCGCCATCACCTCGCCCGCCCCCGTCTCCGCCGTGACGCGCAGGACATCCGGCAGCGTGGCCGCCTCCACCGCCAGCGAGTGGTAGCGCGCCACCGGCGTCTCGGCGCTGCACCCCGCGAACAGCGGACAGCTCGTGTCGAGCCGCGCTATGGACTGTTTGCCGTGCATCAGATGATCCGCATAGGTGATGCGCCCGCCGAAGGCCGCGCAGATCGCCTGATGCCCCAAGCACACGCCGAGGATGGGAATGCGCGCCCCCAGTTCCCGCACGACATCGAGGATGATGCCCGCCTGCTCGGGCCGCCCCGGCCCGGGGGACAAGATGATGTGCGAGGGCGCCAGCGCGGTGACTTCCGCCACCCCCATGGCGTCATTTCGGATGACGCGAAGGTCCGGATGGATCGCCCCCACCATCTGGTACAGGTTGTAGGAAAAGCTGTCATAGTTATCGATCAGCAGGATCATAGCTCCCCCTCCTGCGCCGTTTCCAGGGCCTTCAGCGAGGCGCGCGCCTTGTTCATACATTCCTCAAATTCCCGCTCCGGCACCGAGTCCGCGACGATCCCCGCGCCGCTGCGGACGAACACCTTGCCGTTCTTCTTGTAGGCGATGCGGATGGCGATGCAGGTGTCCATGTTACCGGCAAAATCTATGTAGCCGATAGCGCCCCCGTAGATGCCGCGCTTGTTGTTCTCGAGCTGGCCGATGAGTTGGCAGGCGCGGATTTTCGGCGCTCCCGACAGCGTGCCCGCCGGCAGCACCGCCTCGATGGCATCCAGCGCATCGCAGTCCTCCCGTATCTCGCCCCGCACGGTGGAACCGATGTGCATGACGTGAGAAAAGCGCTCGATGCTGTGCAGCTTTTCCACCTGCACGCTGCCGAACCGGCTGATTTTACCCAGATCGTTCCGCCCCAGATCGACGAGCATATCGTGTTCTGCGAGCTCCTTTTCATCAGAAAGAAGCGCCGCCTCCAGCGCCCGGTCCTCCGCCTCGCTTCTGCCCCGAGGCCTCGTACCGGCCAGCGGGAATGTGTGCAGAACCCCATCCTGCAGCTTGACCAGCGTCTCCGGAGAGGCCCCCGCCACCTCCACATCCGTCCCCGAGAAATAGAACATGTACGGCGATGGGTTCAGCGTACGCAGCACCCGGTAGGTGTCGAGCAGGCTGCCGCTGAACGGCGCGGACAGGCGGTTTGAAAGCACGATCTGAAAGATGTCCCCCTCGCGGATATAGCGCTTGGCCTCCTCCACCATCCGGCAGTACGCCTCCCGGTCAAACAGCGGCGTCACGGGTCCTTCGAGGCGGCCCGGCACTTCCCGCTTCGGCGTGCCGCTGCGCAAAAGATCCCGAAGCTGCCTGAGCTCCAGCACGGCCTTGTTGTAGTTCGTCTCCGGCGCCTCCAGCGACATGTTAGCCATGAGGACGATGACCTGCCGCACATTGTCGAAGGCGATCACCTTGTCGAACAGCATCAGATCGACGTCGCGAAACGCCTCCGTGTCCTCCACCCGACAGCGCACCGACGGCTCGCTGTAGCCCAGGTAGTCGTAGGAGAAGTAGCCGACCAGGCCCCCGGTAAAAGGTGGCAGATAGTCGAATCGCGGGCTTCTGTACGCTGTCAAAATCTGGCGCAGCTGGGCCGACGGGTCGTCCGTGCGGAGCGTGATGTCGCCCGCCTTCATCACGCCGTCCAGACAGGTGATCTCCATCTTCGGGTCGAAACCGAGAAAGGTGTAGCGCCCCCAGCGGTCGTTCGCTGCGGCAGACTCCAGCATGTAGCAGTGCGTGGAGACGTTCTTCAGGATGCGCAGGGCCTCGATGGGCGTGATAAAATCCGACAGGATTTCACAGCTCACGGGCAGCACCTTGTACGCGCCCGTCGCGGCGATGCGGTGCACCTCCTCCAGGTCTGGTCTGACTACCATAGCACGCCTCCTTCTCGTATGACCTCTGTCCATCTGTCCTGGGCATCGCGCGAAGCCTTCGGGTACACGCTGGCTGTGTGCATCCTGCCACCCCGGCTGCAGGCGCACCGCCCGGATGTTCGAAACCGTGCGCTCCCACCGGCCTTTTACCGTGTAAGACCGTGGCCGGCATCGCAGGGTGCATGCATGAAATGCGGCGCCAAACAAAAATCCCTGACAGACTGTCTGCCAGGGACGAATACATCACATATCCGCGGTGCCACCTTGGTTCACGAAACATCGTGCTCTCTACGGGATACCATCATATCCCCGGCCTGTCACGCCGGCTCCTGCGTCGCAGAATACTCTGGGATGTGCGGAACGTGTAGCCTGCAGTCGGCTGTGCAGCTCTGCGGCCTGCCGCGCCCATCTCCCATTTGACTGCGCCCTCGGCGGTCCATTTGACGACTTGTTTCCGACCCGGCTCTCATCCTCCCGGGCTCTCTGTGCGGGCATCATCGCCTTTATCTCCGCGTCAACGGTTTTCGATATGAAGTTTTCCACGGGGTTTCCGTGCGATCCCGCCGGAACCCCTCGGGCGGAGGGCAAACCCCCGCTGACAGGGCCTATTATACAGCCCCGCCGGCCCCCTGTCAAGAGGAAGATTTTTCCTGGCCCGGAAACGTTGACCTGGACAGATTCGTCGTTTTCTGTCAATTCTGTCAACACGGCGCCGCACATCGGGTCGCGCGGCATAGCCTCTCACAAAACGGGGCGCCTGTGCAGGCGTCCCGTCGGTAAGATAGTGTGCTGAGATTTTCTCTGCCGGGTGGGGGGTATTCCCCGTACCGTCGCTATTTGTTCACCGTGGCCCTTCTCCACGCGGTGTTCGATCTCTGCGTGTAGACCTTCTCGCCGGTCGAAAGCGTGCGGACGCCGTACACCTTGTAGTAGTAGGTCTGGCCTTTCTTCAGCTCCTTCGTGTTGATGTAGTAGGTCTTGCTGCCGTTCGGCGTCCTGTAGTAGGCGGCTTTGCCCACGGCACCGTACCCGCTGCTCTTCTTCACAGACCGGTAAACCTCGTAATAGTCGACCTTAAATCCTTTACTCCGTGACCAGTCGAGGCGGATGCCGTTCTTAACCGCCTTGGAAGACACCTTGACGGTGGTCGCCTCCACGCCGGCCTTGATCCGCGCGTCCTGCGCCTGAAGCTCCGGGTTCACGGTCTTGATCTCAACCACATCGCCGGTCTTGAGACCCGTCACCGTGTTGACGGCGCCTTTGGATACGCCGTTTACCGTCACATCCTCGATGGTGTAGCCGTCCTTCGGCGTGATCGTCAGCGTGCCGCCATCCGCGCTCAGCTGCGTGTCCACCGTGTCATTCGGCGTGATGACGGGAGCCTGCACCGTGCCAGCCGGAGGCAATGTGCTGCCGCCACCGATTCCAGGTGTGGGCGGGATATATGTGTTTCTGCAGACGATGCTCACGCTCTGGTCCTCGTTTACGGTGACATCCATGGTGTAGGCGCTGCCCTGCGTGATCAGCTTCGTGAGGTCTACGCCGGCGAGCTCCTCCGCTTTCGCGGTATCCTTTTTGATCGTGAAGGAGGCATCCCGATTCAGCGTCGCGGATGTCACATCCGGGCTTACGATGATGATCGTGCCGTT
>CAZDUM010000114.1:2756-3920 GCA_964508645.1 uncultured Oscillospiraceae bacterium | reverse complement strand
GCTGCGATGGTCGAACTGATGGAATCGGGTTTTCCCGAGAATACCGCCGTCATCAGCTTCTATGATGCGCCATACAACGACGGTAAAACTCAACTGGAAGGCGGTGAGCCGCTGGACTTTCGGGGCATCTGCGAGCGGGTTTTCCCCGTGGCAATCCGTGACCGCGACCCGTCTTTCCTCCATGACATCGGCCTGACCTACGAAACCTACTTCCCGGAAGCGCCGGAACTGGCCAAATTCATCTACGCGGCCGTCGAGGACGGTCTGGATATCATCTGCCAGTGCGACTACGGTCAAAGCCGGAGCGCAGCCTGCGCCGCGGCCATCTACGAGCATTTTGACAGATCGGGCATCGATATCTTCGCGGACTACCGCTACTATCCCAACCAGATGGTATTCAATAAGCTGAGGGCGGCCCTCGATGAGGAGGGACGGCGCCGCGGGCTGGGCGACGGGGCCGTTTGAAGGCCCGGGACGGACATAACTGCAAAAGAACATGAAAGAACATGAAGGAGGTATGTTTACATGGCAAGATCAGAGCAGACCGTTACAAGCTTTCACTTTCGTGAATTCCTGGAATACGAAGGGGCAGAAGAAGATGGAACGCTGGCGGCATTGGAAACGACGGGTGCGTCGCAGATCCCTATCAATGTATTCGCCGAGAAAAACACCGATTTCGATCTCCATGAGGGCGAAATGTGCTATTGTGAGGTTGTGGGCGTCGGAAGCGGTATAAAAGTCTTTGAGAATGAAGACGCATACTATGCCTCCGATATGAAAATGGCCTCCGTCGCTGTGATTCCAACGGGTACATTTTCGCCGACGGGTGCCCCGCATTTCCAGCAGAGCCCCGACATTCGCTTTTCCGGCAAAGTCATCGATGTAGATACGGACCCAGAAGCGGAGCCGGACGGGCCGAATTATTGCATCACGGTAGAGACATTGGAGATGACGGTGATCGTGTTCCTTCGATACGAAGGGAAGATCGAAACCGGATATTTCGTCAACGGCACGGCATGGCTGTATGGCCATGTGTGCCGCCACAGCGCAGATGCAAGAAAGTGGTCATGCAAAGTGGACGTGAGAGAAGAGTCGGAACGATAGAACGTTGCGGCGCAGCATCCCGCCCGGCATTAGAACGGGGGTTGACGCCGCCGATGTGTT
>CAZDUM010000114.1:0-2656 GCA_964508645.1 uncultured Oscillospiraceae bacterium | reverse complement strand
GCCACCTTCTCGAAGCCGGCGATATTCGCGCCCGCCACCAGGTTGTACCCCAGCCCGTAGCGCGCGGCAGCCTGCATGGAGTTCTTGTGGATATTGACCATGATGGTCTCCAGCTGGTCATAGACCTGCGCCGGTGTGAAGACGGCATGTCCCGCATTCTGCCCCATCTCGATGCAGGAGCAGGCTACGCCGCCGGCATTGGCCGCCTTGGACGGTCCCACGATGACGCCGTGCTCCATCAGGTAGGCGACAGCATCGTTGGTCGTCGGCATGTTGGAACCCTCGCACAGGAACCGGCAGCCGTTGGCCACCATCTTTTCCGCATCCTCCAGGTGAATCTCGTTCTGCGTCGCGCACGGGATGTACAGATCGGCCTTGACGCCCCACGGCTTCTCGCCAGCATAGAACGTAGCGCCGGGGAACTTCTCCGCATACGGCGCGCAGACATTCTTGCCGGAGCTGCGAAGCGTCAGCAGGTAATCCTCCTTCTCCCCGCTTGTAACGCCGTCCGGATCGTAGATGTAGCCGTCCGGACCGGAGATGGTGATGACCTTCGCACCGAGCTCATTCAGCTTGCGGCAGGTGCCCCAGGTCACATTGCCGAATCCGGAGAGCGCCACGGTCTTGCCCTTCAGCTCCTCGCCGCAGTGCTTCAGCATCTCCCTGGCAAAGAAGACGATACCGTAGCCGGTCGCCTCCGTCCGACCCGCCAGACCGCCGAAGGAGAGACCTTTTCCTGTGATCACGCCCTCGTAGCGATTGGTGAGCCGCTTATACTGCCCGAACAGATAGCCGATCTCCCTGGCCCCCACGCCCAGGTCGCCGGCGGGCACATCCGTATGAGGCCCGATATGGCGGAACAGCTCCGTCATGAAGGACTGGCAGAAACGCATCACTTCCGCGTCGGACTTGCCGTTGGGATCGAAGTCCGCGCCGCCCTTGCCGCCGCCGATGGGCAGACCCGTCAGGCTGTTCTTGAAGATCTGCTCGAATCCCAGGAACTTGATGATGCCGGGATAGACATTCGGCGCGAACCGCAGGCCGCCCTTGTACGGCCCGAGGGCGCTGTTAAATTCGTAGCGATAGCCCCTGTTCACCTGCACTTTGCCGTTGTCATCGACCCAGGGCACCCGGAAGCTGATGCCCCTCTCAGGCTCGATGAGGCGCTCGATGAGGCCGGCCTCGATGTATTCCGGATGGGCTTCCAGAACAGGCTCGATAGAGGTGAGGACCTCCTCGACCGTCTGCAAAAATTCCGGTTCGCCCGGGTTTCTCTTCTGTGCGATCTCGATGTACTTTTCTACAAGCTTAGCCATGGTTTTCGTAACCTCCATTCAAAAAACATACATATGCATGATGATGTAGGTGTCGGGCCGGCTCGCGTCGGGCGCTCCAAGCCCAAACTTACGATAGCACTATCACCCCCGCTTGTCAACAAGTGTATACAATGTGCATGGCGTTTTTTCTGGTTTTTTGCGATCCGCCTGGCGCGGCCCGAAGGTTCGGAGGACAGGGCGGTACGTCGAGCTGGGCCGGCCTGCCAGGGGTGCCTCTCGCGAGTCAGGGTTTCCGAGTAAAAGGGCGGTGCGTCGAGCTGGGCCGGTCTGCGGGGGCGCCTCTTTTGGGCGGGTGTTTCGGAGTAAAAGGACGGCACGTCGAGCTGGGCCGGCCTGCCGGGGTACCTCACCGGTTGCACGCCTCGCATGGCTTCGTCCGCAGTCAGGCGGCCGGCCCTCCAGCGGCATGCACCTCACCGGCTGCACGGTTCATATGTGCCTGGCCGCCCGCATACCACGCGGCGTCGCGTCCGCATCCCGCCGGCCGGCCCTCCAGGATTCGCATGTCACACCGGCTCACGGTCTGACATAGCTACATGGCCCTACGAAAGCCGGCCCTCCAGCGGCATGTGCCTCACCGGCTGCACGCCTCGTACAGCTTCGCGGTGGTGCGGCGGATGAAATCCTCGAATACCGGCACGTCGGTGTCGTGGCCGGCAAAGCACGCGATGAACGGCTGCTTCGCGTAGACGATGCCCACATCGTTGGTCAGATTTTCGTCCTCGCCCGTCTTGTGCGCGATGGGCACGAGGCCGCCTATGATGCCGCCCATCTTGTGGTTGATCTGCTGCAGCAAAAGCGTCTCCTCGATGGTCTTCGACACCTGCGCATCGACGAAGCGGCGGGTGGCGACCTGCTCCAGAAGGGCGCCGATCTCCTTCGGCACGATGTAGTTTTCGATGCCCTTTGCCGCGGCCTCATCGTCGAAGAGCAGGCGATTCAGCCTGGTGCCGTGTAGGCCCAGATTCCGAAACTCCGCCGCGTAGGCCGAAATGCCGAACCGCTTGATGAGCAGGTTCGTCGCCGTGTTGTCGCTGAGGGAGATCATCAGGTTGCAGAGCGTGCGGATGTCGACCGTGATCTCGTCCGTGAAGAGGGGCAGCGCGCCGCATATGGGGAGCTTGTCCGCCTGCCGGACCGTCACGCGTTCCCGCATGGACGCCGTGCCCGCCGCGTCCCACTTGGAGATGCACAGAAAGATCGGGAGTTTGATGACGCTGGCCGCCAGGAACGCCTCCTCCTCGCGGTAGCCGGCCTCCTCCCCGGTGGTCAGATTTTTGAAGTAAAAGCCGACGTGCCCGGTCTGCGCCTCTAACTCC
>CAZDUM010000113.1:0-3923 GCA_964508645.1 uncultured Oscillospiraceae bacterium | reverse complement strand
GCAGCCGCCAGTCGATGGGCGCCTGCCCGGTCAGCTCCAGGAAGCGGTTGGCCTTGCTGAAATAGCCGCCGCCGAAGAAGCCGTTGTGGGCCGACAGCGGGCTGGGATGCGCGCCGGTGAGGATGAAATGCTTCGGATCGGTGATGAGCGCCTCCTTGGCGCGGGCATTGGCGCCCCACAGCAGGAAGACCACCGGCGTCTCCTTCTCGTTCAGCGCCGCGATGATCCGGTCCGTGAAGTTCTCCCAGCCGTGGCCCCGATGGGAGTTGGCCTGTCCCTCCCGCACGGTCAGGACGGCATTCAGCAGCAGCACCCCCTGCCTGGCCCAGTCCATCAGATAGCCGTGGGAGGCGGGCGGGATGCCCAGGTCGCTTTCCAGTTCCTTATAGATGTTCTGCAGCGATGGGGGGATTTTCACGCCCTTTCGGACGGAGAAGCACATCCCGTGCGCCTGCCCTTCCTCGTGGTACGGGTCTTGGCCCAGAATGACGACCCGCGTCTTCGCGTAATCCGAAGCGCACAGGGCGCTGCCCACATCCTCCCGCGGCGGAAAGATGCGGTAGCTCCTTTCCTCCTCGGCCAGAAACGCCGTCAACTTCTGAAAGTAAGGCTTTTCATATTCCTCCGCCAGCACGGCATCCCAGTCGTTTCCAAACTCCATCTTTAAGCTCATGGTATCATCTCCACCCCGAGTATAGCAGAACACGCCGGGTCAGGCAAGGTGGCTATCCATCTTGTTAGGCGGAGAAAAACCGTCACCATCGCAATCCACCTCCTCGTACTCCCATCCACAACGCGGACAGAATTGATAGAGGGGAGAGACCTCCGTGCCGCAGATCGGACAGGTCGCGAGTTCCTCTCCTAATAGGGAATTTCCGGATAGTTCCCAGCTGATGCAGTTCAGGCAGCCGCCGTCACGGGCGATCTCCTCTATGCGAACGGGCACGACCGTCTTGTGAAAAAGGCGCTTTGCCGTCTCCATCGCCTCCCGGTCCATGGGATTTCCGAAGGTCGGCAGAAAGATATGCTTTTCCGTCTCCAGATAGTTGATGTAACAACCCTCTGCACTGATGCCGGGAGAAGCATAATAGGGAAAATCCACCACGGAAAGCCCTTCCCCCAGCAAAATCTCTTGGATGCGCGCTTCAAGGCTGTCGGGGGTATCGGCGGCATTGGCTATTACGGTATTTTCGTCCAGGAAGCGGACCATGCCGTCCGCATGACCCGTCATATCCTCCGGGTCCGAAGGGATCGTGATGATATGGGTATGCAGCTGCGTCTCCAGCTCCCGCATCAGCTCGTCCCTGGGCCGGTCGGCATTTTCTGCGAACACCCGGTCACTGATGATCGCCCTCTTGCCCGTGGGAGAGAGGATCACATTCCCGCCGTCCAGGTTGATATCGGAATATAGAACGAAGTCGAAATACGGTACATAGTCATGAAACTGCCCGCTGATATCCGCCTTGAAATCGGTCTTTATATCGGGATATTCACGCAGGTAGGACGGATCATAGCGGAAGGAAACACACCGGCCACTGGGAACATATAGGCCATTGATGTCGAGTTCCTTCCCATAAACCGGCATGAAATCGCGCAGCCAGATGTCTTTTGTGCCCTCCAGGAAGCAGAAATGTATGCCGTTTTCGCTCAGCGCGGCGGTCAGGCGCTCGGTTGCAGGTCTGTATGCCGGTTTTGTACACAGCAGAGAAGATAGGTAAATCATATGGGATATCTCCTTTCTCGATGCAGATGACTATGTCATCCCGTTTTTCCCCGAGTATACCACCCCCGTATATAAGACCTAAATCTTTATAAATTACAATAAAAGACTCCCGCCCGGCGGCTTCTGCGTGGCTCCTACGCGGTTCCCATGCGGCTTCGCGGGCGGGAATTCGGATCTTAGTAAAATATGGTCGGGTCAGGCGGAGCGGTTCATCCGTTTCGCGGCGGCGAGGTACAGCGGGATCGATGCCAGCTGGGCCGCAGTCGATACGGCGATCATGGCCGGGATGCTGATGTCGTACAGGACGCCGAGGAGCCAGCTCCCCAGGAACCAAAACACGCCGAAGGAACATTCGAAGATGCCATAGCCTGTGGCGCGGCTCGTCTTCGGCACCATGGTGCTCACGGCGGCCTTCAGGATCGATTCCTGCGCCCCCATGCCGATGCCCCACAGCGCGATGCCGATGAGCAGGGCGGGGACGGATTTTCCTCCGAAAATCAGCAGCGCGAAGGGCGCGGAGATGAGCGTGGATACCGCAAGCACCCGCACGCCTTTCTTGTCATAGAAAAATCCGAAGACCAGGGCCGCGACCGCATCCACCAGCATGGCGCCGGCATACAGCAGGGGCAGGGTGCCCGTCGTGACCAGAGAGGATGTCTCCGCCAGACCGGATGTGAGATCGGGGCTTGCAGCCGCATAGGTGTTGGAGACGTGCATGATGATGAGGGAGTAGTCGATGAAGCCGAAGGCGAACAGGCTGATGCCGGCGATATAGAGGATGAACTCCCTCTTCATCTTGAAGGGGACATATTCCTTCGGCTCCGGTTCAAAGCGCTCGGGATTGGGGAATTTCCGCTTCGTCACCAGGAGCAGAATCAGCGTGATGGCGCCGGGGATGGCGGTCACGGCGAAGCAGACGGCGTACCTGTGGAACACGCTCCCCTCGGTTTGAAACAGCATCACCAGATACAGCAGGACGGGGCCCAGGAAAGCGCCGATCTGATCCAGCACCTCCTGGATGCCGAAACTCTTTCCCACACCCTCCTGGCTGGCCGCGAACGACATGATCGTGTCCTTGGCCGGCTTCTTGATCGCCTTGCCCATGCGCTGGACGATGAGCAGGCCGCAGGCCGCCACCCAGCCGTGCTCGCCGACGAGGGCCAGGGCCGGCACCGCGAGGACATCCAGCACATAGCCGAGGATCGTCATGGGCCAGTACTGGCGCGTCCTGTCGGTGAGCCTGCCGAACACATAGCGCATGGAGTAGCCCACCATCTCGCCGAGCCCCGAGGCGAAGCCGATGGCGCCGGCGGAGGCGCCGAGGAGGGACAGGTAGGCGCCCCGTATGCTGCTGGCGCCCTCGTGGGTCATGTCAGAGAAGAGGCTGACGACGCCGAACAGCAGGATGAACAGCATCGCCTCGGAGAGTCCGCTTTTCCCCGACCCCTCTCCTTTTCCCGGGTTCCGCGCACCTCTCTCCGTCTTGCTTCCCGCCTCCCCCGGCGCCTGCGCCCGGTTCGCGCCTTCCGATTTGCTGGCCTTGCCCGCCTTACTCGTTTTCATCGTCCGCACATCCTCCCCCATGATGCAGTCCCAACGCATTCGATGATACCACATCCCTTGGCGGCGTCAATCCCTTTTCTGATGCTGCGCGGGATGCTTGGACGAGATTTGATGCGATCATCGGCCCACCGTCAATAGACACCAAAGATTACGATGCGTTGCGTCATTGTTTCAGCGCATATCTCTTCTCTTTTCCCCTTCCCTCGATGCGAAGCAGGCCCATCTCCTGCATCTGATGTGTGAGGTTGTAAATGCGCGTACGCTTTACATCGAGCAGCTTTTCGAGCTCGGCATCCGTTGCATGGCTATTCGCTGTGATGTAATCGATTATCTTTTGCATCTGGTCCGTGATCGCCCTCTCGGCCGGCACTGCGACCAGTGCTTCATTCATATTCGGCAGAACGATCTTGAAGGCATTGGATGTCACCTCGATGACCGGCTGCGCGCCGCATTTTTCATACAGTTTATAAATTCTGCGGATGCCGGTGCCGTAACTTTCTATCAGTCGCAGGCGATGAAATACTTCGGCGAGGTTCTTGTTTCTCGGCTGGGAAATGCCGATGCGGATGTCATCCGTGGAAAGTCCGGGAAGTAAGCCTCCGATCGAAATGAACTCCATCTTCGCATCGTTGACATT
>CAZDUM010000112.1:2758-3933 GCA_964508645.1 uncultured Oscillospiraceae bacterium | reverse complement strand
GTGCGATGTTTGGCAGGAAGAAAAAGAAAGAGGAAACGGACGGAGCGCGGCAGGCCGCCGCGGATAGGCATGTAGAGGCAGCGGCCGCCCGCCCGGCATACGAGACGGAGGCCGCGCCGGCCGCAGGCGCACCCGCCGAATCCGGCGCAGGCACAGGCCCCACCTCGGCCGACATCCAGCGCGCCCCGACGGAGCTCGACGCAGACGAGAACGCCAAGTCCGGCGCCGCCCGCCGCCCGCCGATGGACCGCGATGAGAACGAAGACCCCGCGCAGGCCGCCATGCCGGCCGCAGCCACGGGCCCATCCACGGATGCCACATCGGATACCGCCCGCACCGACCTGGTTCCCGCCTCGGCCCCAACGCCCGTCCCAACGCCCGCATCCGCCCCAGATGCCGCGCCAGGCGATGTCCCCGCGCCCCCGCGCGGCGGCCGCCTGCGGAAGCGCCTGAAACGCCTCCTCACCAAATGCATGCTCATCCTCGTCGCGCTCGCCCTGATCGGCGTCTCGGTCCTCTATGTGATGAGCAGCACCGTGGAGCGCAACACCGAGGGCGACATCGTCTACACGGTGCGCGACACCGAGAACATCCGCTTCGACGCCCTCAGCATGACCGCCATGAAGAGGCTCGACCCCGAATGTATCCTGGTACTCGGGGCCGGCATCAAAGATGAGAATACCCCCAGCGATATGCTTCGCGACAGGCTGGATGCCGCCATCGCCCTCTATGAGGCAGGCGTCGCGCCGAAACTCCTTTTATCGGGAGACAACGGACAGAAAGGCTACAACGAACTCCACGTGATGTTCCAATACTGCCTGCAGAGAGGCATCCCCCGGGAGGACCTCTTTTGCGACCACGCCGGCTTCTCCACCTATGACTCCCTGTACCGCGCCAGCAGCATCTTCGAGGTCCAGCGCGCCATCGTCGTGACGCAGACCTACCACGAGTACCGCGCCCTGTATGTGGCCAAGAATCTCGGCATTTCCGCGCTGGGCGTCGCATCCGACCAGGAAAAGTACCGCGGCGCCCTATTCCGGGAGGGTCGCGAGGTGCTGGCCCGCGCCAAGGACCTGGTCAAATCCCACATGCGCCCGGCGGCCACCGTCGGCGGCGAGCCGATCCCCATCAGCGGGAGCGCCCTCCCCAGCCAGGACGAATAGCCCCGGCCGCGC
>CAZDUM010000112.1:0-2658 GCA_964508645.1 uncultured Oscillospiraceae bacterium | reverse complement strand
CGCGTCAGGCGCGCGGCATCCGCTACACCTCGTAGGTCATGATATACTCGGTCGACTCTTCCGTCTTAAGCCCCGGGTCCTCTACGGCGAAGCGCCCGTAGACGCCCTGCGCCTGCAGGGTCAGCTCGAAATGGGAGAGCGCGATGCCCATATCCACCTTCTGGATATCTCCGAGGGCATCGTTCGACATCGCCATCGACCGCTGCTCATAGAAATGCACCTTGTTCCCGCAGACGACGGCCCGCCAGGGCTGCTTGTTGCCGGCGGACGGCGCCAGACGCACCATCTCGAGCGCATCCCGAAATGCGCCGGCCTCCTCGGGGACCAAATTCTGCGCGAAAGAATCGACGAAGAAAAGCGTGTCAAAAGGAAGACGTGCATCGGCGCCGATCCCCTTGCGCATCAACTTTTCCCGGGCAGACAGCTTCTCCGCCGGATAGCCCACGGGGCTCGCGACCGGCATGACCTCATCAGCCCCGACCCCCATCGCCTTTTCGAACGTGCTGCGGCTGATCGTCGCCGCCAGCATGACCGTACCGATACCCAGCGACTTCGCGAACAGACAGAACTTCTCAAAACAGTAGCCGCAGGCGATTTCCGACTGCGGGACGCGGCCGACCTTCGCGGCGACGTATTCGCTCGCGCCGACGATCACGGGGCTGGTGAGGTTGTATTCCTTCGCATCGAGGAGACGAAACTCCACGGCGACACCGAACGGATTGTTCAGTGTGCGGATGAAGGACGCCAACTTTTCCCTGTCCTCGGCGCGCAGCGGCGTCCCGTCGAAGGTCCTCACGCTCTTCCTCGCCCGAATGATGTCCTGTATCGAATTTTCCATGACAATGCCCTCCCCGTGCATGCTATTTTCCTTCCGCGTGAAGCTGCGTAGAGACGCCGGGAATCCGGGCAAAATGCCTCACGACATGACTACCGGGCCTGGTATTCGGAGGCCGATGATCCGGCGGGGGTCCGCCATAGCCGCATTCCTCCCGTCTGTCATGCAGCTGCAATGCATGTTCCCGTCATCGCCCGCATCGCAACATCCCGCAAAAATGAACCCTCAAAGTTGTCCCTCAAAGCTGCCTATGGATGGTGCCGTTATTCTTTTCCCGCATATAGACATCCTTAAATGCCTGGGCCATGCCCCCACCGATGAGGACATTGTAGGTCAGTATAAGCCCGTCTGGGATGATGACATCTCGGAACGGGATCAATGTCGCATGGAGTAAGAGGGGGAGCTTCGCATACCCACACAGCTCTTCCCAGGTGGATTGAATGCCTAAAACCTGATATACATCCTCGCCATCATTCTCGACCGAGATCAGGATTGCGCCCTTCTTAAGGATGCGCTCGAGGATGAACCGCCCTGTCACGCGGCGTTTCCAGGACAGGATGATCGCCTTCTCTTCCTCCGCCAGGTCTTTATTTTCGCGCAGGTACGCATCTATAAGGCTGGTTTCACTCCACAGGGCATCCGCCACCTTCTTGATTTTACTTGGATCCAAAGCCGCAGACAGATGTATTTCATGAAGATCCGGACATATTCCCTTCTTTTCATTTACATAATCCAGCAGCGGCAGCCAAAGCTTGTAAAACAGCTTGCCGTCTTCATCAGACAGCTTCATGACGGGCCCTCCACCGGCTCTCCTGGCCGAAGACTCTTTATGGGTTTCATCAACCGATTTGTCGCCCGCATGATACGCTTCCCGAGCCTTCTTTTCGTCGAGCTTTTTTCGCCTGGCTAAGAGCTTCTCCAGCTCTTCAAGTGCTGCGTCATACTGGGCTTTTGCAGCTGTAACAGCCGCCTCAGCATTTTCTATCTTCTCATCTAATGACACGGTTCTCCTTGCCATGCGCATTTACCTCCGTCTGTCTGCGTGCTTCCGAGAGCAGCCTCGATCGCTCCAGTCTCAATCCTTACGAGATTCGAGCACACCGCCATCGCCCGCGCCTGCCTGTGAATGTCAGCTGAAGGTATATCGAACGCCTTCGGGGTAGCCTTCCCTGTTGCGGTTATCGTACAGGTAAAATATACCCGCTATCAGTCCCTTTTAAAAGTCTTTATTTCTCCTTGACAAAGGCCGCCTCGCGGGCGTAGTATAGAAGCGCAGGGAGGTTTGCGCTAACAAACCCCCCGGCGGTGCCAACCCTGACGGTTGCCCCGCACAATACGTTCACATTGTTTTGGCTAAATACCAAAACCGTGAGCCGTTCTGTTACCGGCAGACGGCTCACTTCTTTTTGCATCGACTTCTGTCCGCCATCTGCATGGCAATCCATACGAGCTGAACCGAAATGCCGACGATGCTCAGAATATTTGCGATACACTGAAGCATGTGCACCACCTCCCGCCGAAAAAATTTCCCGCGGAAGAGGAACATTAGCCTTGCATTCCGCTCACGCGGGATGATCGGCAACCGTCTTTTACCGTGACCGCCTCAAGTGGCGGCGGGTTCGCACAGGCTCATTATACGCCACTGCACCGTGCTTGTCAAATCCTGGGAAATATATTTCATCCTCCTTCGCCCCGGCCCTCCGGTACGCCGGCGCCTGGCGGGAGGGCATTCCGCCTCGACTGGACGAAGGCCAAGGGCTACAAGGTGGACTACTACGAAGTCTTTAAGTCCCTGAAGCGCTATAGCGGGTTCGGCAAGGCCG
>CAZDUM010000111.1:0-3942 GCA_964508645.1 uncultured Oscillospiraceae bacterium | reverse complement strand
CACGAACAGCCGGCGGCGGCATGCGCCCCGGCGGTTAAAAGTAGAAACAGATAGAACATATGAGAAACTACGGGCCTGTGGCGCCCGGCCGCGTGCCGGACGCCGCAGACCTGCGCATGGGAGAGGACAAGCAGCATGGCAGATAAACGCGACTATTACGAGGTACTGGGGCTGAAAAAAGGAGCCAGCGACGAGGAGATCAAGCAGGCGTTCCGCAAGATGGCCATGCAGTACCACCCCGACCGCAACCCTGGCGACAAGGAGGCCGAGGAAAAGTTCAAAGAGGTCAACGAAGCGTACAGCGTGCTGTCCGATCCCGACAAGAAGAACAAGTACGACCGCTTCGGTTTCGCGGGCGTCGACCCCAGCGCGGGTTTTGGTAGCGGCGCCGGCGCGGGCGGCTTCGACTTCGGCAACTTCGACGACATCATGGACATGTTCGGCGGGATGTTCGGTGGCGGCTTCGGCGGCAACCGGCAGACCCGTCGCAATACCGGCCCGCTCAAGGGGCATGACCTGCAGAAGGCCATCACCATCAGCTTCAACGAGGCGGCCTTCGGCTGCAAGAAGGAGCTCACCATCAACAAGTACGTGGCCTGTCCCACCTGCGGCGGCTCCGGCTGCCGGCCCGGCACCTCTAAGAGGACCTGCCCGAAGTGCAACGGCAGCGGGCAGACCGTACGGATGCAGCGCACGGCGCTCGGACAGTTTCAGAGTGTCACCCAGTGCGACGAATGCGGCGGCACCGGGCAGATCAACGAGACGCCCTGCGAGGAGTGCCGCGGCACGGGCAAGGTGCGCAAGAGCGTCAAGCTCTCCGTGGATATTCCGGCGGGCGTGGACAACGAGAGCGTCATCCCCATCCGCGGGCAGGGGGAACCGGGCGCGAACGGCGGACCGAACGGGGACCTGTACATCGTCATCGCGGTGAAGCCGCATCCGCTCTTCCAGCGGAACGGCAGCGACCTGTATCTGGAGATGCCGATCACATTCGACCAGGCCGCCCTCGGCGCGGAGATCATCGTGCCGACCCTGGAGGGAAAGGTCTCCTACAAGGTGCCGGCCGGCACCCAGCCCGGCACGACCTTCCGCCTGCGCGGCAAGGGCGTCCGCAATGTGCGCAGCGAGCGCCGGGGCGACCTGTATGTCAAGGTCAACCTGGAGGTGCCATCCCATCTGAACCACAAGCAGAGGAAGGCGGTCGAGGAGATGGGGCACGCCGTGACGGAGGAGTGCTATCAGAACAAGAGCGCATTCGCGGAGAAGGTGCGGGGCCTGTATTCCTGATGCGGTAGGTGCGAGCATGGTAGGCGGAAACAGAAACGTAAACGCAGGCGGAAACGGAGACGGAAACATGAAGGGCGAACGGGACGAGGGCGCGGAGGATGACAGGGACGAAAACCGATCAGGCCGTCTGCCCCTGTCTACGAAGCTGTCCTATGGCATCGGCGGCATCTGCGACAACACGCTGTACACGCTGGTCAGCACGTATCTGCTGCTCTACCTGACCGGCATAGCGGGCTTAAAACCCGCTGTCGCAGGCGGCATCGCGGCCATGGGCTCCCTGTGGGACGCGCTGTGCGGCCCGGTGATGGGCGCCTGGTCGGACCGCGTGCGCACGCGGCTGGGACAGCGAAAACCGTTTCTGCTGGCAGCCGCTTTTCCCGTGGCCCTCTTTACCGGCCTTTTGTTTACGGCCATCGACGCGGGCCCGCGCCTGAAGGCGCTCTACTATCTGGTGATGACCGTCGCGTTCTGGACGGCCTTCGCCGGGGAATTTATCCCCTATATGGCCTGGGGCAGCGAGCTGACGGCGGACTACGACGAGCGAACGGTTCTTCGCTCGTATTCCTATGTTTTCAACCAGATCGGCATGTGCATCGGCATGGTGCTGCCCACCGTCATCGTGGACCTGCTGACGGGCGCGGGGCGGACGACGGCGCAGGCCTGGCAGGCGGTCGGCATCTTCTGCGGGGCGTGCGGCGGGGCAGCGCTTTTGATATGTGCGCTGACGATCCGCAGGGACGATGTGCCCCGCGGCGCGTGGCGGGCTCCGAAGCGGACGTCCCTGACCCTATGGCAGAGCCTGCGGCAGACCTTTTCCCCCTATGCGCAGATTCTGCGGCTCCGGCCAGCCTGGTTTCTCATCGGCGCCAGCATCCTGTATCTGGTCGCCAACACGATCTTTTCCTCAGACCGCGTCTTCTACATGACCTATACCCTCGGGCTCTCCCAGCGCGCCATCACGGCCGTCATGCTGCTCATCACCGTGAGCGGGGTGGCGTTCGTGCCCGTCATCTCACGTTTGGCGCAAAAGCTGGACAAGCGCACGGTCTTCATGGGCGGCATCGGCGGTGCGGGTCTCATCCTGGTGGTGATGCGGTTTGCGGGCGGCGACACGATGGGCGCGCTCATCATCACCTGCCTGGTCTACTCCGTGGCGAACACCTGCTACTGGCAGTTGATGCCCGCCCTGCTGTACGATTTCTGTGAGGTGGATGCGCTGTACTACGGGCGGAACCGGGCCGGGTCGGTGATCTCGCTGCAGGCGCTGTCCGAGTCGCTCTCCATCGCCGTCTCCATGCAGGCGCTGGGGCTGGTGCTGGATGTGGCGGGGTTTGCCGGGGAGGCGCCGGTGCAGACGCCGCAGGCCCTGACATGGATATCCAACCTCTGCACGCTGGTACCGGGGCTGTTCATGGTGGCGGTGGCGCTGGTCATACGGTGCTACCCGCTGACGAAAGGGATGTTTTCGCGCGTCACGGCGGCGCTGGCGGCGCGGGAGGCGGGGGACCCGGCGCCGGCGGAGCGGCTGAAGGCGTGCCTGGCATCCGGGCGGCATGCGGCGGCAAAGAGACGCGCCCGCGGAAAGGAGAAGTGAGGTGCATAGATTCTTCGTGCGACCGTCGGATGTGGACGGCGCCCATATCCATCTGCGGGACGCGGACGACCTGCACCACCTGCGCCATGTGCTGAGGCTCGGCGCGGGGGATGAGGTGGACATCTCCGACGGGGCGTTCTGGGAGTACCGCGCGGTGATCGAGAGCGTGACGGCGGGAGAGGCGCTCCTTCGCATCACGGATAAACAGGCCTTCGGCCGGGAGCCGCGCCTGCAGGTGACGTTGTACCAGGGCATCCCGAAGGCGGGCAAGATGGAGGACATCATCCGCAAGTGTGTGGAGCTCGGCGTATCGGCCATCGTGCCGGTGCGCATGGCGCGTACCGTGGCAGCGGAGGCGGGGAATTTTGAGAAAAAAAGAACCCGCTGGCAGCGGATCAGTGAGGAGGCGGGCAAGCAGTGCAGGCGGGGACGCATCCCGCCCGTGCGGCAGGTCGTGACGCTGCGGGAGATCCTGCCGGAGCTCGCGACCTATGACCTGGTGCTGTTCCCCTATGAGAACGAACGCGAGCGCAGCATCAAAGCGTGCCTGCGCCAGGTGGGCGGGGACTGCCGCCATGTCGCCATCCTCATCGGCCCGGAGGGCGGATTCGCGGATGAGGAGGCGGCGATGCTGGATGCGGCCGGTGCCGTGCGGGTTTCCCTGGGACGCACGATCCTGCGCACGGAGACGGCAGGCCCCGCCGCCCTGGCGATGACGATGTACGAGCTGGAGCTTTAGCGCCGCCCTATGCTTCTGCGGCCGGCCCCTCCGGCTCGTCACAGGCCGTCAGCTTCCGGCAGGCGCTGCAGCCGAAGACGATGGCGACGATCACGACGCCGGCGATGCAGGCGTTGCGCACGATCTTAGAGACATCCACCGATATGGAGACTGAGGTGGACTGTTGATCCTTGTGTTTGGACATCGAATGTAACCTCCTGACCGGCACGAACGGGACATGCCCGCGTGCCCAAATTCTACGCTTCCTATTGTAACAAACCGGCCTCAAAAATCAAGGACTTTCGCGGGTACACTTGCCATTTTTCCCCGTTCATGGTACTAT
>CAZDUM010000110.1:0-3978 GCA_964508645.1 uncultured Oscillospiraceae bacterium | reverse complement strand
CTCGCCGCGGAGGAGACGGACGGGGATCTCCCTTCGGAGGAAAATCCGGACGCTTCGGGGGCGGACGGCGATGCGGGACGCCCGGACATGCGGACTGCGCGCGGCGGAGCGGCGCGGGATCTTCGCCTCCGCCTGGACGAGAACGGCCTCGTCAGCTGGATACCGGCAGGCTCGGAGGAGGAGCCACCCGCGGCGGGACGGATACGGGCCGCCGCCGATCCGGACGGGGAGATGAGGAAGGCATGAACAGAAAACAGGCGCGGGAATGCGCCATGCAGGCGCTGTTTGAGATGGAGGCGCAGCAGGATTTTTCGGCGGAGGAGATCGAGCGCTGCCTGGCCCGCATCGAGGCGGGGAAGCAGGCGTCCTACGTGCGCCGCGTGCTGACGGCGGTCAGCGACCATCGCGCGGAGATCGATCAGCGGATCGACCATGCCAGCCACGGCTGGCGGCTTTCGCGCCTGGCGAAGACGGACCTCGCGGTCCTGCGGCTCGCGACGGCGGAGATCCTTTACATGGAGGACATCCCGAAACGGGTCGCCATCAACGAGGCGGTCGATCTGGCGAAGCGCTACGGCACGGAGCAGTCGCCGCAGTTCGTCAACGCGGTATTGGGGAAGATATATGGAGAGGAAACTGTCTCTGGGGATCGATACCAGCAACTATAAGACATCGGTGGCCGTGGTGGACGAGGACGGCGAGATCCTCTACAACCACCAGCAGCTGCTCACCGTCAAGCCCGGCGCCCGGGGCCTGCGGCAGTCGGAGGCGCTCTTTCAGCATGTCCAGGCCCTACCCGCCGCCCTGGAGGAGGCACTTCGCGAGTCCGATATCCGGCAAAGGATCGGCGCCGTCAGCGCTTCGGAGAGACCGCGCCCGGTCGAAGGTTCCTACATGCCCTGCTTCACGGCGGGCGCCGGCTGCGGCCGCACGGTGGCCGCGGCGCTCGGCGTGCCCTTCTACACCTTCAGCCACCAGGAGGGGCACATCGAGGCGATCCGCCATTACTCCCCCCTGCGGGACAAATCCCCGCTCCTGTGCTTTCACTTTTCCGGCGGCACGACGGAGGCGTTGCTCGTGGAGGGGGACAGCTTCCGGCAGGTGGGCGGCTCCCGCGACCTCGCCTACGGGCAGGTGATCGACCGCATCGGCGTCGCCCTGGGCCTCTCCTTTCCCTGCGGGGAAGCGATGGACAAGATCGCCATGTCCAGCCGGGGCCATCCGCAGATCCTCACCCCGATTCCGGTCAAGGACGGCTATGTGCACCTGTCCGGCATCGAGACGCAGGGGCAGCGCCTGATCGGACGCTACCCGATGACCAGCCTCGTGGACGACCTCTTCGAGAAGCTGTCGCAGTCCATCCTCACCATGACGGTGCAGCTCTCCCGCAAGTACGAGATCAAGGACATCATCTATGCCGGCGGCGTCTCCTGCAGCCGCTACATGCGCAACTATCTGGTGGAGCATCTGTTCCGCGATCTCAACATCGTCTTCGGGAAGACGGAGCTGTCGGCGGACAACGCCATCGGCATCGCGCTGCTGGGGGGTAGGCGGCTATGGCCCTAAGACCCGTCTCCGTCTCCCAGCTCACCGAGTACATCGGCCGCGTCCTCAGGGACGATCCGCTCCTGTCCAACATCTCGGTCGTGGGGGAGATCACGAACCTCAAATACCATAGCAGCGGGCATGTCTACTTTTCCCTGGTGGACAGCGCGAGCAAGATCAACTGCTTCCTCGCCGCCGACCGCGCCGCCGGCCTGCCGCTCAGACTGGCGGACGGCATGGAGGTCGTGATCCGCGGCTACATCAGCGTCTACAGGAAGGGCGGCGGCTACACCCTGTCGGTGCGCGCCGTCGAGCTGACGGGGGAGGGGACGCTGGCGCAGGCCTTCCAGCGCCAGAAGGAGCGCCTCGCGGCGGAGGGCCTGTTCGATCCGGCGCACAAGCAGCCGATTCCGGCCTACCCGCGTACGGTCGGCGTCGTCACCTCGAGCACGGGCGCCGCGGTGCAGGACATCCTCAAGATCATCCGCAGCCGCACCGGGATGGTGGATGTCATCATCTTCCCCGTGCTGGTGCAGGGCGCGGAGGCGCCGGCGGATATCGCCGCCATGCTGGACCTGATCGACCGGACATATTACGGCCGAGTGGACGTGCTCATCGTCGGCCGCGGCGGCGGCTCGCTGGAGGACCTGTGGGCCTTCAACGAGGAGATCGTGGCCCGCGCCATCTATCGCTGCCGCATCCCCGTCATCTCGGCCGTGGGGCATGAGATCGACTTCACCATCGCGGACTTCGTCGCGGACAGGCGGGCGGAGACGCCGACGGCGGCGGCGGAGATGGCCGTGCCCGCGGACGAGGCGCTCAGGCAGCAGATCGAGGCATACAGGACGCAGCTCCTGCAGGGGCTCAGAGACAGGGTGCGCTACGGACGCCTCAGCCTCCACCGCGCCGGCCAGGAGATGGAGCTCGCGTGGAAGACGCGCATCGAGCGGCAGCGCCGCCTGCTCGAGCGCTACCGCCTCCTCCTGGAGGAGAACCGGCCGGCCCGGATTTTGCAGAAGGGCTATGCCATGCTGGAGAGGGCGGACGGCACCCTCGTCACCGGCCTTGGCGCTCTGCGGGAGGGCGAGCGCTACCGCATCAGCCTGCGGGACGGCGCGGCGACATTCACGATGACGGACCTTGAGACCGATGGGGCGGAGGCGCCGGCGGGACGGACGGAGGCCGGCCCCGCGCCGGTAGACGCGCCGTCAGCCGTCAAAGGAGGCGAATGACATTGACATTTGAAGAAGCCATGGGCAGGCTGCAGGCGCTGTCCGAGAAGATCCGCAGCGAGGAAACGTCGCTCGAAGAAGCGATCGCGTGCTACGAGGAAGGCGCCAGCTGCTATGCCTTTTGCGAAGAAACCCTGCAAAACGCAGAGCAGAAGATCATCACCTTTTCCCGGGAGGAGGCGAGTTAGGTGCAGGACCGGACATACGACGAGTACAGAGCGCTGGTGGAGGAGTATCTGCTGAACTTCCTGCCGCGCGTGGACAACAAGAGCATCTCCCTCTACGAGGCGATGAAGTACAGTCTCAACGCGGGTGGAAAACGCCTGAGACCCGTGCTTTTGCTGGCGTCCTGCGAGTTTGCCGGCGGGGATGTGTATGAGGCGCTGCCCTTCGCCTGCGCGGTGGAGTACATCCATACCTATTCGCTGATCCACGACGATCTGCCGGCCATGGATGACGACGACATGCGCAGGGGACTTCCCTCCAATCACAAGGTCTACGGGGAGGCCATCGCGATCCTGGCGGGGGACGGGCTGCTGACGTCGGCCTTCGAGGCGATCAACAAGGACATGCTCCTGTATCTGGACGCCCCGCAAAAGCTCACACGGCGCATCAAGGCTGCCTACGAGATCGCGAAGGGTGCGGGCTGCCAGGGGATGGTGGCCGGGCAGGTCTCCGACGTGGAGGGGGAGAATCACCGCGTCTCGGATGCCATGCTGGCCTATATCCACTCCAACAAGACGGGCGCGCTGATCCGGTCCTCCATCCGGGCGGGGCTGTATCTCGGCAACCCGGACGACCGCATGCTCGACAGCATGGAGCGCTATGCGGAGAACCTGGGGCTGGCGTTTCAGATCGCGGACGACATCCTGGATGCGGTGGGGGATCCCGAGGAGATGGGAAAGCCTACGGGCCTCGACAACCGGCCGGACCATTTCAAGAACACCTATCCGGCGTTCTACGGGCTGGAGGCGTCGCGGGCGCGCCTGTATGAGCTGACGGACAAGGCCGTGGAGGCCGTGGCACCGTACTACGACAATGCGGCCTTCTTTCGGGACCTGGCGCTGACGCTGGCAGACCGCAAGAGGTGAGAGGCGGCGCATGACGGGGTATGTATGATGGAGGCTGCGCTTCCCGCCCTGCCGTGAGAGCGTCTGAAAACCTGGACACGCTGCCGACAGGTGGGCGGCAACCTCACGAG
>CAZDUM010000109.1:0-3979 GCA_964508645.1 uncultured Oscillospiraceae bacterium | reverse complement strand
CCGCGCTTTTCCTTATCCGTGATGCGGCCCCACGTTGCATCTTACTACGCAATCCGGGCAGCGTCAAGCAGAACGAAGGCCAGACCACCATTGACACCCCCTTGCGGGCGGACTATAATGAGGACGGTACGGCGGCTTCCTCTGCCCTTTGGGGGCCGGCGTATCGGGGCGGACACACCGGGCAGCCGGATAGAAGAAACGGACGAAGCGAAGAAGCAGACGAAGACGAAGACGAAGTGGGGTGAGAGACCTATGGGCAGAGGCAGTAGAGGCGGCAGCAGCGGGGGCGGTGGCAGCAGCGGGGGCCATGCGGGCGGCGGATTCGGCAGCAGCAGCCACAGCTTTTCCAGCGGCCGGAGCCACAGCAGTCACAGTTTTTCCGGCGGACGTGCCTCCCGCGCTGGCGGACGCGCCTCCCGTCCCTCCCAGCCTGCGGACACATTTGTAACCGGCGGGGTCCCACCGGCCCCCAGACCCAGGCGGGTATACATCGGCGGCGCCCCCATCGGCTGCGGCTGCGGCACCGTCACGACGACGGTCATCCTGGTCATGATCGTGCTGCTCCTCCTGTTCGCCATCATAGGTACATCCTCCCAGTCCGGCGGCAGCGACGACGGCATTCCGGTCAGCACCTACCAGCGAACGCCTCTACAGGGCGGCTCCTACGATGAGGACTGCGTGCGAGACGAGATCGGCTGGATCGGCAGCAGCGAAGCCGCCACGCTCGGACGCGATCTGCGGTATTTCTGGGAAAAGACGGGCGTGCAGCCATATATCGTGCTCCTGGATTACGACGAGGAGCTGACAGATGAGGCGGCGCAGTACAGCTATGCCGATGCGTATTTCGCGGAGGAGATCGACTCGGAAGATGCACTTTTGTTGATGTACTTCAACGACGCGCCGGGCGATGCCGGCGGGTGGGGCGACTGGCAGGCCGTCAAGGGGCACCAGGTGGACGCCGTCATGGACGACGAGGCCATGACCATCCTGTGGGCCTACCTGGATCGCTACTGGTACGGCGACTACAGCGAGGCGGAGGTCTTCGCCAACACCCTGCGCGACACGGCTGACCGCATCATGCAGCGGACGACCACGCGGGCGGACATCCTCAAATGGGTGCTCATCGTCGTCCTGATCGTCGTCGTCATCGTCGGCATCCTGCTCATCATGCGGACGAGGCGCAAGCACAAGGCGGAGGAAAACGCCGAAACGGAGCGCATCCTGAACACGCCGCTGGAGGATATCGAGGATCCGACCCTGGAAAAGTATATGGATGCGGACGATAGGGATAAGCCGGATGTATAGCCGGACGCGGGCTGTTCGGTCTGCGGGATCCGGTGCCGGGACAGGAAACGTAACTGTGTCAATGTGAGGGAAAGGAGTCAATCAGATGGGAGTTTTGCAGAGATTCGGCGACATCATGCGCAGCAATATCAACGCGCTGCTGGACAAGGCGGAGGACCCGGCCAAGATGGTGGACCAGTACCTTTTGGACCTCAGAAAGGACCTGGCGGAGGTCAAGGAGGATACCGCGGAGGTCATCGCCAATGAAAAGTCCGCGCAGCGGGCGGTGGATGAGTGCCAGGCCCATATCGACAAGTATGCCAATGCGGCGCGAAACGCCCTGCAGGCGGGCAATGAGGCGGATGCCAGGAAGCTGCTGACCAGCAAGCAGCAGTATGAGGCGCAGCTCGTCAGTCTGCTGGAGAATCTCGCGGCCGCCACCGCGAACGCGGACAAGATGCGGCAGCTGCACAACAAGCTCGTGGACGACATCCAGGCCCTGGAGATGCGCAAGGATGCCATCAAGGCGAAGGTCTCCACGGCCAAGGCGCAGGACAAGATCAACGATTTGAGCGCGGCCAGCGAGCGGGCCAGCAGCTCCATGGACGCCTTTGCCCGCATGGAGGCGAAGGCCGACAAGATGCTCGATGCGGCCAACGCGGAGGCAGACCTCAACGCCGCGGCCACCTCCGACGAGGACCTGGCGGCGAAGTACGCCGGGGGCGGGACATCGGTGGACGATGAACTGGCTGCCATGAAGGCGGAGCTGGGTCTGTAGGGCCTATAGAGCTCGTAGGGGCCGGCGGGTCGCACGAAAGGTGCGGCACGCCGGCCCCTTTGCTATCCGCGCGCCGGCAGGTTTTCCAGCGAGGCGCTGACCAGGCCCAGAAAGAGAGGATGGGGCCGGTTCGGCCGGCTCTTAAACTCCGGATGAAACTGTACGCCGACGAAGAACGGCGTATCGGCAAACTCCACGGTCTCCACGATGTAGCCGTCCGGCGAGGTGCCGCTGATGATCAGCCCCGCCTTTTCCAAGAGGTCCCGGTACGCGTTGTTGAACTCGTATCTGTGCCGATGCCGCTCGTAGATGCGATCGACCCCGTAGCAGGCCGCCATCCGCGTGTCGGGCAGGATCTTGCACGGGTAGGCGCCGAGCCGCAGCGTGCCGCCTTTGTCGACGGTTTCACTCTGATCCGGCAGAAAGTCGATGACCTTGTGCGGGGAATCCGCGTCGAACTCCCCGGAGTTGGCGCCCGTGAGGCCCGCCACATGCCGCGCGAACTCGATGACAGCCACCTGCATGCCCAGGCAGAGGCCGAGATAGGGGATCTTTTGCTCCCGACAGAACCTCGCGGTCACCACCATACCTTCGATACCGCGGTTGCCGAATCCGCCCGGCACGATGATACCCTGGCAGCCGGCCAGCTTTTGCGCCACATTCTCCTCCGTCACGGTCTCCGAGTCGATCCACTCGATCTCCACGAAGGTGCCCAGCGCATAGCCGGCGTGATGTAGCGCCTCGGCGACGGACAGATAGGCATCGTGCAGCTGGACATACTTGCCGACGAGGCCGATGGTCACCCGTTTCTTCCGGTTCTGAATGGAGGCCACCATCGCCTCCCATTCGCGCATATCCGCCGCAGGTGCCGTCAGTCCCAGCTCCCGCAGCACCACATCGCTGAATCCCTGCGCCTCGAGCATGAGCGGCGCTTCATAGATGATGGGCACGGTACGGTTTTCGAAGACGCAGTCCCGCTTCACGTTGCAAAAGAGGGCGATCTTCCGGTAGATGGGCTCGTCGAGCGGTTTGTCGCAGCGCAAGACCATGATATTGGGCATGATCCCCATGCCGCGCAGCTCTTTTACGGAGTGCTGGGCCGGTTTCGTCTTCAGCTCCTCGGACCCGGACAGGTAGGGCACCAGGCAGACATGGATGAAAAGGCTGTCCTGCGGGCCCGATTCGAGCGCCACCTGGCGGATGGCCTCCAGGAAGGGCTGGCTCTCGATGTCGCCCGTCGTGCCGCCGATCTCGGTGATGACGATGTCCGCGTTCGTCTTCTCGCCGACGGTATAGATGAACTCCTTGATCTCGTTGGTGATGTGGGGGATGACCTGCACCGTCTCGCCCAGGTAGGCGCCGCGCCGCTCCTTGTTCAGAACATTCCAGTAGACCTTGCCGGTGGTCAGGTTGCTGAACTGGTTCAGGTCCTCGTCGATGAAGCGCTCGTAATGGCCCAGATCGAGGTCGGTCTCGGCGCCGTCCTCGGTCACATAGACCTCCCCGTGCTGATAGGGGCTCATCGTGCCCGGGTCGACATTGATGTAAGGGTCCAGCTTCTGCGCGGCCACCTTCAGACCCCGCGCCTTGAGAAGCCGTCCCAGCGAGGCGGCGGTGATGCCCTTGCCCAGACCGGATACCACACCACCTGTGACGAAAATATACTTGGACATGCTGCGTACTCCTTTCCACCGCACTCACTCACGCCTGCCGGCCCGCGCCGGACATGCATCGAAGGATTGAATCGTCATGCTTAGCCGGGTCTATCGCATTCCCGCGGCCCGCGCCGGACAACAGCCCCACAAATGAGAAAGCGTCCTCTGGGATAGGGATGCTATCCCCTCTCAGCGAACGCCCTGCCTTCCAATGCACCTCCATTATACGGCACGGCGCGAGCCCCTGTCAAGAGCGCCTTAC
>CAZDUM010000108.1:0-3991 GCA_964508645.1 uncultured Oscillospiraceae bacterium | reverse complement strand
CGAGGCGGTCAGGAACCGTCTCCCGGGCAGTCTCCCGTTTCCCGCACGAACCAGCGGATGATGCGGCCGGTCAGCCCCCAGATGATCCGGCGCTCCGCCCCATCCCCGTACAGATAGACCGGAATCTGATTTCTGCCCGTGCGCCAGGGGTAGTCGCGCCGGATGCCCGTCCCCTCGTAGGGGAAGTCCGCCACATCCTGCACGATTCTGGCCTCATAGAGGAGGGGCTGCGTCCGCGCGAAGAAGGCGTAGGGTACGGTGAACACCGTCTCGACCTCCTCCGGCGACGGCCTGAGCGAGGCGAGGCGCGCCGCCTCTACGGCCCCCACGAAGGTGTAGATCGTGATGCCGCCGATCTCGTGCATGGTATCGAACGGGCCGAGGAGGCGGATATCCTCCGCCGACAGGCCGATCTCCTCGCGCGTTTCCCGCAGCGCGCAGGCGAGCGGCGATTCACCCGCCTCCAGCCGCCCACCGGGCAGACAGACATCCCCCGGCTGCGCGATCCCCTGCCGTGCGCGCACCTCGAAGAGGATGTGCATCTCCCCCGCCTTCTCCGTCAGCAGGAGCAACACGCTGCACGCGCGCTGCCCGCCGATCACGCCCACGGGTCTATCCCTGAGCCTGGCCTCCACATCCGCTATCCGCATTCGCATCCCTACGTCTCTCCCGCCTGCCCCATCAGTCCTACTGATTCCGTTCTAACTGTCTAACTGTCTATCGGTCTATTCGGTCTGTTCTGTCTGTTCTGCCTGCTCTGTCCGCTCCGCCCTATCCATTTCGTTCCGCCAGCCGTCCATCGTCCGCCCGCCGCGGATTCCGACACGCCGCCCTTTTACTCCGCCAGATGCGCCCACACAAACAAAGACGGCGGGAAGAAAATCCCACCGCCTCGACGCGCTTTCACTCAATTCAGGATCTCGCAGCCGCTGAAGTCCACGCCGATCATTTCCTCCCGCTCGGCGCTGACGCTGACGACGAAATCCATGCCGTAATTCTTGGAGATGTTCTTCAGGCGGGTGATGAACTCCGGCAGATCGCTGATCTTGAAATCGGCATGCTTGAGGATGCTGTCGATGAAGATCGTCTCGATGTCGTGGTCTAACGCGATGATGCCGTACAGGAAGCCGATATACTCGTCGCAGTTGGTCACATGCTCGAAATCCTCCATGCAGATGACCCGTATCTTATATTTCAAATCGTACATCAGGCGATGATTCTTGTTGATGAAGATGATGCTGCCCTTGCTCTTCTCGACGCTGTCATTGGCCAGGTCGATCATCCTCTTCGTCTTGCCGCTGCCCTTGTGACCCACCAGAAGTTTGACCATATTTCTGCCTCCTCTGCCATCTGCTGCATCGGACGTGAAATGTCTCGCGCCCTCCGAATTTTTTTCATTATACACTACTTTGGGGCGGCGTTCAACGAAAAATTTCACGTGCGCAGGCGTACCGGGCGGGTCAAAAATGTCCATTCCATCTTTATTCCCGGCGGCGGACATGGTATACTTCCCTCGTGAGCATCCGCACGTGAAGGGGAAGGAGCTACCGTATGCGTCAGCCAAAAAAGCGGGTCATCGTATCCATCATCGTCGTCCTGTGCCTTGCGATCGCGCTGGTATTCCTGCTGCGCGCGACCGTCTTCGGTCATGAGCACTTCTCGGCGGCCCCAGCCGACTGCACGGTGGACCGCTACTGCGACGAGTGCGGCAAGCTGATCTGGGCCGCGCACCCCCATACGCCCGGCCCTGCGCCGACATCCTGCATCGAGCCGCAGGTCTGCACCGAGTGCGGCCAGATCCTCTCCACCCTGCCGCATACGCCCGGCCCCGAGGCCACCTGCACCGCACCGCAGGTCTGCACGGTCTGCGGGGTGGAGCTCGCGCCCGTACGGGACCATGAGGCGGACAGCGGGCAGAACTGCGAGATGCCCCAGATATGTAAATACTGCGGAAAGGTTCTGGGCGACCCCATCGGGCACAGCTATACGACCTCGGCGGACGGCAGGACGAAGACCTGCGAGCGGTGCGGCCAGATCGTCCACCTCGGCAAAAGCGGAGAGGCGGACTTTATCCCCGAAACCCAGGCTGACGGTCACTATCACAACGATATCGACGCCTTCTACGCGGGGTCTGTGCTGGTCTGCGGCGACTACGGCATGGAATACTTCACCCTGCCCGCCGAGGGGGACAGCGGCTATGCGAATCTCGTCAATACCTTCGCCGCGAAATACCCCGAGGTCCACACCTCCTGCCTGCTGATCCCCAAGGCCTGCGCCTTCCTGTCGCCGCAGGGCTATGGCAGCGTGCAGGAAAACCAGGCGGATTTCATCCGCGCCACCTACGAGAAGATGCAGAACGTGACGACCGCCGACTGCATGGGGGAGATGAAAAAGCATGCCGGGGCGTACATGTTTTACCGCACCGACCACCACTGGACTTCCTTAGGTGCCTACTACGCCTCCGTCGCTTACTGTGAGGCGAACGGCATCGACCCGCGCGCCCTGCAGACCTACCGAACCGTGGTGAACACCGGCTACATCGGCAGCCTGTATGCCTTTGCGGGGGAAGTGCCGCAGCTCCTGCAGAATCCGGATTACACGGTGGCGCACCTGCCCGAGACGGCATACACCATGACCTGCACCACGGGCGGCACCACCTTCGATACCGTCGCCCTCAACACGGACACCAACGCCTACGCCACCATGTTCATCGCCGGCGACCAGGCCTTCACCGACATCGTGACGGAGAACAAGAACGGGAAGAAACTGCTGGTCTTCAAGGAGTCCTACGGCAACGCCTTCGTCCCCTACATGATCGATTACTACGAGGAGATCATCGTCCTGGACATCCGCAAGGAATCCCAGTCCGTGGCGGACATCATCCGGCAGTACGGCATCACCGACGCGCTGATCATCAACAATGTGCAGGGCGCGTGCAGCCTGCAGGGCTACCTGTCCGACAAACTCGCCTCCTGAGAACGCCTGAGAACGCCGGACCGCGCATCGGATAGATCCCCTCGCGAGAGTGTCCAGAAAGTGCCCTGTGGTCGTCTTGCGCTCCCACTGTACTTCCATGCGACTATGTGACGCGCCGGTAACCTGTGTATCTCCACCTTCGGGCCGCAGCCGGGCAACTTCGTCGAGGCCGCAGTCCGCTTGCCAGCCGCGCGCCAAGGTATGCAGACGCGCGCACATCCCGGCTGCCCCGCTCCTACATCTCCATCTCCCGCAGGCGCAGCTGCCCGCAGGCGCCGTCGATGTCCGCGCCGAGCCTTCGGCGGACCGTGACCGGAATGCCCTGCCGCTCCAGGATGTCTTGAAAAGCCGAAACCGCAGACCTTTCCGAGGCTTCGTATCCGCTCTCCGAAACCGCATTCATGGGGATGAGATTGACATGGCAGAGGAGACCGCGCAGGCGCTTCGCCAGCGCGTTGGCGTGCGACGGCGCGTCATTGATGCCCCTGATGAGCATATATTCAAAGGTGATGCGGCGCTTCGTCGTCTCCGTATAGGCGCGACAGGCCGCAAGGAGTCGATCCATCGGATAGGCGCGCGCCACGGGCATCAACTTCTGTCGTATTGCATCGTCGGGCGCATGCAGGGAGACGGCCAGGTTCACCTGCGGGAAATCCCTCGCGAAGCGCGCGATCCCGTCTGTGAGACCGCAGGTGGAGACGGTCATGCGGCGCCAGGAAAGGTTCGGCCCCTCCGGCGCGTGGAGGAGATGCAGGAATTTTCCGACCGCCTCATAGGTATCGAAAGGCTCCCCGCTGCCCATCACATCCACATGCCCGATGCGCAGCCCGCTTTCCCGCTCCGCCGCCAGCACCTCCTCCATCATCTCCCCCGCCGTCAGATCGCGTGAAAGCCCCGGAAGGCCGGAAGCGCAGAACGTGCAGCCCATGCGGCATCCCGCCTGTGCGGAGATGCACAGGCTGCTGCCGTAGCGATAGGTCATGAGCACGCTCTCGATGGCGAGACCGTCCGGCAG
>CAZDUM010000107.1:1776-4003 GCA_964508645.1 uncultured Oscillospiraceae bacterium | reverse complement strand
GCCAGGAGGAGCGGCCGGAGGCTGCGGCCCGGCAGGCATCACCCTGCGCCGCCTGCGGCCGGGTGGACTGCCCCTACCGGCGGCCGTGAGGCGAGAGGACGGCGGGCGGGAGACGCGCCGCCGCCATCGCACAGCAGGGCGCGGCGTCCCCCGAAAGGTGATATCGCGGCGTGTCGTGCGATCCTGTTTTATCGGGAAACGCCGGCGCATCGTCGGCGCCATATAGTGCCATATAGTAAGGTAGGCTGCCGCATGGAAATGCCGGGCGCCGTCGGTGGCGATGGTTCGCGCTGCCGGGAGACGCTGGACGCATCGAGCCCTGTCGATGAGGGGGAGAGAGCGCTGCTGGATGCCGCGGCGTGGCACCCGCATCGGCGCTCTCGGCTACGGGAAAGAGAAGCGCATCAACTGTCACGGGAGGGATGCTTGTGGATATACGCGATGTGATGGGCACGCGCCTGCTGTTCTTTGACGGCGGCATGGGCAGCATGTTTCAGAAGCTGGGCGCCAGGCCCGGCGAGAATACGGACATCTGGAATCTGACGAAGCCGGACATCGTCACGGATATTCACCGCCGGTATCTGCAGGCCGGCGCGAACATCATCCTGAGCAACACCTTCGGGGCCAATGGGCTGAAGCTCGCCGGCAGCGGCTACACGGTGGAGCGCGTCGTGACGCGAGGCGTGGAGTTAGCGCGTGCCGCCGCGGACAACTTTTGCCGGGAAAAAGGTCTGCGACCCGAAGACCGCCCGATCTTCACGGCACTCGATGTAGCGCCGACCGGAAAACTTTTGCAGCCCCTGGGCGACCTGTCCTTCGACGGGGCCTATGCGCTGTTTCGCGAGATCGTCGTCGCCGGCACGCGGGCCGGGGCGGACCTCATCCAGATCGAGACCATGGCGGACACCTATGAGCTGAAGGCGGCGGTGCTGGCGGCCAAGGAAAACAGCGATCTCCCCGTGTTTGCGACCGCGACGTTCGATGCGAGCGGCAAGCTGCTGACCGGCGCGAACCCGGAGGCGCTGGTGGCGCTGTTGGAGGGGCTGGGCGTGGATGCGCTCGGCGTGAACTGCGGCCTCGGCCCGTTCCAGCTGGAGGAGGTGGTGGACAGGTTGCTGGCCGTCTCCTCGATTCCGGTCATCGTCACGCCGAACGCGGGCCTGCCGCACCAGGAAAACGGCGAGACGGTGTACGACGTGGGGCCGGCTGATTTTGCGGAGAAGATGCGCTCGTATGCGGAGGAGGGCGTCTGGCTACTGGGCGGCTGCTGCGGCACGACCCCGGCGCACATCGAGGCCATGACGCGGGCCTGCCGGGACATCGCGCCGAAACCCATCGCGGACAAGGCGCGGACGGTGGTCTCCTCCAGCACGCATGCCGTGGCGGCGGGCACTCGGCCCCTTCTCATCGGCGAGCGGATCAACCCGACCGGCAAGGCGCGGCTGAAGCAGGCTTTGCGGGAAGGGGATATGGACTTTCTGCTCGGGGAGGGATTCACGCAGCAGGAGAATGGCGCGCATATTTTGGATGTGAACGTGGGGCTGCCGGGGCTCGACGAGGCGGCGGTCATGCGCCGCGTCGTGGAGGAGGTGCAGAGCGTCATCGACCTGCCACTCTGCATCGACACGGCGGATGCGGCGGTCATGGAGCAGGCGCTGCGCTACTATAACGGTAAGGCGCTGATCAATTCCGTCAGCGGCAAGCGGGCTTCGATGGAAAAGGTGTTTCCGCTGGCCAGGCGCTACGGCGGCGTCGTCATCGGCCTGACGCTGGATGAGGACGGCATCCCGGAGACGGCGGAGGGACGGCTGGCTGTCGCGCAGAAGATCGTGGAGACGGCGGCTTCCTACGGGATTCCGAAGAAGGACATCGTCATCGACGTGCTCTGCATGACCGTCAGTTCGGATGCGCGTAGCGCCGTGACCACGCTCAGGGCCTTGCGTCTCGTGCGGGAAAAGCTGGGCGTCAGGACGAGCCTCGGCGTGTCGAACATCTCCTTCGGGCTGCCGCGCCGCGACCTCATCAACCGGACGTTCTACACGATGGCGCTGACGGAGGGGCTGGACTACGCCATCATGAATCCGAACGCGGACGGCATGATGGAGAGCTACCGGGCGTATGAGGCGCTGGCGGGGTTGGATGAGAACTGCGAGCGGTTCATAGAGGCCTACGCGGGCACGGCGGCGCCGGCGGGCGGCGCTGGGCAGGTGTCTACTGATGGCAGCCG
>CAZDUM010000107.1:0-1676 GCA_964508645.1 uncultured Oscillospiraceae bacterium | reverse complement strand
GTCCTCACCGAGAGCTATGCCATGAGCATCGGCGCGGACCGCTATGTCAAGGACGCCATGGCCTCGGTGCACTACGCGCAGGAGGTGGTGGGGTAGACTGAGGCCTACCGTGGGGCCTATCGGCGGATACCTATGCAGCCACCTACCGCAGCCACCACACCGCAGGCACCAGACAGTGGCCACCAGACAGCGGGCCCCCATTGGCAGGTGCCATGCCGGCGCGCGGTCCTTTCCTTCCAGCAGGCGCTCTTTCGACATGAGAGACACGAGGCCTACCGCAGGCACCCTATCGACAGGTGATGCCCCGGCAGGCCTCTTGTCGTCTACACGATGCGGTTCAGGTCGCCGCCCGAAAGGAAGCTGCGCAGGTTGTCCGCGGTGACCTGGCAGATCGTGGCGCGCGCCTCCCGCGTGGCCCAGGCGATATGCGGTGTGAGGACCACGTTCGGCGCGGTCAGGAGCGGGGAATCCGCCCGCGGCGGCTCGCCGTCCACCACGTCCAGACCGGCAGCCGCCACCTGGCCGTCGGCGAGGGCCGCGGCCAGGGCGCCCTCGTCCACGAGGGCGCCGCGGGCGGTGTTCAGCAGGATGACACCGCGCTTTAATTTGTACAGAAATTCCTCGTTGACGAACCCGCGGTTCTGCGGCGTGGCGGGGCAGTGCAGGGACAGGATGTCGCAGGCCAGCGTCTTTTCCGGTTCCCGGCTGTACACGTGCACCTCCATCCCGAAGGCCTCTGCGATGGCGGCCACCCGGCGGCCGATATGCCCGAACCCGATGATCCCCAGCGACTTGCCGCTGAGCCCGACGAGGGGAGCTTTTACGAGGCAAAAATCGGGACTTCGGCTCCATTCTCCGTTCACCGCCGCCTCGCCGTGCAGGCCCACGTGGTTGGTGATCTCCAGAAGCAGCGCGAACGTGTGCTGCGCCACGGCCTCGGTGCTGTAGGCTGGCACGTTGCAGACCGCGACGCCGTGCGCCTTGGCGGCCTGTACGTCGATGTTGTCATAGCCCGTGGCGAGCGCGGCCACGAATCTGACACGCGGGCAGGCACGCAGCACCGTCTCGTCTATGCGGCATTTGCTCGTAAAGATGGCCTCGGCATCCCCGATGCGCGCGATCACATCCGCCTGCGCCGTGCGCCGGTAGGCCGTCAGGTCGCCCAGCGCGGCGAGCGCATCCCAGTGCAGATCATCGCATACGATGGTGCCTCCATCCAATATCACCAGTTTCATCGCCGCTCCCCTCCATCGCCTTTCCCGATTGTTTCGATACTTCCGCGCTGCATGTCATCATCTGACATGCGCCCTTCGCGCGTACCCATAAGATCTGTCGCTATCTGCCACTATCCACTATCCACTATCTACTATCCACTATCCACTATCCACTATCTACTATCTAACATCAAACACCATCTAATCTTTAACCTCGAACATTCGCGCAGATCGTCGGGCTCTGCCCGCCGCTGTCCTTTGCACCTGCAACGCCGGGCTCGTGCGGGCCATAGCGCGTGCGGGCGATATGGTCTGCCCACGCGCTGCGGCTGCAGCCGGGTCTCCTACCATGATAGTCGAATCACCTGCCGGAGGCAAGCCTATTTTTCCTTGAGATGCGTGCGGAGCGACGTACGGCCAGGACCTACCCCCCACCCCCGTCCCCGGACAAAATACACCGCG
>CAZDUM010000106.1:0-4038 GCA_964508645.1 uncultured Oscillospiraceae bacterium | reverse complement strand
TTTCTCGAAATCGGCTGCGGCAAGGGGCAGTTCATCCTGACGCAGGCCCGCCTGCACCCGGACTGCCTGTATCTGGCCGTGGAAGGACAGGGTTCCGTCATCCTGCGCGCCCTCCAAAAGGCGGCGGCTGCGGCGCAGCCCAACCTGCGCCTGTTCATCGACTTCGTGCAGGATGTGCGGGACTATTTCGCGCCGGGAGAGCTGAGCGGCATATACCTGAATTTCAGCGACCCGTGGCCCAAGGCGCGGCATGCAAAGCGCCGCCTGACCTACCGGGGACGGCTGGAAAGTTATTTCGCCGTCCTCGCCCCGGATGGATTCGTCGAGGTGAAGACGGACGACCCGGCGCTGTACCGCTTCACGCTGGAGGAGATCCGCGCGGCCGGCCTGTGCGCCGCATCCGTCTCGGAGGACCTGTACGCATCGGGGCTTGCGGCCGGGGCGGTGACCACCGAGTACGAGGATAAGTTCCGCGCGGAGGGCCGCGCCATCCGCTACGTGCGCATCGAGCGGAACCCGTGAGGCCCGCCCTGGTAGGAGGCGCGCTTAGTAGGGAAACTATCGGTGGAGAGACTGCGCCGCGCTCGCCGCACCGGCCCTCACGAGATGTAGCACATGTGGCGCGCGCTGGATCGGCCCCATGACATGCTACGGTCGCCGCACCGGTCCTCACGAGATGTAGCACATGTGGCGCCGGCTAGACCGGCCCCAGGAAATGCCGCGCTCGCCACACCAGGCCGGCCCCCGCACAGATTACGGCGGTGACGGCGCCGGCCGGCACGGCCCCACTACCTACCGGGTACATTCGCACACCGCACTTTTACGAAACGAGGAAAAGAGACAACGAGGAGGAAACAGATGGAGGCATACCAGTTCGCGGCACAGCAGGGCCGCCAGATACCGAAAGAGGACAAGGCCTTCGGCGTCAGCAACCGCGCGAAGGCGATGATCGCCCGCCAGGGCGCCGAGAGCGTGGTCGACGCCACCTTGGGGGTGCTGCTCGATGACGACGGTAAGATCGTGGTGCTGTCGCCCGTGCGCGACGTGATCCGCACCCTGCAACCGTCGGATTTTGCGGCGTATGCCCCTATCGCCGGTATTCCCGCCTTCCGGGAGGCCGTGCTGCGAGACGCGTTCGGCAGCTTCGAACCGAGACGTTTTACCGCGGCGGTCGCCTCTCCCGGTGGCACCGGTGCGATCCGCAATGCCGTGGGCAACTACACCGAGCGGGGCGAATCCATCCTCATCACGGACTGGCACTGGGGACCCTATGACAGCGTGGCCGCAGAGCTGGGGCGCGGCGTCCGCACCTTCCGCCTCATCGACGCGGCGCAGCGGTTCGACATAGAGGACTTCGCGCGCCAGGTGCAGAGTCTGCTCACCGCGCAGGACCGCCTCCTCGTCATTCTGAACACGCCGGCCAATAACCCGACCGGCTACAGCCTCAGCCTCGCCGACTGGAAGCAGGTGATCGACGTGCTGAACGGCGCGCCGAAGGAGAAAAAGATCACCCTCCTCGCGGATGTCGCCTACCTGGATTTTGCGGGGGAGGAGACGGAGGTGCGCGCGTTCCTGCCGCTTTTGGACGAGCTTCATGAGAACATCCTCCCGCTCATCGCCTACAGCCTCTCAAAATCCTACACCATGTACGGCATGCGCTGCGGCGCGCTCATCTGCATGGCGCCGACGAAGGCCATCGCCGACGAGTTCTCGCGCGTGTGCGAGTACGCGGCCCGCGCCACATGGTCCAACTGCAACCGGAGCGCCCAGACGGTGCTGGCCGGGATTTATGCGGACCCCGCGCTTTTGGCGAAGGCCGGGGAGGAAAGGGCCGCCTATCGGCAGATGTTGCTCGCGCGGGGACGTGCCTTCGACGCGGCGGCGCGGGAGGCGGGGCTTCCCATCGTGCCCTATGATGCCGGTTTCTTTGCGACCGTGCCCTGCGAGACGCCGGATGCGGTCGAGGCGGTGCTGGAGGCGGAGGGCATCTTTTTGCTGCCCCTCGCAAAAGGTCTGCGCGTGAGCATCGCTTCCGTGCCGGAGGCTGTCTGCCGCGCGCTGCCGGCTCGCATTCTGAAGGCCATAGAGGCGGGCAGGAAGCGGGCCTGAGCGGATGCGGGACCGGGACTGCGCCGATTGCGGGGTCGGGCCCTGGACGGCCGATCCTGCCTGCTCAATGTGCGTCTGCGCGATGGAGAGGCCGACCCCGCACGATAACGGGTGGCGTGTCACCCCGCTTTCTCGACGGCCGGCCCGGCGTGTGGAACGCAAGGCCGACCGGGATAACAGAGTTCCGGGTTCCAGCGCTTTTAGGCGGTCGGCCCTGCACGCGCCACAAGCCGAATCGGACAGCCCGATGCCAACACCTATGACGGTCGACCCTGCATGTGCGCCGCGGGGAGAGGCTGCCGGATGGTCGGCTCCAGGGCCGTCATCTCCGGTAGCCGGTCCTGCCCACATCTCGCAGAGTGCCTCGCAGGGGCGGCACACCGCCGTGCGCAAATCGAAGGAGGGTGGATGATGACGCAGCAGGCGCGCAGGGAGTTCCTCATACGATATTTGATGGATGAGACGCCGGCATACCGCACCGTGCGGGTGCCGGACGAGGCGGCGGGGCAGAGAAGGCTCCTCCGCTCGCTGATGAATGTCCGGCCGCCGCGCCCCATCGGCGAGGATTTTCTCGCGGTGCAGGACGCCTACCTGCGGGAGGAGAACCGTGCCCGCGGTGTGACGGACATCTCCACGCTGACCCCTGCGGAGGACGGCATCTACCTCTGGCAGGGCGACATCACCACGCTTCGCTGCGACGCGATCGTGAACGCCGCCAACAGCGGCATGACCGGATGCTATGTGCCCTGCCACGGCTGCATCGACAATGCGATCCACACCTACGCGGGCGTCGAATTGCGGCTGGAATGTGCCAGACAGATGGCGGCGCAGGGTCACGAGGAGGAGACCGGACGGGCGAGGATAACCCCCGCCTACAACCTGCCCTGCCGCTACATCCTGCACACGGTGGGGCCGATCAATGGCGGAGAGGTGACGGATAGGGACCGGGTGCTGCTGGCCGACTGCTACCGCGCCTGCCTGACCCTGGCGAGAGAGAACAACCTTCGGAGCGTGGCCTTTTGCTGTGTCTCCACGGGTGAATTTCATTTCCCGAATCAGCTGGCGGCGCAGATCGCCGTGCAGACCGTCCGCGCGTGCCGGGGCGATATCGAGGTGATCTTCAATGTCTACAAGGACGCAGACTATGCCATCTACCGTGACTTACTCGGAGGCCGTTGAGAGAATCGGCGAGGCTCTGCGGGCCGCCGATGCCGTCGTGATCGGTGCCGGGGCGGGCCTTTCCACCTCGGCGGGCCTCGTCTACACCGGGGCGCGCTTTCAGCGATACTTCTCCGACTTCGCGTCGAAGTACGGATTCCAGGATATGTACGCGGGCGGCTTTTATCCATACCCAACCCCCGAGGAATACTGGGCGTACTGGAGCCGCTATATCTACATCAACCGCTATATGGACGCGCCGAAGCCGACCTACGATGTGCTGCTGCGGCTGGTGCAGGGGCGGGACTACTTCGTCATCACCACGAATGTGGACCACTGCTTCCAAAAGGCGGGCTTCGACAAGGAGCGCCTGTTCTACACGCAGGGCGATTACGGTTTGTTTCAATGCTCGGCGCCCTGCCGGCAGGAGACATACGATAACGAGAGCGTGATCCGGCAGATGATGGCGCAGCAGCGAGATATGCGCGTGCCAGCCGACCTGCTGCCCGTCTGCCCCCACTGCGGCAGGCCCATGACGATGAACCTGCGGTCCGACGAGAGATTCGTGGAGGACGCGGGCTGGCACGAGGCGGCCGGGCGCTATGCGCGTTTTCTGCGGGAAAAGCAGGGGCAGCGCATTCTTTTCCTGGAGCTCGGTGTCGGCTACAATACGCCGAGCATCATCAAGTACCCGTTCTGGCAGATGACCGAGCAAAATCCGAGAGCCACCTATGTGTGCCTCAATCGCGGCGAGGCGGTTTGCCCGCGCGA
>CAZDUM010000105.1:0-4055 GCA_964508645.1 uncultured Oscillospiraceae bacterium | reverse complement strand
TTCGGCGCGTACTCGATCCGCAGGACCTCCCGCCCGCCGCTGATGGAGGCGTGCATGGCCCGGCTGATGCCGTCCAGCTTTTGCAGAAAATATTTTCTGTAAACCATCAGGGAGGCGCCGTATCGCGCCAGCTGCCTGTCCCAGATATCCAGGATGTCGATATCGACCGTGGCCTCCTTCAGATAGGCGTTTCGCTGCATCAGAACCTTCCGGAAGGCGTTCAGGTCCTCGTAGTACTTCGGCTTCAGCTGGCAGAGCTCGCGGTCCATGAAGCGGCGCCGCTTCTCCGGCTCATCCTTGACGATCCGCAAATCCTCCGGCGAGAAGATGACCATGTACAGGTGGTCGAGGAGCTGCGAGGCGCGGCGGATGGGGACGCCGTCCACCTTGGCGGCCTTCTTCGCATCCCGCCGCAGGATAAGCTCCACGGACGTATCCGCCCCATCCCTCTCGGCGCTGACGCGGACCCGGCCGTACTCCTGCCCGAAGGCGATCATATCCTGGTCTCTGAACGTACGAAAAGAGCGGCCCATCGAGCAGATGTACACCGCCTCCAGCAGGTTCGTCTTGCCCTGGGCGTTCTCGCCGAGGAGCAGGTTGACCCGCGGATGCAGGCTGAGCCTGAGAGCCGCATAGTTTCTGAATTGCTGTAGTTCGACCTCTTTTACATACATATCGGTATCACCGATCCGTCATGCCGGCCAAACCGCCGGCCGAAAGATCTTTTGCGAAGAAAATACCCAGATAAAACCGCCTGCCGCCGACGCGCCGTCCTTTTACTCAGAAACCCCGCACGAAAATCCATTCGGCGATACACTATCCGGCGATGCGAACCGGCAGCACCATGAAGGTGTAGTCGCGGCCCTCGGTGGGTTCGATGAGGCAGGGGCTGGTCGGTGTCGTGAAGCGCATGACGACCTGTGCATCGTCCGTGGCCTTGAGCGCCTCCGTCAGGTATTTGGAATTGAAGCCGATGACGAGATCGTCCCCCTCCTTCTTCACCTCGACCACCTCGCGGTTGTTGCCCTCCTCGGAGCGGGAGGTGATGGTGAGGCTGTCCTCCGTCATCTCCATGCGAATCAGGTTGTTCTTGCCGCCCCGCGCCAGAAGCGACGCCCGCTCTATGCTGTTCAGTATCGCCTCCCGCTCGACGGTGATCTGCGTCTTCCAGGTCTTGGGTATGATGTCCTCGTACCGGATGAACTCGCCCTCCAGCAGGCGTAAAAGGACGGTCGTCTCTTTGTATATGAAGATGGCGCGCTTATCGTTTAACAGCAATCTGACCTCGTCGTCTTCGTCGCCCGTCTCGCCGAGGATGCGGTTCACCTCGCTCAGGATGCGCGCGGGGATGATCATGTTCTCCGTCTTCGGCATCGCCTGGGGCTTGCGGACGACGGACATGCGGAACCCGTCCAGCGCGACCATTTCGAGGCCGTCCTCCTTCACCACGACCTTCACGCCGGTGATGACGCCGCGCGCCTCGTCGATGCTGGCCGCGTATACGGTCTTTCGGATCATATCCCGCAGCACATCGCCGTCGATGGTGATCGCCTCCATGTCCTCCTCTGCGGCGGGTATCTCCGGATACTCCATCGCGGAGAGCACCTGGATCGTGAAGCTGGAACTGTGGCAGAGGATGTTCATGCTGCCGCCCGCGCAGTCCACCATCACCATTTCGGGCGGCATCTTGCGCACGATGTCGCCGAAGAGCTTGGAGCCGACCACGGCGGTGCCCTCCTCGGCGTCGTAGATCTTCACCTTCGTCTTGATGCTGATATCCAGATCGGAAGCGGACATCGTCAGCATGTTATCTTTTACTTCTAAGAGGATGCCCTTGAGGATGGGCATCGTCGTGCGGGAGCTGATGGCCCGGCTCACGATGCCGATGGCCCTGGATAGCGCCTGCTGGCTGCACGAAAATTTCATGTTCGACCTCCGTTTATATATATTTCACTTTGTTTGTAGTAGTAGTCGTAGTAGGGGCTGTGGATACTGTGGAAAACGCGCGGTGCCCTTGCCTTTCCTCATGAAATTGTTATCCACGCCCTGCGGATAATCCTGTGGATAGATGGTTTTTAATCCACAACCTCGTCCTTGATCTGCTCTATGAGCTGCGAGAGGGTGGGGTCCGTCTTGCGCTCGTTCTCGATCTTGTCGCAGGCGTACATGACGGTGGTATAGTGCTTGCCGCCGAACATCTGCCCGATCTTCGGCAGGGAGCAGTCCGTCATCTCGCGGATGAGGTACATGGCGACCTGGCGCGGAAACGCGATGCTGCTCTGCCGGCTGGAGGATTCGAGGTCCGACATCTTCACGTCGTAGTGCCGGCAGACGGCCTTCTTGATCTTTTCCGGGGTGATCCGAAGGTCGCCGTCCGTGAAGAGGTCCTTCAGCGTGCGCTTGGCGAAGTTCTTGTCGGGCTTCTCGTTCAGGAGCTGCGAAAAGGCCACGATGCGGGTGAAGGCCCCCTCCAGCTCGCGGATGTTGTCCTTGATCTTCTCCGCGATGAGGCAGATCACGTCGTACAGGTCCTCGTCCACGGTCAGGCCCTTGTTCTCGGCTTTCTTCATCAGGATGGCCACCCGCGTCTCGTAGTCCGGCGGCTGGATGTCGGCGATGAGGTTCCACTGGAAGCGGGAGCGGAGGCGCTCCTCCAGGTTGATGAGCTTGTTGGGGGCGCGGTCGCTGGAGATGATGATCTGCTTGTTGGAGTCGTACAGCGTGTTGAAGGTGTAGAAAAACTCCTCCTGCGTGCTGTCCTTGCCCTCCATGAACTGTATATCGTCTATTAACAATACGTCCAGTTTGCGGTACTTGGACTTGAACTCACCGATCTTGTTCTGCTGCAGGGCGCGGATCAGCTCGTTGGTGAACATCTCCGAGGAGACGTACAGGACCTTCAGGTGCGGGTTGTGCTCGAGGAGGTAGATGCCGATGGCGTGCATGAGGTGCGTCTTGCCGAGGCCGCTGCCGCCGTAGATGAACAGCGGGTTGTAGGCGACGGAGGGCGATTCGGCCACGGCCAGCGCGGCGGCGTGCGCGTACTTGTTGCTGTTGCCGACGATGAAGTTATCGAAGGTGTACTGCAGGTTGAAGATCTTCTGTTCGGAAAGGTTCGGAAAGGCGGGCTGCGTGCCGGAGGTCTCACCGTTTTCTTTTTCGATACGCTCCTTATCCCTGGCCTTTTCCCGCTGGGCGGTCGCCTCCGCGCTGCCCGGCTCCCGCAGGACGACGCGGTAGCGCGCGTGCAGGATCGTCTCCAGGCAGTCCTCTATCATCGGCAGATAGCGGTTGCGGATGATCTGCATGAGAAAATCGATCTCCACGCCGCCGACGGGACGGATGGTGATGTAGGCGATGCGCGGGTCCTCCTCGAGGGAGGTCACGATGATCGGGTCCAGAAATGTGTTGAAGCTGACGAGGGTCGTCTGCTTCTTCAGTTCATCCTTTAAGGTGGCGGTGATATAGTCTGTCTGCTCCATACGGTTTCTCCTGCGGGTGGTTTCGCTTTACTATTGTATAAAAAAAGTTATCCACAAGCAAGCGCGAATTGATGGAATTTGAAAAATATTAAAATGCCGGAAACGGCGAAAGTTATCCATGATATATGGATAACTTTGTGCATAAGTGTGGGGCGGCCGCGGGCCATGGCGACCGTAGATGTTTTATGTCTCTCTGCGCCTCTACTTCTGATACTAAGGACGCGCTGACAATATGGTTTATCCCCGCTTCAGGGCCGTGGTCGGACATTCTCTTGAAGTTGTCGTTCATATGCCATCAACGCGTCCAGTCAGACACTCTGGTGCAGAGCCGCCGCGCCGGGAAACGTGAATCCGTATGCGGGTGTGGAATATATGCTGCGGGCGGGGCCGCCGCCACGGAGTATATGTAACCCGTATGTGTGTGAGCTAATGCGGGTGGCGGCGGGATGGGAATAGCATCCAATGACAGTCCGGATGTATGGGGTGCGCCGGCGGGAGAAGATTCGGTATTTTCCTGGCGTTTGTAGAACGAGGTCAAAAATATGTTGGAAATCTCGAAAAATATAGGGGGGG
>CAZDUM010000104.1:2367-4065 GCA_964508645.1 uncultured Oscillospiraceae bacterium | reverse complement strand
GGATGATCTTGTCCAGCCCGTCGAAGGCGCCGCCGCAGATGAACAGCACGTTCGTGGTGTCGAACTGGATGAAGTCCTGGTGCGGATGCTTCCTGCCGCCCTGCGGCGGCACATTGGCGACCGTCCCCTCGAGGATCTTCAGCAGCGCCTGCTGCACGCCTTCGCCGCTGACATCCCGCGTGATGGAGGGATTGTCGGATTTGCGGGAGATCTTGTCGATCTCGTCGACATAGATGATGCCCTTCTGGGCCTTCTCCACATCGTAGTCCGTCGCCTGCAGGAGCTTGAGCAGGATGTTCTCCACATCCTCGCCCACATAGCCGGCCTCCGTCAGCGCCGTGGCATCGGCGATGGCGAAGGGCACATCGAGGATCTTGGCCAGCGTCTGCGCCAGGAGCGTCTTGCCGGAGCCGGTCGGCCCGATCATGATGATGTTGCTCTTTTGCAGCTCCACATCGTCCTCGTCTTCCTTCTTCAAGGCGCGCGAGGCGGGGTTCGGCCTGGGTTCGGGACGGTTCTTGTCGGTCACGGCGCTCTTCTTGTCGTTGATGCGCTTATAGTGGTTGTAGACGGCCACGGCCAGCGATTTCTTCGCGCGGTCCTGGTCTATGACATAGTCGGAGAGGATCCTGTCGATCTCCCTGGGCTTTGGCAGCGCGAAGGTCGCCTCCGCCTGCGCGGCATCCTGCTCCCGTAAATCGTCTTCTATGATGTCCATGCACAGCTGCACGCACTCGTCGCAGATGTAGACGCCGGAGCCGGCGATCAGACGCCTGACCTGGCTCTGCGATTTGCCGCAGAACGAGCACTTCAGCTGCTTGTTTTCATCATATCTGCTCATACTCTCTCCCTTCCTACCGGCTGACGAGCACCCGGTCGATGAGGCCGTAGTCCCTGGCCTCCTCCGCACCCATGAAATGATCGCGGTCCGTATCCCGCTCGATGATCGCGAGGTCCTGCCCCGTATTCATCGCCAGGATGCGGTTCAACTTTTGCCGCGTCTTCAGTATCCAGTCCGCGTGAATGCGGATATCCTCCGCCTGCCCGTTGACGCCGCCCATCGGCTGATGGATCATGATCTCCGCATTGGGCAGGGCGAAACGCTTGCCCTTCGCCCCGCTGGACAGGAGAAAGGCGCCCATGCTGGCCGCCATGCCCACGCAGATGGTGGAGACATCCGGCTTGATATACTGCATGGTATCGTAGATCGCCATGCCGGCGGTCACGGAGCCGCCCGGGCTGTTGATATACAGGCTGATGTCCTTTTCGCTCTCCTCGGCTTCCAGGAACAAAAGCTGCGCCACCACGAGGCTGGCGATATGCTCGTCGATCTCCTCCCCCAGGAAGATGATGCGATCCTTCAGCAGTCGGGAGTAAATGTCGTAGGAGCGCTCCCCCCGGCTGGTCTGCTCGATGACATACGGTACCAACGCCATGCTGCTTTCCCTCACTTTCCTCTGCTGTCCTCTATTTATATGCAGGCTCTGCGCGCCGGCATCGGCCTGCGGCATCTCGTCCGCCCGCCGGTGCGCTGCGCCTCTTTCACTCTGTCGGCGCCGCTTCGTGCGCTCCGTCCCTCTGCGGTTCAGCTTCCGCCGTGGCTCCCGCAGCGGCCCCCTAGCGGCATGTTGGCCGTCCATAACCCGGCCAGCATCCATCCATCGGTGCGCTACGTTCCGGACGCCGCCTCGCTGGTCG
>CAZDUM010000104.1:0-2267 GCA_964508645.1 uncultured Oscillospiraceae bacterium | reverse complement strand
ACGGCGCGCTATACCACGGGCTCGTCGTCCGGCACCGCCTCTATCTCGGCCTCCCAGAACTCGGTCGCCTTGATCGTACCCGCCGGCACGTCAGGGCTCTCGGCCGCCGGCGCGTCCGCCGCCGGTGCCTCGGTCGCCTCCGCGGCGGTCTCAGTGGTCTCAGCGGCCTCTGCGACCTCACCTTCCGCCGCTCCATCCGTCTCGGCAGCCTCCTCTTCGGCCTCCGCCTCGTCCGCTTCCCCCGCCTCCTTTGGCGGCGCATCCAGGATCACGGCGTTCTCATAGACGAGGTCGATAGCCTTGCTGGAGCGGATGTCCCGCTTGATGAAACGAATGCGATCGCCCATATTTTGCCGGATCTTCTCCGCGTCCGTCTCATACATCTCGGCCATGCGCGCGATCTCCTCGTCGATCTCCTCCTCCGTAGGCTCGATGCCCTCGGCGGCGACGATGCCGTCCACCACCAGCCTCGTCTTGACATAGCGGATCGCTTCCTCCCTGCAATCCTCCCGCATGTCGGACATATGCATGTCCATATATTCCAGGTATTGATCCATGGTGAGTCCCTGGTAGTAGAGCTGCTGCTCCATATCCTGGACCAGGTTGTCTATCTCATCCTCGATCATCACCGGCGGGATATCGACCTCCGTGGCCTCGACCACCCGGCCTATCGCCGCATCCTTCATCCTCCGCAGCGCCTCCTCCTTCGAGGCCTTTTCCATCTCCTCGCGGATGGAAGCCCGCAGCTCGTCTAACGTGTCGAAATCGCTGACATCCTTGGCGAACTCGTCATCCAGCTCCGGCAGCTGCTCCTCCTTGACCTCATGCACCTTGCAGTGGAAGACGGCCTCCTTGCCGGCCACGTGCTCATCGTGATACGCCTCCGGGAACGTGACGGTGACATCCCTGTCCTCCCCCGCGCTCACGCCCACGAGCTGCTCCTCGAAGCCGGGTATGAACTGGCCGGAGCCGAGCCGAAGCTCCGCTCCCTCGGCCGTACCGCCCTCAAACTGCTCCTCCCCGATGAAGCCGCTGTAATCCAAAAGGACGATGTCATCCATCTTCGCGGGCCGCTCCACGCTGACGATACGCGCATTCCTCTCACGCATCGCATGAATCCGCGCATCCACGACCTCCTCCTTCACGGTATCGTCGACGCGCGTGATCTCCACGCCCTTATAGTCCTTCACCTCGACGATCGGCTCGCACGGCACGGTCACGGTGGCGGTGAATCCCTCCCCCTTTTTCAGATCGCTCAGCTCGAGGGTCGGCCTGTCGATGACATCCAGCTCCAGCTGCGTGAGGGACTGCGGATAGGCGTCCTGCAAAAGATCGTTCACCGCATCCTCGAAGAATATCCCCACGCCGTAATGCTTCTCGATGATGCTGCGGGGCGCCTTGCCTCTGCGGAACCCCGGTATCTCGAAGTGGTCCTTCACGTCCTTGTAGACATCGATCTGTGCCTGCTCGAACTCGTCGGCGCTAAATTCCATCGTGAATTTGACATCGTTCTTTTCCCTGGACAGGAATGTTGCGTTCATGTATGTAGTCTCCTTTTTATTTTTGCCCCGGCATCGCCCGTTTCCGCATGCAAAGCGGCCGCGGGGCGGGGGCGATTCCCTAAGTCAACTGCCCTATATTTTACCCCTTTCGGGTTGTAAAGTAAACGGTTCGGCCCGTGTTTTTTGCGTGATTTTGCGAGGTGATTTCGCGACGAGAAGCGGAAGGGCCCGAAACCGCAGCGGACGGCTAAGCGGGTGGCTCAGTGGGCAGCATGGTGCCATATCCCGCCGGGAGACCCGGTCTTCTCATCGCGAGGTCCTTGTGCTTTCTTCGCAAAAGATCACCGTCTCAGGTTTTCTCCTCTCGAGGCACTTCCAACAGGGCCAGGCCGCGCGCGTATTTGCTCTCCGAGAGCGGCTGCAGATGAAACCGCGCCCGCAGGGACCGCCCCAGCTGCAGCATGTCCGCAAGAGGCCCGTCCAAGAGCTCCACCTCCATCTCCGAGATGGGCGCATCGCCCCGCCCGGTGTGGATGCACCCCCGGTCCCAGGACACCATGCAGACGGCGTCGCCGACGCAGGCGACCGCCTGGCGCCGCGTGAACCGCATCTCCATCACGGGCTGCAGCGGCGCATCGGCCGCCCGCACGAGGGTCGCATAGATGTCGCACGGCGCAAACACGGTCACATCCGGCTTCGCGAGAAAATCCGCCGAAACCGAAGCGTTGTATTCGCCCCGCACGCGCAGGCCGGTGGCATCGTCCG
>CAZDUM010000103.1:0-4105 GCA_964508645.1 uncultured Oscillospiraceae bacterium | reverse complement strand
GCCGCGCCGCCATGCTGCTTGATTCTTTTATCGCTAAACAAATAACATATAAAGGAGATTCTTAACTATGGCTTACGAAGTAAAGATCGGTATATCCAACAAGCACCTGCATCTGAGCGCGGAGCACATCGACATCCTGTTCGGCAAGGGGCATCAGCTGACCCCGATCAAGCCGCTGACGCAGCCGGGGCAGTTCGCCTGCGATGAGAAGGTGGACATCATAGGGCCTAAGGGCACGATCAAGGGCCTTCGGGTGCTGGGACCTGCCCGCAAGGAGACGCAGGTGGAGCTCGCCATGACGGATGCCAGAGGCATCGGCCTGAAACCGCCGATCCGTGAATCGGGGAACCTGGCTGGCACGCCCGGCTGCAAGATCATCGGGCCCTGCGGCGAGGTCGAGATCGATCACGGCGTCATCATCGCGCTGCGCCATGTGCATCTGAACGACGCGCAGGCGGCGGAGGCCGGCGTCAAGGACGGCGACTGGGTCAGCGTCAAGATCGAGGGCGAGCGCGGCCTGACATTCGATCACGTGCTGGTGCGCGCCGGCGTCAAGCACGAGCGGGAGGTCCATCTGGATACCGATGAGGCCAACGCGGCGGGCTGCGGTCCCGATACCGTCTCCATCATCATCAAATAGGAGGGGAGGCCGGCGGCGCGTTTACCCGGGCTGCCGGCCGAGCCAGATAGCGCTTGTCAAAGAGGGGATAATCTAGCATTCAGACACACAAAAGGAGTATGATGGACTGTGGGACGACTCAGGATACTCTGTTCCATCATCCTGGCCCTGTGCATCCCGGTCGTGGTCATCGCCGCCAGCGAGAATCTCGCCTACCGGGTGCCGGACGGGTACCTGTACCATTTCAATGATTCACAGTGCGTGGACAGATTGCAGGCTTCGGTCTCCAGCGAGGATGTGGCCGACGCCATCGCCGCCTTTATGAACGGGGGGAAGGCGGCCTATGCGGAAGGGTTTCAGGTCTACGAGGATACGGGATATGACAAATTAGGAATCTTTGACGCCAGAGACAGCTACAACATGCTGGTCTTGAAACGCATGGTGGATGTTCTGGCTATCATGGGCACGGTGGCGCTCGCGCTGACCGTGGCCATCTATATCTTTCTGATCCGGCGGGACGAGCGAAAGACGCTGCGCAACGCCTACCGGGTCGGCGCCGGGCTGAGCGGCCTTTTCATCGTGCTGCAGGCGCTGGTGATGGGCATGGAAGATCTCCGCACTATCTTCCTGCGGACCGTGGGCATGCGGAGTTTCGCGGAGGACTCGAAGCTGCTCCTGCTCCTGGATCAGGACTGCTTCCATGTGCTGACGGTGTTGATGACGGCTGTGGCGGTACTCCTGCTGCTGGCACTCACTTATCTCAATCACAGATTTACGCGACAGCCGCGCATCTTTTCATAGGAGGCGGAAGGGCCGGAACACGAACAGGAGGGACAACAGATGGTCTATATTCATTTGGCGACCGGATTTGAGGAGGTTGAAGCGCTGACGGCATGTGATCTTTTGCGGCGGGCCGGCATCGAGACCGCGCTGGTCTCCGTGACGGGGGAAAAGATGGTTTCCGGCGCGCACGGGATCGCGGTGCAGGCGGATCTTCTGTTCGCGCAGGCGGATTACGAGGACTGCGAGATGATCGTGCTGCCCGGCGGGCTGCCTGGCGCGTATGGACTGCGGGACCACGAAGGTCTGCGGACGCAGATTCGCCGGTTCGCGGCGGAGGACAGGCCCCTCGGCGCCATCTGTGCGGCGCCGCTGGTCCTGGCGGACTGCGGCGTGCTGCAGGGTCGGCGCGCCACCATCTATCCTGGCATGGAGGCTGAACTCAAGGATGCGGTGGCGGTGGATGCGACCGTGGTGAGGGATGGCAACATCATCACCTCGCAGGGGCCCGCTACCGCCATGCGCTTTGCGCTGGCCCTCATAGACCTGCTGCGCGGCAGGGATGTGGCTAAGCAGGTTGCGGACGGGCTGCTGTACAGGGATTGAAGACGGAGACGAAAGCCGGAAGCCGAGCCCTTATTTCAACTTCCGGCCTTTTCTTGAAATAAGAGGGGCATCGCGGAGCATATATTTCAACTTCCCGGAGAGGAGCCGAACCCTATGAATAACCGCGCAGGGCATGATGAGCCTCCACTCTCCGGCGATATGCCGCTACCTGCGCGATTCTATCCCCCAAAACCCGCACGGCCCATCAGGACAAACTCAAGCTCGTCGTCCGGCTGAATGGTATAATATCCCGCGGTGCGGTGCATATGTAGGCTTCCTCACGGTGCATGGTCTCGACAATTTGCGTGGTTGTCAGTTTTCCGAAGCGGTCGATAACAGTGTCAAGAATCTCGATGTCCTCCGGTGTCAGATGGGAGTACACTCTGCCCGGCGTAGGCAGGAATTTGCGACCAACTCCATCGCCCATCTCGATTTCCTCCGAGCGAACGGCGCTGAGGTCAATGATCAGTTCGTATGCCACCGGCACGGCACCCATCGGAAGCGCACGATAAACCAAGCCGGAAATGGAGTGGCCGAAACGCTTGAAGGAAAGCGCGTCCGCATACCATAGCAACTTTAACAGCTTGACGAGAAAAAGGGCTTTTATCTCATCAGAGTCAGCATAGTAGCCTATCATGTCTTCCACGGTTTTTAAGGATAGCTTTCGACCGCCGGTCGCATCTTTGTCATTCCGATAACGGGCATACCGGGACATGATGGCGCGTTCCAGATAGACATCATGCTCTTTTTCAAAGAGAACGGTTCCGGCCGCAAGATACTTTTCATAGGCGGGTGCCGGAAGCGCACCCTTCTCCGCTTGGAGCAATTCCAGGAACCATTCCGGATCGGAATCCAGCTTGCGCAGAATCGCATCGTGTGCGGCGTCCTGGACCTGGTGGCCTTCATAGCGCGTGACCGTCTTGGCACCCCAGCCGAGCAGGCGGCAGAGGTCGCTCTGGCTAATCTCATACTTGGCGCGGATGGCGGCGATCTGGCGCGAGGTGAGAAGCCCGACATTTTCGCGGTAGGCATCCTTCATGTTGATGTCATTTGCGGCCATCTGCTGTTCATCCGCAAAATACTCGTCCGCCCGGTCGCAATAGAAATATTCTGCCTGGTATTCCACGGGAAAGCCCTTAAAAATGTTCGTTCCCGGGACCATGACGGTCTGCACATCGTGTTCCGTCATACAGCAGACGCATAGCTTTCGTTCGGTTTTCAGGACCATCGGTTGCTGTCTCCCTTCTGTTTCCGGTATGGGAACATCTCAGCGGTGAAAGGTATCTCGGCATAGTGAAACGACATCACGAAGGTTGCATGATTCCCTGAACTGCCCAGCAACTCGACTCGTATCTTGATGTACACATCACCGCTTCCACTATATCTTTTCCCGAACTCGCGCATCTCAGCCCGTTCTGGAAAGTGTCGATCCTTGACCGTGCGCATGTAGTTCTCGACTGTTAGTGTCAGCAACTCGCGTTTTAATGCGGCGCTTGGTTCCTCGTTTGGAAACAGGTCCGCGATGGTGAAGCGGTTCGTATATTGTTCGGGTCTGGTTTTGTCGCTCCGTCGCTCGATTTGAAACGTCAAGCTCGCGCCGTTCTTCAGCGCATATCGGAGGTTTTGCAGGTAAGAGCGAACTTCCTGTTCACTTTCAATTCGTACCCCCGGGTTGTCCATCGTGGTTTCTCCTCACTCTTCGCAATGGTATCAACTGATACCATTATACGACTTAACCTCGTTTTGTCAACCATGGGCTCATGGTTTTTCAATCGGAATTTTCAAATTTTTCAACTTTTGGACCGGGCGATTGCTGCCACCTTCACAGGAGCGCTGTAATAGATGCCCCAAGGTTCAGAAACGCCAAGTGGGTAGCGAGGGGATGCCGCGGCTTTTGCAGATTTTTTGAAAATGGGGGTGGAAATTTGCCGAAAGCTGTGGTACACTGTCGTTGTTGCGGTTCCCACCGCGGCATGACAACACGCAATATCTGCTAGTGTGGCTCAATGGTAGAGCACATCATTCGTAATGATGGGGTTGCGGGTTCGATTCCCGCCACTAGCTCCAAAAGAAAAGGATGGCCGAGCCATCCTTTTCAAT
>CAZDUM010000102.1:0-4141 GCA_964508645.1 uncultured Oscillospiraceae bacterium | reverse complement strand
GGTGTAGCGGTTTGAGAAAAACGGGTAGAAACAGAAGAATCGGTCGATAAACGGGAGGAGGTTGATTCCATGAAAGCGACCACGGTCATCGTCCTGTTGGCGCTGGTGCTCGTCTGCATCTTCGCCGTCAAGAGTTATATGAAGCGCCTGCGGAGCGGCTGCTGCGGCGCGGGAGACGGCCCCGAGAAGCGGATCAAGCCCGCGGACCGGGACGCGAGTCATTACCCCTACCAGGCGACGGTGGAGGTGGAGGGGATGACCTGTGCGAACTGCACCCGCCGCGTGGAAAACGCCTTTCACAGGCAGGAGGGCATGTTAGCGGAGGCTAACCTGGAAAAGGGCTACGTCCATGTGTACATGAAGGAAAATCGTGACGACGCCGCCCTGCGGGCCCTGGTCCGCGAGGCGGGGTACTTGCCGGGAGGGGTTCTGCGCTGATGCTGCTCCTCACGCCGATTTTCGGTGCAGCGCGTCATCCGTGAATTTGACCTCATCGTCTGCCCGATTCGCCGCGTACCGTACGGATTACAGGCTGCTCTGCCGCATCTGCCCACGCCTTCAGCCCACATCTGGTCTGGAAGATGCATCCAAGGCGCCCCTTGACAAACGGGCCTGCGAGGGGTAGACTATGCCCATATAGATAGCGCAAGATTAAATCCTACGCCAGCAATATGATGCCGGGCCCAGAGCGCGCCAGCGTGTGCGTGCGGCGACATGACTTCGCCACAGGTGCAGCATGCGATGCCGATGGTCAGAGCGCCATGCCGTGCGGCGCGCCATGGTGCGTCGCACGGATGCGAATGCCCTTCTGCCCTGCAGCATCATAATATGGCGCACGGTTCAGGTCAGCGACGACAGTGACGAGAAGGAGTTGTTGTAACATGGTCTACAATTACAAGACGCACGACACATGCTCGACGAACATCAAGCTGGAGCTCAATGGCAACGTGGTCACGAATGTCGAGTTCACGGGCGGATGCAACGGAAATCTGAAGGCGATTCCGCGGCTGATAGACGGCTGGACGGTGGAGCAGATCGAGGAGAAGCTGGGCGGGATCACCTGCGGCAGGAGACCGACATCGTGCGCCGATCAGCTGGCGCACGCGGTGCGGGAAGCCTACGAAGCGTCCCAGGCAGAGGCCTGAAGAAAAGCGGCATGGGGGATGCGTTCCCCCATGCCGGCACCGTCACGAACGGCATGAGCACGTGAACACGCCAGAACATGTCAGGAAGATCGCGGCGCAGACCGGCTCGCCTGCCATCTAAGCGTGTTTTGTTTCATCCGCCTGCGAGGCGGATTCCGCCGTGTCCGCGCCTTGTGATCCCGCGTCCGGGAGCTTCTTGCCGCAGGAAGGGCAATAGGATGCGCCGACCCGGATGCTCGCGCCGCAGTACGGGCAGTTCATCTGCTGCTTCGCCCCGCAGTTCTCACAATAGACCGCTCTTTTCCTCTGCCAGTGCCCGCAGGAAGTGCATTTCTGCCGCGTGATGCTGCGTATCACGAGGAACGCGACCACGGCGCACAGGTTGCAGAGAAGACCCGCCAGCGGCCAGATCAGGTGATTCATGCCGGCGCCTACGGCGGCCTTATAGAGCCACGCGGCCACCGCCAGCCAGTACACGACAAGGATCAGAAGACACAGCAGGCCGAACACGCCCAGGATGACGAGCGCACCGGTCGAAGGCCTCGTGAGCGGCATGTCGTCGATCCAGTCCCAGTCGAACAGATCATCGTGGTCATGGAAGCCGTATTCGCCCTGGCCCCCGTGCTGCGCGTACGATATGCTCTCGGAGATCTGCGTGCGAAAGGCCAATCCCACCAGGACAGCGCCGAGAATCAGCAGGATCAGAGAGACGATAATGAACCGCAAAAAGAATTTCTTATAATCCGTCTTCAGGATCAGAGACTTCACTTTATTCATCTGCGTTTGCCTCCTTCATTTGATGGAAAAAGCATATCGCTCCCACTTAAATTGCCGTAAAACTGCAGGTAAACAGACTGTAAAATATCCTTCTACCCCCGAAACCGGTAGCCCACCCCCCAGACGGTCTCGATGTGCCGGGGCTTTGCAGGGTCCTTCTCGATCTTCTCACGCAGGCGATTGATGTGCACGGCGACCGTGGCGTTGTCTCCCATGGCGTCCATGCCCCAGACCCGTTCATACAGGGTCTCTCGATCGAAGACCATGTCCGCATGCAGCATGAGAAACAGCAGAAGCTCATACTCCTTGTTCTTCAGTTCCACCTCTCGGTCGTCCACAAATACGCGGCGCGCACCTGTGTTCACGCGGATATTCCCCAGAGTGATTTCCGCCGGGGGTTTTCTCTCGCTGGAGACGCGCCGGTACTGCGCGATGTTCGCCTTGACTCTGGCGACCAGAACGCTGGGCGAGAAGGGCTTTTCTATATAATCGTCCGCGCCGAGGCCGAGACCCCTGATCTTGTCGATATCCTCCTGCCTGGCAGTCACCATCAGGATGGGGATGTCGATCTTTTCCCTGAGCTTCCTGCAGACCTCGAAGCCGTCCATCTCCGGCAGCATCAGATCGAGCAGAATCAGGTCAAACTCCCCTGAAAGCCCGCGTGCAAGACCGCGCTTGCCGTCCGTTGCGATCTCCACGCCGTAATGGTCGATCTCCAGATAATCCCGCTCGATCGCGGCGATCGCCTCATCATCCTCGATGATCAGTATTTTTTCCATCTTCGTCTCCCTCCGGAAATCTCATGCGTATTTCAAGCCCACCCAGTTCACCGATCCGGGCCTCTGCGGTGCCGTCCATGCGCGAGACGGCATTCGCCACGATGGCAAGCCCGAGCCCGCTGCCTTTGCCCGGATGCCCCCTCGCGGGGTCGCTGCGGTAAAAGACCTCGAACAGATGCGGCAAGGCCGCAGGCGGTACGCCGGGACCGTCGTCCGCGAAGGAGAGGAGAATCCCGCCATCCTCCCGGCACAGCAGAATTCTGACTCTGCCCCGCTCCTTATCCTTGTATTTCAGGCTGTTTTCCAGGATGTTCACGGTGATCCTCTCGACCTGCACCGGGTCCGCATACAGGCATGCCGGCTCCAGCGCCGTTTCTATGGACAGGCCCTTCTGCGCGTATTCCTCGCGCAGGGTGGAGACGGTTTCCGTGATCACCTCGTCGAGGCGGATCATCTGCGGATTTTCGGGGTATTCGCCCAGCTCCATCTTGGAGAACAGGAAAAGCTGCGAGACGATATGGTTGAGCTCCTCAGCCTTCGTCTTCACCGTCTCCAGATATTTTCTCTGCACCTGCGGCGTCTTGGCCACACCGTCCAAAAGTCCCTCCACATAGGCCTTGATGGCTGTCAGGGGTGAGCGTATATCGTGGGAGATGCCGGCGATCAGTTCCTTCCGACTCTCCTCCTGCTGCTGGATTCGATGGACCGAATCCTGCAGCCGCCCTGCCATCTCATTGAAATCCTTACAGATCGGTGCGAACTCATCCTGCCTGTCGTAGGCGATGCGGTAATCGAGGTTCCCGTCCCTGATCTGATGTACGCCGCTTGTCAGGATCTCCAACGGCTCCTCGATCCGTCGAAATACAAATCTCGTGAGAAAACGGTTGGTCAGAAGGATGGAGATCAGAATCGTCAGCGCGAGGAGAACGGCGGACACGGCGAGTCCCACCTCGAGGATCTCAAACGAGGTCTCATGGGTATTGCCACCGTAGACGCATATCTTGTAGTCCTGCCCGCGTATCTGCGCCATCTGGAAGTACAGGCTTCGCCCGCCGCTTGCGACGGTTCCGCTGGCGCCCAGACGGTCAGAGGCGGCGAGCAGGTCGACGTCCCCGCTATCCGGCGTCCCATAGGTATAGAGAGACTGACCGTCCAGCAGCACCGTCACGGCCATGCCGTTTCCGGCCAGCATTTCCCCCAGGGAGGACAGGCTGCGGTCCGCCTCCAGACGCTTCTTTACCATCTCGGAAATCGCCATACAAGCATGATCGAAGTCCTCGGGATCGTCCAGGCCGAATCCCGCCCCGTTCAGGATCAGAAGCCAGAGGGCTCCCACACAGAGAATGCCGATCAGAACCGTGGAAATGACCGGCACCAGAATCATCAGTATATTAGACCAGAACAGCCGTCTCTTGATTGTCATGCGCGCCGCCTCCATCT
>CAZDUM010000101.1:0-4155 GCA_964508645.1 uncultured Oscillospiraceae bacterium | reverse complement strand
GCAGCCAGCCCACAGGGACCGGGGGAGAAGGGAAGGCATCCGGTATGGAGCTCAGCGAAAGAAAACTGAAAATTCTGCAGGCGATCATCAGCGACTATGTGCGCAACGCGGAGCCGGTCGGCTCCCGCACCCTGTCGAAGAAGTACGATCTGGGCGTCAGTCCGGCGACCATCCGCAACGAGATGGCGGACCTGGAGGAGATGGGTTACCTCACGCACCCGCACACATCGGCGGGCCGCGTCCCCTCCGACAAGGCCTACCGGCTGTATGTCAACGCGCTCATGGAGAAGAAGGAGCCCACGAAGGAGGAGAAGACGGTCATCGCCCAGCGGCTGCAAGGCAGCATCAACGAGTTCGACAAGACCATCGAGCATGCGGCAGAACTTTTGTCGGAAATCACCAACCTGACATCCTTCGCGCTGACGCCGAGCCAGAACGATGACACCCTCAAATACGTCAATATTTTGCCGGTAGACGAGGACACGGTCGTTTTGATGATCGTCGCCGAGAGCGGCAAGATCAGCAACACGGCCCTCCACACCAAGGCGCCGTACACCGAGGAAAACCTGCAGCTTTTGGCCAAGACCATGACCTACAATTACAAGGGGAAGACCATCAGCGAGCTGCTGAAGCACAGCATCATCGAGGACGTGGAGAGCGACATCACCAGCATGGGCAGCCTGGCCGCCGATGTCATGCCCAACTTCATGCGGACGCTGGAGAACATGCTCAATGTCAACCTCTACATGGAGGGCCTGACGAACATCTTCGATATCCCGGAGTACAACGAGCTGAGCAAGGCCAAGAGCTTCCTGGAGATGCTCAGCCAGAAGGAGGATTTTGCCCGCAAGCTCATGGAGCGCGAGGACGGCATGATCGTCACCATCGGCGAGGAAAACGCGGAGGACATCATGCACGACTGCTCGCTCATCACCGCCACATACCAGATCGACGGCAAGATGGTGGGGAAGATCGGCGTGATCGGCCCGACCCGCATGCGATACGGAGAGGTCACCTCCGTCATCGAATATTTGACAGATAACCTGAACAGAGTATTTAAGCTGGAAAGCGGAAAGGACGCGGAGGAGGACGCAGATGGCTGATTCTAAGGAGAAGGAAAAGAGCGCGGCGAGGGCCCCCGAGAAGACCGGCGAGGCATCGAACGCCGCGAAGGAAAAGGCCGGGCAGACATCACATCCGGACGATGCGGGGACGAGGCAGACGGCGCAAAAGATCGATGCCGAGACGGCTGCGGACGCTGCGCAGGGGGCTGACACGCCCGAGGAGGACGGCGCTGCGCATAAGGACGGGACGGCACCCGGGGACGAGACGGCAGGTGCGACAGGCGTGGCAGGCACGGCAGAACAGGAGCAGCAGGAGCAGAAGACCGCGGACGGCGCAAAAGACGAAGGGTCCGGGGATGCCGGTTCTGCGGAGGATGGCAAGAACGCCGGCGCTGCCGAGGCGGCCAAGGGCGAGGATGAGGCCCTGCAGACCAAGTACCTGCGGCTGATGGCGGACTTTCAGAATTTCAAGCGCCGCACCGAGAAGGAGAAGAGCGACATCTACGCCTATGGCAACGAAAAGATCGTCAGCGAGCTCCTGGGCGTCATGGACAACTTCGAGCGCGCCCTCGAGCATGGCACGCCGGATGACGCGTTCACGCAGGGCATGCAGATGATCTTCAAGCAGCTCGGCGGCGTCCTGGAGAAGGCCGGCGTGGCGGAGATCGAGGCGCTGGGAAAGGATTTTGACCCGAACTTCCACAACGCCGTGATGACGGAGGCATCCGAGGCGTACGAGAGCGGCAAGGTCAGCGAGGTCCTGCAAAAGGGCTACACGCTGAACGGGCGTCTCATCCGGCCCGCGATGGTCAAGGTCGCGAGTTGATGACAGTCTGTAGCGCGCCGGCATCCCGCGGCGAAGCGCGGCATACCGGCTGCGATGCAATAGATGAACAACCCCGTGGGCGCGACAACCCCATGAGGCCAGCAGCTACGTGGGCGCGACGACCCCGTAGGAATGATAGCCCCATGGGGCCAGCAACCACATGCAAACAGCGGAGCGAGTCAGTACAGCGAAGCAAGCGAAGCATAGGTAAGCGTGAGTTCAGTACAACGAGAGCGTACAGTACGTACATAGAGACAGGAGGAAAACAAAATGGCAAAAGTAATCGGCATAGACTTAGGTACGACCAATTCCTGCGTAGCGGTCCTGGAGGGCGGAGAACCCGTCGTCATCGCGAACGCCGAGGGAAACAGAACCACCCCGTCCGTGGTGGGTTTTGCGAAGAACGGTGAGCGCCTCGTCGGCGAGACCGCGAAACGGCAGGCCATCACCAACCCCGACCGGACGGTTTCGTCCATCAAGCGGCACATGGGCAGCAACTACAAGGTGAGCATCGACGGCAAGGAGTACACGCCGCAGGACATCTCCGCCATGATCCTGACCAAGCTGAAGAACGACGCGGAGAGCTATCTGGGAGAAAAGGTCACCGAGGCGGTCATCACCGTACCGGCGTACTTCTCCGACGCGCAGAAGCAGGCGACCAAGGACGCGGGCAAGATCGCGGGCCTGGACGTCAAGCGCATCATCAATGAGCCGACGGCGGCCTCCCTGGCCTATGGCCTGGACAAGGAGGAGGGCACGCACAAGATCCTCGTCTACGACCTGGGCGGCGGCACGTTCGATGTCTCCATCCTGGAGCTGGGCGACGGCCTCTTCCAGGTGCTGGCCACCAACGGCGACACCCACCTGGGCGGCGATGACTTCGATGACGCCCTGCTCAATTACCTGGCGGACACCTTTGCCCGCGAGAACGGCGTGGACCTCAGGGCCGACAAGATGGCTCTGCAGCGCCTGAAGGAGGCGGCCGAGAAGGCCAAGAAGGAGCTCTCCAGCGCACAGACCACCAACATCAACCTGCCCTTCATCACCGTGACGGCGAACGGCCCGCTGCATCTGAACATGGATGTGACGCGCGCGAAGTTCGAGCAGCTCACCTCGCATCTGGTGGACAGGACCATCGAGCCCATGCGCAAGGCCATGGCGGATGCCGGCGTGACGAATGCCGACATCGCGAAGGTCATCCTGGTCGGCGGTTCCACCCGGATTCCGGCGGTCCAGGAGGCGGTCAAGCGCATCACCGGCAAGGAGCCCTTCAAGGGCATCAATCCGGACGAATGCGTGGCGATCGGCGCGGCCATCCAGGCCGGTGTCCTGACCGGCGAGGTGCACGATGTGCTGCTGCTGGATGTGACGCCGCTGTCCCTGTCCATCGAGACCTTGGGCGGCGTGGCCACCAAGCTCATCGAGCGCAACACGACCATCCCGACCAAGAAGAGCCAGATATTCTCCACGGCGGCGGACAACCAGACCACCGTGGACATCCACGTGATGCAGGGCGAGCGCGAGATGGCGGCGGGTAACATCACATTGGGCCGCTTCCAGCTGACCGGCATCGCGCCGGCGCCGCGCGGCATCCCGCAGATCGAGGTCACCTTCGACATCGACGCCAACGGCATCGTCAACGTCAGCGCGAAGGATATGGGGACGGGCCGCGAGCAGCGGATCACCATCACCTCCTCCACGAAGCTGTCCGAGGATGAGATCAAGGCCAAGGTCAAGGAGGCCGAGCAGTATGCGGCGGAGGACAAGAAGCGCAAGGAGGAAGTGGAGCTGCGGAACCGCGCTGAATCCCTTATCTATGATACGGAGCGTTCGCTGAAGGACCTGGAAGGCAAGATCACGGAGGACGAGAAGCGCGAGATCACCGAGGCCAAGGATGCGCTCCAGGCGGTGCTGAACAACGGCACGGCGGACCAGATCAAGGAGAAGACAGAGGCCCTGACCGAGAAGTTCCATATCATCTCCACCAAGCTGTATGAGCAGGCGCAGCAGGCCGCCGGCGGTGCAGCCGGTGCGGGTCCTGGTGCGGGTGCGTACGGCGGTGACCCGAACATGGGCGGTTACAATGCCGGTCCGAACATGGGCGGCGGCTATAGTGCCGGCCCGAATATGGGCGGCGGAGCCGGTGCCTCGGGCGCGGGCCCTTCGCAGGACAATGTGGTGGACGCGGACTACGAGGTCGTGGACGACGACAAATAGACGATACGAGAGGTATGATGACGGATGCGGGTGACCGGCCGGCCATCC
>CAZDUM010000100.1:0-4250 GCA_964508645.1 uncultured Oscillospiraceae bacterium | reverse complement strand
CGGCCCCCTCATCATACCACAGGGCGCGCGCTTTGTAAACGCCCCGCGCGAAACGCGCCCAGAGGCGCCTGGGGCCCGCCGGGTGCCCGATGCCCGCGCCGTCTGTGAAGACCCGGATGCCGCGGGATGCCCGCGCCCCGCACGGCCGGCCATGTGACCCGCGGGCTGACCGCCTGCATGAGATGCCGCGCATGCAAATTCTCCCGCAGCCGGCCCACGCCCCGCCCACGCACACCTCGCCTGCACGCGGCACCCGCCACATGCGCCCCGCCTACACATGGCCCGCCTACACATGGCCCGCCACATGCGCCCGCTCACGCAAAACGCCGCGCACCCGGTGCGGGCGGCGGCGCTTTGCGTCTGTATATGTCTACGGTTTGAGATATGCTCTATTTGGTCTCGTCCTGCAGGACCTGCTCCTCCTTCTTGTAGTCCAGATTGTACTTCCGGGTATCCAGGACGGAGATCAGCACGAAGTTGATGGCCAGAAGCGCCACGAATACATAGTAGGCACCGCGCAGGGAACCGGTCCACTCCAGCGCCTTCGCGTTGACGAAGTAGTTGAGCATCAGCACGATCTCCATGATCGGGAAGTAGATGGAGTACACCAGGTCGAAGTTGTGACGGCCGAACACGGAAGCCGGCAGGGAGGTCATGAAGTTGGCGGCGGCGCCGATGGCGATACCGACCATGGCTACGCAGATGTAACCGCCGACCTTGTTGTTCATCAGGCAGTTGATCAAAAGCGCGATCATGTACCATACCAGGTAGCCGCGGATGGCGGTTTTGACACCCAGCTTCTGGTCGATGAAGCCGAAGCCGAAGGAGCCGACCAGGCCGACCAGCGCGCAGACGGTCATCAGGGTGATGGCCTGCGGCTGCGAGAAGCCGAGCTCGATGTTCCTCGGTACCATCTGGCTCATGACGCCGGTGGTGACCATCTGGTTGATGCCGACGATGATGGCGACCAGCCACATTTCCTTCGTCTTCAGGAGGCTGCCGACGGTCCAGCGGCTCTTGGTGCCCTCGCCCATGTCGGCGTATTCCTTCTCATAGACTTCCTTGGTGACATTGTCCGGATACATCCCCATCTCCTGCGGCGTGTTGCGGACGATGAAGTAGGCGAGGATGCCGATGACGATGGCCAGCACGCCGGTGACGGTCATGCCGTTCGCCATGCCTAGGTGGGTGATGAGGGCCGAGATCAGCGGTACATAGAGGGCTGATCCCAAATTGTGGCCCATGGTGGTGTAGCCGTTTGCCAGTCCTTTCTTCTTCGGGAACCACTGGGTGACCAGGTTGCCGCCGCCGATGTAGGCAGCGCCGTTGATGCAGATGGTGACCAGCGTCAGACCGATGAAGTACTGCGTGACGGTCGTCGAATGCCCGTAGAAGATGTAGGCGGCGCCGGACAGCACCAGGAAGACGGAGGACAGCAGACGTCCACCGATGATGGTGCAGAGTTTACCGATGATGAAGTAAGCGACGACGCCGATGAAGCCTGCCCACATCGCCAGCTCCAAGAGGTGCGCATGAAGGGCCGTCTGATCCGCGTAGCCCAGCTCCTGCCAGTGCTCGCCGGCAAACACGTCGACGACGATGTTCTGTCCGTCGATGGAGAAGCCGATGAGGAACCAGAACATGATCATGCAGTAAAAGATGATGATCCAGCCTTTACCAAAATTCGATTTGGTATTCTCGGATTGCAGTTTTTGCGGTTGCTGCGCCATGATGCGTTCTCCTTTTCTTTAGATTTCCTATCGAGGATTTCTTGCAGCCGTCAGGCCGCAGATGATAGATATATGATTGCAACCGGAGCCGGCGCGCCCTGCGCGGAGGCTGCACCGGTGTGCGGCCCCCGCGCGGGTATGGCCCCGGTTTCAAACGGCATCAGGGCGGGCGCCGAAGCGCTCGTCCGCCGCCCGCATCACCATCTCGTCCCAAGTCTGAAAGCGCGTGCTCTCCACGATGAAGTGGTTGAAGACATCCTCGTTGTAGACCATGAAGGCCTGCCCCCAGGTGACCATGACCGCGCTGGAGTAGCGGAAATATTCAAAGTTTTCAAAGTTCGTATACTTCTGCATGAACTCGTCGGTAAAGATGGTATCCAGCAGGGTCCAGAACTCCTTCCCCGCCGGCACGCGGACGTACTCGTTCATCCCTTATCCCTCCGGATTGGCCTGCTTGTACTCGTCGTACTTGCGGAATACATAGTCATGCCACACCTGGGCGTCTCTGGCCATGCACGGACGGATGATCTCGTCCTCCTGGTCGCCCGTACCGTCGATCGTCTCGTGCCGCTGGATGGTCAGGTACAGAGCCGGCTCGTTCGGAGGGCAGCCCAGAATGTGATAGGCGCCCGGATGATCCTTGAGGTACTTCTTCGTGCAGTTGCCGTGCAGCACGATCTTTTCATCCGGAATATCCTTCGGAATCTCGTTCTGGCCGCCGATGACCACCGTCATGCCGGCGTTCTCATCGTACGCGCCCACCGCCTTCAGCTCCTCCATGTTGATGGCGAGCAGCGCCTGGCAGCTGGAGCAGCCGCCCGCGCAGCGGACATCGTACTCAGGCCATCTCGTGCTCATGTCGCCGATGTACGGAATCCACATCTTCATGTAGCAGTCCTTGATGGAGTCGCCGACGACCTCGATCTGATCCATGTCGTAGTTGCCGAGGCCCGTCTCCGCCGCGACCTTGAAGTAGTCCACCTGGGTCGTGTCGATGCCCGTGACCTCGCAGGCCACGCGGTCGATGGCGACAGGGTCCTTCGAGCCCAGGATCATGTGGCTCTCGATGGGAACCGGCATGTGCGGGCTGTAGCCGGACGCAGCCCTGTAGGCGTCCATGATGTTGATGTCGGCGCGGCATACGGACCAGACATCCATCATGGCCATGGTCAGGTTCTGCTTGTGCATGTCCATGTGCACCTTGTCCTGCACGACGCCCTTGATGTTCTTCAGCGCCCCGGAGAACACCATGGACGCATGGGCCTTCAGGATCGGCAGGTTGATGAGGTGATCCGCCTCCAGCAGGAACCGGGGCAGCTTGACCGAATCGATGTTGGAGCGGAAATCGCGCACGGCCACCTTCACCAGGTCCTTGTCACGCTTGATGTCGATCAGGTCCACACCCTCCTCCTCGGCCACGGCCTGGATGCCGCTGACCTTGAAGCACTCCAGGGTGTCGCAGCCGATGGCCGCCGCTTCCGCGACGATGATGCGCTTCGGTTCGGCCTTCTTGACCTCGCGAATGACAGCCCGCACGACCTCCGGATTGGTGCAGACGGATGTCTCAGGCGGCTCCGCATGCCCGGCGTTGGGTTTGAGGACTACCGTGGTGCCTTTGCGGATTACATTCTGTACCCCGCCCATCAGGTCAAAGACGCGAGTCACATCGGCCTGAATGTCATCGCCCTTTGCCAGAGCGACTAAAGACTTTTTGCTCATTTCGTTTCCTCCTCGTAAACGCGTTTTTGATGAAATGAGGGATGACTGATTATAGCGCCTCTATAACAGGCAAGAAACATGCCAAGGAAAAGCGCCGCCTGCCGGCGCCGGATGCGGCAGAAAACGGCAATCTCCACCTGTAGATGGAATTTTCCCTGTTGCAGGCGCAACACTCGCGTTGCGGTCATGCAACGCGAAACGCGAAACGGCCTTCGCCTACCCGCAGATGAACTGCCTGTAGACCGCCTCGATGTCCGCTGCACCCACTTCGCAAAATCCGCCGCCGATCGCGGTGCGGCCGTCCAGGGTGCTGACAGCCAGCGCGGGGATATCCTCCTGCCGGCCCGCAAGCCCGGCCTCCGCGAGGGTCAGGGGCAGGCCGATGCTGCGGATGAACGCCTCCAGAGCCGCCTGTCCCCCTGCGATGGCGCTCGTATCGTCCTGGTCGGCCCAGCTGCTGCCTGCCCCGAAGACGCGGCGAAAGAACTGCGCCAGCCGCGCCGGCTTCCGCAGGCCGATGGTGCGGCACCAGGCCGGGATGATCATGGCCAGCGCCCCGCCGTGCACGATGCCGAAGCGTTCGGTGATGAAGTGGGACATCTCATGGCAGGCGAAATCCCCGCCCGGCCCCAGCATGTCGTTATGGGCCACGCTGGCCGCCCACATCAGCTCGCTGCGCAGGGACAGGTCGTCCGGCCTGCGGATCACCTGTGGCAGAACGGCAACAACGGTCCGCATGAGCCCCTCTGTGAGGGCGTCCAGCAGCAGGCTGTCGCGCCGAAGGTCCATGTAGCGCTCAAA
>CAZDUM010000099.1:0-4310 GCA_964508645.1 uncultured Oscillospiraceae bacterium | reverse complement strand
GGATAATCGTATGGATAGCACAGAGATGGCGTTTGCATAACGCATGAAGATAGAAACGGAGGCAACGTGAATAACGAGGACAAGAGATACGCGGTGCTCATCGACGCCGACAACGTATCGGATAAATACGTAAAGATCATACTGGACGAGCTCTCCAACTACGGGGTGGCGACCTACAAGCGCATCTACGGAGACTGGACGAAGAGCCGCTTCGCGAGCTGGAAGCAGGTGCTGCTCGAGCACTCCATCATCCCGATCCAGCAGTACAGCTACACCATCGGCAAGAACGCCACGGATTCCGCCATGATCATCGACGCCATGGATATCCTCTACTCCGGCAAGGTCGAGGGATTCTGCCTGGTGACCAGCGACAGCGATTTTACCAGACTGGCATCCCGCCTGCGCGAGGCCGGCATGGACGTCATCGGCATGGGAGAGACCAAGACCCCGAAACCTTTTATCTCGGCCTGCAACATGTTCAAATATCTCGACCTTTTGGCGCTGGAGGCGGAGAAAGCCGACCTGGAGGCCGACAAGGACGACGAGGAGCGCGCGAGCGAGGAGCGGGAGGAAAAGGAGAAGGGCAAGGGCGGCAGGACGACCCGCAAAGGCGCGGGCAGCAAGAGCGCGAGCAGCGCGGCCACCAACAGCACCACCAGCGTCAAGACCATCCGCAAGGCCATCAAGACCATGGTGGAGGACAACTCCGACGAGGACGAATGGTTCCCGCTCGGCGACCTGGGCAACCTGATCGTCAAGCGCTTTCCGGACTTCGACGTGCGCAACTACGGCTTCAAGAAGTTCACCCCCTTCATCAAATCCCTGGGCGTGTTCGACTTCAAGGAGGAGCGCGTGCCCGGCTCCAACAACAAGGTCATCTACATCCGCGAAAAGCAGGAGCGCGCGGACAAGACCGGCACGGAGCGCGCCGACTGGGGCCGCAAGAAGCTCGAGCTGTAGGCCGGGCGGGTCAGCGGTTTCGCCTGTTCCTGGCGGCCGGTCCAACCCGGCTCGGCGCCCCATCCCAGCAGAGCCCCATCCCAGCAGAGCCACATCCCGGCAGGCAGGCGGCCACGCAATCCGATATATTCTGACGAAAAGGGAACGACCCAGCGGCCGCTCCCTTTTTTCAGACGATTCTATTTTGCATGCAGCCTCTCGCTACTCGATGAACTCGCCGCCCTTGAGCACCTTCTTTTCCAGCTGATCGCTGTACTTGGAACCGCCCGCGAGCTGCTCCCGCTGGATGGCCCGAATCTTCAACGGCAGGGAGAACAGATTGATGAAGCCCTCCGCGTCGCTCTGGTTGTACACCTCGTCAGCGCTGAACGTGGCGAACTCCTCACTGTACAGCGAGTAGGTCGACTTGCTCGCCACCGGCAGCGCGTTCCCCTTGTACAGCTTCATGCGCACCGTGCCCGTGACCTCCCTCTGCGTCACATCGACGAAAGCCGAAATCGCCTCACGGAGCGGCGTAAACCAGAGCCCGTCATACACCAGCTGCGAGAACTTTTGCGCCACGATATTCTTATACTGCATGGTGTCCCGATCCAGGATCAGACGCTCCAGGTCGGTGTGCGCCGCGAAAAGGATGGTGCCGCCCGGCGTCTCATACACGCCCCGGGACTTCATGCCGACCAGGCGGTTCTCGATGATATCGATGGTGCCGATACCGTTGCGACTGCCCATCTCGTTCAGCTTCGTCAGCAGTGCGACGCCGTCCATCTTTTCCCCATTCAGACCCACGGGCACGCCGGCCTCAAAGTCGATGTCCACGTATTCCACCGCATCCGGCGCATCCTCCGGCTCACAGGAGAGGACGTGAATATCCTTCTCATGCTCGTTCCACGGATTCTCCAGATTGCCGCCTTCGTGGCTGATATGCCAGATGTTCTCATCCCGCGAGTAGATCTTTTCCACCGTCTGATGGATGGGGATGTTGTGCGCCTTCGCGTACTCGATGAGGTCCTCCCGCGAATGAAAATCCCATGACCGCCAGGGCGCGATGATCTTGATCGCCGGATTCAGCGCCTTGATGGTGGTGTCGAACCGCACCTGGTCGTTGCCCTTGCCCGTGCAGCCGTGGCAGATGTAGAAGGCGCCTTCCTTCTCCGCGATCTCCACCAGCTTCTTGGCCATGAGCGGCCGCGCCATCGAGGTTCCCAGCAGATAGGCGTTCTCATAGATGGCACCCGCCTTCAGCGTCGGCCAGATGTAATCCTCCACGAACTCCTTCTGGATGTCGATGACATACGCCTTGGACGCGCCGGTGTTGTAAGCCTTCTCCTCGATCTCCTTGAAATCCTCCTTCTGCCCGGCGTTGCAGCAGACGGCGATGACCTCGCAGTCGTACTGCTCCTTCAGCCAGGCGAGGATGACGGACGTGTCCAGCCCGCCCGAATACGCCAAAACGATCTTTGTCTTTGCCATGATATATGTCCTCCCATCTTATTTTATACGTGTCTGTACTGGCCCGCGCGGCGCGATCCTGCCCGCTCGAACGGTTGATATTATACACGCCTATTCATATAAATGCAATAGGGAACCGCAAGAAAAACGCAGAAAATACAAGAATTGCGCAAGTATTTTTACTAAAACATGAATAAATAATCTTGCGCGGCAGGGCCGAAGGGTGTATAATTCTTTTCCGGGACGCGCAGAAATCGGGACGCACGGAGGCAGCGCACGCATGGCCCGGGCGAACGGCATCGGCGATGCGGGCTCCCAGGGCACGGGTTTCCTGACCACGGGTTCACATGTGCCCACACGCTGCGGGCGCATCGGCGCTGCGGATATTCCCGACCGTTTCTGGGAGCAGCGGGCCGCCCGCCTGGCCCCAGCACCCCGCGCCGGGTGGCACGCCTACGGTTGTAACGGCACCGTAGATATTTCGGACGGCGCCCCGCTAGGTTCCCGCGTCACGCGCCCCGCCCGCATGCAGCGGCAGAGAGGAGAGAGCAAGCAGTGAAAGGCATCATATATCTGGAGGACGGCAGCCAATACGAAGGCGAAGGCTTCGGCGCCCGCAAGACCTGCGTCGGAGAGCTCGTCTTCAACACGGGCATGACCGGCTACCAAAAGACCCTGACAGACCCGTCCTACTGCGGACAGATCATCACCATGACCTATCCGCTCATCGGCAACTACGGCATCAACAGCGAGGACAACCAGTCCGACCGCATCTACGCCCTGGGCCTGGTGGTCCGCGAATACTGCCGCACCCCCTCCAACTACCGCTGCGAAAAGACGCTGGACACCTGGCTGAAGGAGATGGACGTGCCCGGCGTCGCAGGCGTCGACACCCGCCGCATCACTCGCCACATCCGCAGCCAGGGCACGATGAAATGCGTCATCACCACCGAGGACCAGCCCCTCCGCAACCTGCGCAAGCTCTGCGAGGAGACGACCCTCAGGACCGACTACATGAAGGAGGTGGCCTGGGCCGGCCCGGCGGACATACCGCCCCACGTGGACGGAAACTGCAACGTGGCCGTCCTGGACTTCGGCATCAAACGCTCCATCCTCCACGGCCTGGCCGCCGCGGGCTGCAACCTGACCCTCTTTCCCTACGGATTCACAGCCGAGGAGGTCCTCGCCACAGAACCCGACGGCGTCTTCCTCTCCAACGGCCCCGGCGACCCCGCCGCAGCCGTCTCCGCCATCGCCGAAGTCCGCAGGCTCATGGAAGCCGAGCGCGCCGACGGACGCCCCCTGCCCATGTTCGGCATCTGCATGGGACACCAGATTCTGGCCCTCGCGGCGGGCGGCGAGACATACAAGCTGAAATACGGCCACCGCGGCGGCAACCACGGCGTATACAACCGCGAGACCGGCCGCAGCTACATCACCTCCCAGAACCACGGCTTCGCGGTACGCGCCGAGAGCCTGTTCCAGCGAGACATGGAGGTGACGCAGATCAATCTGAACGACCAGACCGTCGAAGGGATGCGCCACCGCGAGAGGCCCATCTTTTCCGTGCAGTACCACCCCGAGGCGAGCCCCGGGCCGAACGACAGCGCGTACCTGTTCCGGCAGTTTGTCGAGATGATGCGGGGGTAAGAGCGATGAGAGAGACCATGATAGACAGCAAGAAGACGGACGCGACCTTCGCAAAAGACCAGCGAGCAGGCGCTGCGGCAAGCTCGACGCCCGAAACAGGCACGGGCACGGCGGAGCTTATTTCAGACTCCGCAAAAGACCAGCACGCCGGCGCTGCGGCGGGCCCAGGCCCCATCACCGCTCCGGCCGATACGGCAGTCAGCCCCGGCAAGGCAGACACCGACACCATCCCGGCACCCGCCGATTCCACC
>CAZDUM010000098.1:0-4324 GCA_964508645.1 uncultured Oscillospiraceae bacterium | reverse complement strand
CCGTCTCCGCCGTAAGCCTCTCCATGAGGGCTGCGGGCGTGATGCGCGCCGTATGCACCCTGAGGCACAGCGGCGCGCGGGTGAGGCTCTCCGCCAGCATCGCCTCCGCCCTTTGGACGCCGTAGGCCCGTATCCACAGGTCCGCAAGCCAGGTTGAGGCGGAGTAGCGGACCGAGAAATACGCCGCCAGTTCGCTCGCATCCGCGGGGCGCACCGGCATCCGCCGCGCGCCCCCGCCGGCGGCCCGCCGCAGCACGCCGTTGATCAGGTCCTTCTGCCCGCGGCAGACGGCCTTGGCCAGTTCCACCGTCTCGTTGACCGCCGCATAGCGGGGGACGTGCGGCATATAGTCCATCTGATAGAGCCCCATGCGGAGCAGAATCCGCGCGGGCAGCGGCGTCCTCTCCATGCCCTTGGAGAGGAAGGCGTCCAGCATGTAATCGAGGAGATTCCGCCTGGCTAGCACGCCGCAGACCAGCTCCCGCACGAAGCCGGGGTCCGCAGGCTTTGCGCGGCCGATGATGCGGTGCAGCGCCAGATTGGAGTAGGCTCCATCCCGCTCGACGGCGAGGAGCGCGTCGTAGGCGGCTTTTCTCGCGGTGTCCATAGGCCGTCCCTATAAAAGGCGCTCCCCCGGCGCGATCCCGTGCCCCCGCAGAAACTCTCCCGCCGAGAGGCGCCGCTTCCCGGGCGCCTGCAACTCCGTGATCCGCAGGACCAGACCGCCGCAGCTCACCGAAAGCCCCGTCGCGTCGGCGCCGAGAACCGTGCCGGGCGGCTCGTCGCAGGGCACATCCGTCGCCGCCGCCCCCCACAGCTTCAGGACCGTCCCGTTCTCCCGCTGGCAGAAGGCGCCGGGCCAGGGATCGAAGGCGCGAATCTGTCGCTCCACCGCCGCCGGTGCCTTCGTGAAGTCCACCCTGCCGTCGCTCTTTTTGAGGAGGCCGGCATAGGTCGCCTGGCTGTCATCCTGCGGCAGGGGGCGGATCGTCCCTGCCTCTATGGCGGGCAGGGTCTCCGTCAGCAGGCGGGCACCCGTCTCGGCCAGCACCGCCTCGAGCTGCGCGGCGTTCCTGTCGCCGATGGGAACCTCGGCGCTTCCGAACATCGGACCGGTATCGAGCCCCGCCTCCATCTGCATGAGCGTGACGCCGGTCACCGTCTCCCCCTCCAGGATCGCATGCTGAATCGGGGAGGCACCCCGAAACTTCGGCAGGAGCGAGGCATGCACATTGACGCAGCCGAGCGGCGGCAGCGAGAGGATCTCGGCGGGCAGGATCTTCCCGTAGGAGGCCACCACGATGAGCGCAGGATGCGCCGCCCACAGCGTCTCATAGAAGGCCTGGTTTCTGCGCAGGGTATCGGGCTGCGCCACGGGCACGCCCAGCGCCGTCGCCCTCTCCTTGACCGGGGAGGCCGTGAGGCGCCGCCCGCGGTCCCTGGGTCTGTCCGGCTGGGTCACGACCAGCGCGATCTCATGTCCGGCGTCCGCCAGCGCCTGCAGGATGCGGGCGGCGAAGGCCGGGGTTCCCATAAAAGCCAGCCTCATCATGCCCTCTTGCCGCTGCCAGCGGCCTTTCCTGCCTGCGTCCCGTCATCCGCCTTCTCGTCCTCCGCCAGGGACTGCACCGCCTCGTGGACCTCGATGGCCTTATCCGTGTAGAGGATGCCGTGCAGGTGGTCCGTCTCGTGGCACATGACGCGCGCCGCAAAATCGGTGAACGTATAGGTCCTGCGAACGCCGTCGAGGTCCGTGGCCTCCATGCGCACGAGGGTGGGCCGTTCCACGGTGCCGACGAAGCCCGGCACGCTCAGGCAGCCTTCCTCGCCGACCTCGTTTCCCTCCGTCTCCAGGATGACGGGATCGATCATGTAATAGACGACGGGCGGCACGGCATCCGGGTCCGGCTCCGCCACGAACATGCTGCGCATGACGCCGACCTGCGGGCCGGCGATGCCCACCCCGCCTTCCCGGCGCATGGTTTCCAGCATGTCCGTCATGGTCTCGCGGATATGCTCCGTCACCGTCCCGACGGGCCGGCACTCCTTCCTGAGAATGGGATCGCCATGTGTTACGATATGTCTGATGGCCAATGTTTCCTCCTTCCGCCGCGAGGGCGCGGGTTCATATCAGTCCGTACGGATTCACATCCAGATGCATCTGCACGCTGGGCCGCCTGCCGATCAGGTGTCGGTCATAGGCATCCAGAAGATAGACGAAGCGGTTCCGGCTGCCCTTGGGGCATTTGATGAGAAAGCAGTATCGCGGCTCCTCACTGCCGGGCCTTTGCGCGGCACGGGGCGGATAGATGCGCCCAGCCGCCTCCGGTCCCCCTTCCTTCTTCATATAGTCGACACAGCCGCGCGCCGCCGTAAGGGCCGCATCTCGATCTTTTGCTACGAAATCGACGAGGAGCATGTCCGAAAAGGGCGGATACTCCATCAGCTGCCGCTGGCGAATCTCCTGCCGATAAAAGCCCTCGTAATCGTAGCGTTTGGCGGCGAGCAGGGCGTAATGCCCCGGCTCATAGGTCTGCAGGATGACTTGCCCCTGCTCCCGGCCGCGTCCCGCCCGCCCCGCCACCTGCGTCACCAGCTGGAAGGTCCGCTCCCCGCTGCGATAGTCGGGAATGTTCAATGTGACATCGGCGGATATGACGCCCACGAGGCCCACATTGTGAAAATCCAGGCCCTTGGCCACGAGCTGCGTGCCGACGAGAATCCGCGTCTTCCCCTCGGAGAAGTCGCCCAGGATGTGATCCATCTCGCTTCGCCTGCGGATCGTGTCGAGGTCGAGCCGCGCCGTCCGTACGTCCGGAAACAGCTGCCCCACCGCCTCCTCCACCTGCTCCGTCCCCACGCCGCAAAACTGGACATAGGGGCTGCCGCAGGCGGGACAGGCTGCGGGTACGGGATAGCGCCGTCCGCAGTAGTGGCAGACCATGCGGTCGGCCTGCTTGTGGTAGGTCAGCGATATGCCGCAGGTCTCGCACTTCATGGCGGCGCCGCAGGTTCTGCAGAAAAGGTAGTTCGCATAGCCTCTGCGGTTTTGCAGGAGGATGGCCTGCCTGCCCGCGCGGAGTTCGTCCTGCAGGCGCTGGCGGAGGACCCGGCTGAAGATCGAGGTGTTGCCGTCCCTGAGTTCGGCGCGCATGTCCACGATCTCTATCGTCGGCAGCGGCGTCTCGTTATATCGCTTCTTCAGCTCCAGGAGCCGGTATATTCCCTCCCGGCAGCGGGCATAGGAGACGACGGAGGGCGTCGCGCTGCCCAGAAGCAGGACCCCGTCGTGGCTCTTGAGACGCTTGAGCGCCACATCCACCGTCTCGTACTTGGGCGTCATGTCCGCCTTGTACGTCGCCTCGTGCTCCTCGTCCATGATGATGAGGCCGATGTCCGCAAGGGGCGCAAAGACGCCCATGCGGGCGCCGATGACGATGCGTGCCTCGCCCCGACGGATGCGCTGCCATTCGTCGTAGCGCTCCCGCCGCGTCAGCTTGCTGTGCAGGACGGCGATTGCCGCCTTGCCGAAGCGGGCGGCAAAGCGCTCGATCACCTGCCTGGTGAGGGCGATCTCCGGCACGAGCATGATGGCGCCGCGCCCGCACGAGAGGGCCGTCTCGATGGCCCGCATGTAGACCTCCGTCTTGCCGCTGGCGGTGACGCCGTGCAAGAGGAAACAGGTCTGCTCTCGCGCCAGGATCGCCTCGCGGACCGGTTTGAGGGCGGCCGCCTGCTCGTCCGTGAGCGTCGGCTCCGTCTCCGGCGCCGGGTGCAGGTCCGCATACGGGGTCTTCGGGCGACCATCCCTGGGGGGGCCGCCCTGCGGCAGGAAGCAGCGGAGGCCGTCGGCATAGGTGATGGCGTAGCGCTGCCTGAGCCAGACGATCGTCGTCATGATCTCCGGGGTCAGCGGCAGGCTCTCATCACACGCGCGGACGGCCTTGATGCGCGCCGGCGGGCAGCCGGGGTCCGTCAGGAAGCGGACGATGTAGCCCACGCGCTCCCCGTCGCTGCGGCCGAACGGCGCGAGGACGCGGTCGCCGACCCGGCTCTCGGCGCCACTCTCCCAGCGGTACGGCACCCTGTATGTGTAGAGGGCGTCGGTGGCCTTGCTCCTGCCGTCGATGACGACAGCCGCAAAGCGGTCCGCGGGGGGCTCGGTCCCGCCATCGGATGGGGCCGCGGCTGCGGATGTGGGATCGGTGCCGCTGCCGGGGCTATGTGCCTGCGTCTTTTCAGCGCCCTGCTCGGCCTCGCGGCGGGCGCAGGCCGCCCGGTCCTCAGCAGCGACATCGGCGGCCCGCACGGCAGTATCCGCAGG
>CAZDUM010000097.1:0-4409 GCA_964508645.1 uncultured Oscillospiraceae bacterium | reverse complement strand
CGCGCGCCGGCCTTTTACAAAGATTTTATTTGACAGGCCCGCCGGTTTGCGGTACGCTATGAAGGCAGAAAGCCAACTGATGATGGGAGGAGTTTTGATATGAAAAGGTTATTCACATCGGAGTCCGTCACGGAAGGACATCCCGATAAGCTGTGCGATCAGGTTTCTGACGCTATCTTAGATGCTATCCTGGAGCTCGATCCCTATGGCCGCGTCGCGGCAGAGACGACCACGACCACCGGCTACGCCATGGTCATGGGGGAGATCAGCACCAGCTGCTATATTGATATACCCAGCATTGTACGGAAGGTCATATTGGACATCGGTTACGATCGCAGCGAGTACGGTTTTGACGGCAATACCTGTGCGGTACTGTCGGCCATCGACGAGCAGTCGGGCGATATCGCCATGGGCGTCGACCGGCGCGGCGCGGACGAGCTGGATTCCATCGGCGCGGGCGATCAGGGTCTCATGTTCGGCTACGCCTGCAACGAGACGCCGGAGCTGATGCCCATGCCCATCGCGCTGGCGCACAAGCTGGCCCGCCGCCTGGCGGATGTGCGCAAGGACGGCACCCTGCCCTACCTGCGCCCGGACGGCAAGACCCAGGTGACGGTGGAGTACGACGGCGACCTGGTCAAGCGCATCGATACGGTGCTCATCTCCGCCCAGCACGATCCGGATGTGACGCAGGAGCAGATTCGGGCGGACCTCATCGAGCATGTCATCAAGCCGATCATACCGGCAGACCTCCTGGATGAAAAGACGCACTACCTCGTCAATCCTACGGGGCGCTTCGTCATCGGCGGCCCGCACGGCGATTCCGGCCTGACGGGACGGAAGATCATCGTGGATACCTACGGCGGCTATGCCCACCACGGCGGCGGCGCCTTCTCGGGCAAGGACCCGACGAAGGTGGACCGCTCGGCGACCTATGCGGCGCGCTATGCAGCCAAGAATATCGTGGCGGCGGGCCTGGCCGATAAGTGCGAGATTCAGCTGGCGTATGCCATCGGCGTGGCCAGACCGGTCTCCATCCTCGTGGATTCGTTCGGCACCGGCAAGGTGAGCGACGAGGAGCTGGCGGCCCTCGTGGAGAAAAACTTCGATCTGCGGCCGGCGGCCATCATCCGCGACCTCGACCTGCGCCGGCCGATCTACCGGCAGGTAGCGGCCTATGGGCATTTTGGCCGCACGGACATCGACCTGCCGTGGGAGCACACCGACAAGGCAGAGGAACTGCGGCGGCAGGCCGGGCTGTAGAGCCGGCCTGGAACCTCGGGGTCATATAAGATTGCATCGACCGAACCTGCATCCCCTCCAGGCGCACGGATGCAGGTTCTTTTCATGGGCCGCCGGCCACATCATGTACGACTGGCCACAGCGGTCCGCCCGGGGCGTTTCATCATCGACGGCCCGCACTGAACCGGGCCGTTCCAACGCCGCCGGGCCTGCGACACACTCGGGCTCATGTCGCCCGCAGCCGGCCGGACCGGCCTGGAACCTCAGGGTCACATAAGATCACATCGACCGAACCTGCATCCCCTCCAAGCGCACGGATGCAGGTTCTTTTCATGGGCCGCCGACTGCCGACCGCTGACCGCATCCCTAAAAATCCCGCAGCAGGAAGGCCATGTAGAGGGGAAGGGTCAGAATCCGCTCCTGCCTTCCTATGTTGTAATCGCCCAGCTTGATACCGCCGCCCACGTGGTAGGTCTCCGGATGACGGAGGATCGTCTTCATGCTTTTCGCGTTGCCGGTGGCAGCTTTTACCTCGATCAGCGTGCAGGCGCCCCGGTACCGGATCACGAAATCGATCTCCAGCCCGCTGTCTTTGCGGTAGTAATAGAGCTTTCGCCCCATCTTACCGAATATATCCGCTATCAGATTCTCGAAGATGGCACCCTTATAGCCGTATAAATTCCCCTGCAGAATGTCGAACTGGGTGCCATCCTCCAGCATACTGGCGAACAGGCCGCAATCCCGCATGTAGACCTTGAATACATCGTTCTGCGCATACCCGTCCAGGGGAAGTTCCGGAAGGGACAGATTGTAGCAGCGGGTGATGATCCCCGCATCCTCGATCCACTGCAGACTGCCGAGAAACCTGGAAGCGTTCGATCCTTTCTTAATCACCGAATACTGGAACTTCTTGTTCTCCTTGGCGAGCTGCCGCGGAATCGACTCGAAGCACGCCTTGATGTTGGTTCTGTCCTCCCTTTCGGCATATTTCACCATATCATCCTCGTAGGAGCGAACGATATCCCGCTGCATCCTCAGGACCTCATCCATCCGCTTCGTATTCACGAAAGTCTGGACGACCTCCGGCATACCGCCTACAACGGCATACTGCAGCAGCAGCTGCCGCATCCGGCTGTGCAGGGGGGCGGGAACCGGTGTCTCCGTCTCCAGGCAGTTTTTCAGGCATTCGATTAAAGGCTCGGAAATCCCACAGGCCCATAGAAATTCCTCGAAATCAAGCGGCTCCATCGTGAGCATGGTTTCTGACCCGACCGGCACCGATTTTGGCGCATCGCCGTATCCCTTGACACCCAGCAGCGAACCGGTTCCGATCACATCGTAGCGCCCATCGGTTCGGAAAAACTTCAGCGCCGTCCGCGCTTCCGGGCAGTCCTGAATTTCATCCAGCACGAGAACCGTCTCTCCAGGCTGAAATACCGCGTCATCGCCCAGAAGGGCCGAGATCATCATCACGATGTAATCGACTTCCAGAGGGCCAGCAAACGCGGAGGCATAGTCCGGGTTTTCAAAGAAGTTCAGGTAGACGACATGTCGATAATTTTTTCGGGCAAAATCCAGCACGGAGAATGTCTTCCCGCACTGACGGCAGCCTTTTATCAAGAGAGGTTTGCGATCCGGTGTTTTCTTCCACGCCATCAGGTACTGTTCAATCCTTCGCTTTAACATATCCTCCCCACCTCCTGCGCGCATCGCTATGCTCATTATGCCCGGGAGTGACAACTTTTTCAAGGGACTTTTTCGGAAATCCGCAACTTTTTCAAGGGAGTTTTTTGAAAACTCGCAACTTTTCCAAGGGACTTTTGCACGAAAGCGGCAACTTTTCCGAGGGAGTTTTGGGCTTGGCGCGGACCGTGCATAGGCTCACCGCGCACCGGATTCTCTGCCCCACGCCCTTTCTGCTCTTGCGCGCGGCGGCGGATGGGGGTATAATGAAGCGCAGGCATCAGAAAAAGCGAGGTGTGATACTATGGCGGACCATATTTCTTTTACCGTACCGGGCAAGCCCGCCTACCTGACCATGCTCCGGCTTGCCATCGGCTCCATCGCCGACACGGCAGGCTTTGACATCGACGAGATCGAAGATGTCAAGACAGCGATGTGCGAAGCGTGCAAGAACGTCGCCTGCCACGGGCTGACGGGATTCGCGCAGGCCTACACCGTAGCATGCGACATAGAGCCGGGACGCCTGGAAATCCGCGTGACCGACGAGAGCGACGGACGGCTGTTGGAGCGCGTGGACAAGCCCTGCCGCGACTGCCCCACCGAAGGCGACCTCTCCCTGCTGGTGGCCGGTTCCCTGATGAACGAGGTGGAGATCGTGAACGATGCCCCGAGGAAGACGATCAGAATGGTGAAGCATAGATGACAGCCGATAGGACAGCCGAGCTTTTCAAACAGTATGCCCGGGAGCCCTCCATCGAACTCAGAAACCAGATCGTGGAGGAGAACCTGTACATGGTGGATATCCTCATCCGCAAGTACCTGGGCAAGGGCGTGGAGTATGACGACCTCTATCAGGTAGGCGCGCTGGCGCTGGTTTCGGCGGTGGAGCGCTTCGACCCCGATAAAGGATATGAGTTTCGCAGTTTCGCCACGCCGACGATTCTCGGCGAGATCAAGAAGTATTTTCGCGACAAGCAGTGGAGCCTGAAGGTGCCCCGGCGCCTAAAGGAGATCGCCTCGAAGGTGCAGGATGTCAGGGACAGGTTGACGGCGCAGCTGGGCAGGGCCCCCACGCTGGAGGAGATCGCGGCGCAGACCGGCTTCAGCCACGAGCAGATCATGCAGGCCATCGAGAGCGCCAAGGCCTACGATACGTTTTCACTGGACAGCGCCGCCGGCGGGCAGCAGGAGGACGGAGAGGAACTGTCCCTCGAACAGTATGTCGGCTTCGAGGACGACGGCTACGAGCGCGTGGAGATGCACGAGATCATTCGCAGCGTCCTGTCCACGCTCAGCGACACGCACCGCTATGTATTTCAGCAGAGATTCATCAACAACCGTTCCCAGGCGGATATCGCACGTGACCTGGGCGTATCACAGATGACGATATCCAGGGCCGAGCGCGCGATCGTGGAACGCTTCCGGCGCGAGGTTTCCCAGTAAAAGATCTGCGCCCGGCGTGCGCGGCAGTCGCGGGGGTACGG
>CAZDUM010000096.1:0-4511 GCA_964508645.1 uncultured Oscillospiraceae bacterium | reverse complement strand
ACGAACGTGCTGTTCATCTGCGGCGGCGCCTTCGACGGGCTGGACAAGATCATCCAGCGGCGCCTGGGCGAGAAGGTCATCGGCTTTAACGCCGAGCAGCATGCCACGCCGGTTGAGGAGGATGCGCTCATCCGCCTCGTGCAGCCGGAGGACCTCCTGAAGTTCGGCCTGATCCCGGAATTCATCGGGCGGCTGCCCGTCATCGTGACGCTGGATGCGCTCTCGGAGGATGCGCTGGTACGCATCATCAAGGAACCGAAGAACGCGCTGCTGAAGCAGTATCGCAAGCTGTTCGCACTCGACCATGTGGAACTGGAGGTGGAGGACGCGGCCATCCGGGCCGTGGCCCGCAAGGCACTCGAGCACAAGACCGGCGCCCGCGGCCTGCGCAGCATCTTCGAGGAGGTCATGACGGACATCATGTACGAGATTCCGTCCCGCAGCGATGTGCGAAAATGTATCATAACGGAGGATACCATCCTGGGCAACAGCCAGCCGAAGCTGCTGCTGGCGGACGGGGCCGCCACCGTGCTCACCGGTGAGAGCGCGTCCTGATGCCCGGGTGTGAAGGAGGAAGAAATTGGCTCCACTGAAGATCAAGATCACCCCCCTGCCCGATATGGCGGCGGATGCGGCGGACGAGGAGGATCCCTCCGCCGTGAAGGCCGCCGCGCCAGGCGATGGCACCGAGGCGGGGGAGACGGGCGCCGCGAAGAGCGACGAGAAGGATGAAAAGGAGGAGGGCCGGCTGATGCCGCTGGTCCCGCTGCGCGGGATGGTCGTCTTCCCGCAGACCATCATGCACTTCGATGTGGCCCGCGAAAAATCCGTGAAGGCGCTGGAGGGTGCGATGCGCAGCGGCAAGGAGCTGTTCGTCGTCGCCCAGAAGGATGAGAACATCCTGATTCCCACGGAGGAGGATTACTACCGGGTCGGCACGGTCGTGCGCGTCAAGCAGATGCTCAAGATACAGGGGGACAGCCTGCGCGTGCTCGTGGATGGCCGCTACAGGGCCACGCTGGAGCGCGTCGTCTCGGAGGACCCCTATATCACCGCGCGTGTGAAACCCGCGAAGATTCGGCGCGCCGATCCCCGCGAGCCGCAGGTGGAGGCGCTGATGCGCACCGCCCTGGACTACTTCGGCGCCTATCTGGAGTATGACACGGGGCTCAAGGAGAGCGCCTACGATGTCGTGGCCGACATCGAGGACCCGTCCCTGTTCGCGGACACCATCGCGATGCAGCTGCCGATCAAGGTCAGCGCCAGGCAGCAGGTCCTGGAGGCCTTCGATGAGGAGGAGCGGCTGATGCTGGTTGGCCGCATCCTGGCCTCGGAGAACAACATCCTGAGCCTGCAGCGCGACATCCATGAGAAGATGCAGCAGGGCATCCGCGACAGCCAGCGGGAGTTCATCCTGCGCGAGCAGATGAAGGCCATCCAGGAGGAGCTGGGTACGGACGAGGATGCCGACAGCGAGGCGGAGGCCTGGCTGGAGGCGCTGGAAAAGCTCAAACTGCCGGAGAAGATCGACGAGAAGGTCAAGAAGGAAATCCGCAAGTTCATGCACATGCAGCCGAGCTCTCCCGAGAGCTCCGTCATCAGGAACTATGTGGAGACGATCCTCGATCTGCCGTGGAACAAGGCGTCCAAGACGAACACGGACCTGAAGAAGGCGGAAAAAATCCTGAACGAGGACCATTACGGCCTGGAAAAGGTCAAGGAGCGCGTCCTGGAATACCTGGCCGTCATCCAGCTCTCGAAGTCCATGAAGGGACCCATCCTGTGCCTGGTGGGGCCGCCGGGCACCGGCAAGACCTCCATCGCGCGCTCGGTCGCGAGGGCCACGGGACGGGAATTCGTCCACATGTCCCTGGGCGGCGTGCGGGATGAGGCGGAGATACGCGGGCATCGGCGCACCTACATCGGCGCCATCCCCGGCCGCATCATCGCGGCCATGCGGGATGCCGGCACGAACAATCCCGTATTCCTCTTTGACGAGATCGACAAGATCGGCGCGGATTTTCGGGGGGACCCGGCCTCGGCGCTCCTGGAGGTGCTGGACCCGGAGCAGAACAAGGAGTTTACGGATCATTTTCTGGAAATCCCCTTCGACCTCTCCCGCGTCATGTTCATCACGACCGCCAACACGACCGAGACGATCCCGCAGCCGCTCCTCGACCGCATGGAGGTCATCCAGGTCTCCGGCTACACCGAGGAGGAAAAGGTCAGGATCGCGCAGCGCTATCTGGTGCCCAAGCAGGTGAAGGCGAACGGCCTTCGCAGGGAGAACATGATCATCTCCGAGCAGGCGCTGCATGATCTCATCAACTACTATACGAGGGAGTCCGGCGTGCGGAACCTGGAGCGCGAGATCGGTACGCTCTGCCGCAAGGTGGCCCTGCGCAAGGTCCTGCACAAGGGTGCAAACTTCCGCATAACTCCGGCCTCGCTGGAGCGGTACCTGGGGAAAAGACGCTATCACTACGACATCGTGCAGAGCGAGACGGAGGTCGGCGTCGTCACGGGCATGGCCTGGACGGAGACGGGCGGGGAGACCCTGTTCGTGGAGACGGCCAAGGTGCCGGGTACCGGCCAGGTCCAGCTGACGGGACAGCTCGGCGACGTGATGCAGGAATCCGCCAAGGCTGCCATCACCTACATCCGTTCCATCGCGGACCAGTACGGCGTGGAGGAGGATTTCTACAAGAAGTACGACCTGCATGTGCATGTGCCGGAAGGGGCGGTGCCCAAGGACGGACCCTCCGCCGGCGTGACCATGTTCACCTCCGTCCTCTCGGCCCTGACGGATAAGCCCGTGCGCAAGGATGTGGCCATGACCGGGGAGATCACCCTGCGCGGCAAGGTGCTGCCGGTCGGCGGCATCAAGGAAAAGGTGTTGGCGGCGCACCGTGCCGGTATTCGCACGATTCTCCTCCCGAAGGAGAACGAGCCGGACCTCGATGAGATCCCCGCGGGCGTCAGGCGCCAGCTGCATTTCGTATTCCTGGAACGCGCGCAGGAGACGCTGCCGTGGGCTTTTGCCGGGGAGACCGCGCATGCTGACCATCAGGCGGGCTGAGCTGGAAGCGGTGGCTGTGCGGGAGAGCCAGTACCCGCCGGACAACCTGCCGGAGATAGCTTTTGCGGGGCGATCGAACGTGGGAAAATCCTCCCTGCTGAACCTGCTGACGGGCCGAAAGAGCCTGGCCAAGGTGTCGGGCAATCCGGGAAAAACCCGGACCATCAACTTTTATCGCGTCAACGATGCCTTCCGTATCGTCGATCTGCCGGGGTACGGCTATGCCCAGGTGGCGCATGAGGTCTCCGCGAGCTGGGGCGCGATGATGGACGCGTTCTTTGAGAGCCGCCGGAACCTGCGTCTCGTGGTGCAGCTGGTGGATGTGCGGCATGCCCCGTCGGCGCAGGATGTGCAGATGTATGCGTACCTTCGACATTACGGGCTGGAGGGCGTCGTCGTGGCCACGAAGGCCGACAAGGTATCGAACAACGAGCTGGCGAGGTGTCTTACGGTCATTCGAAAGACCCTGGCGCTGGAGCGGGAGGATGTGGTGATCCCCTGTTCGGCGCTGAAGAAGACCGGGCAGGAGGCGCTTCTCGCGGAGATCGAAAAACGGCTGGAGGCGTGAGATGCAGTATCTAACATTTCGGGTTTTGTGGCGGCGCATCCGGGCCATCGGGAGCATGATGCGAGACAAGACCGTGCCCCTGCGCAAGAAGCTGCTCGTCGTAGCCGGGATCGTCTATCTGTTCCTGCCCGTCGATCTGATCCCGCCGATCTTGGGGCCTGTCGGCTTCATCGACGATCTGGTGCTCTGGATATGGATCGTCTGGCACCTGAAGGATACGCTCGATACCTACTGGCTCGGCGAGAAGGGCCGGGACCTGTCCCAGTCCTTCAGGGGCAAGAACATGGTGGAGGGCGTGGACTATACGGTGCATCCGACGGAGGGGGAGACTGATGGAACGAACCGTGGGGAAGATATTGCTGACTGAGGCGCAGATCCGGCAGCGTGCCATCGAGATCGGAAGGCAGATCGCCGAGGATTACAAGGGGGAGCCGGTCTATCTCGTCGGCACCCTGCGGGGGGCGGTCATGTGGATGGCGGAGCTGATGAAGCACATCGAGAACGATACGGAGATCGACTTCATCATGGCGTCCAGCTATGGCTCCGGCACCAGCACCTCGGGGGTCGTCAAGATTAAGAAGGACCTCGAAGGGGACATCTACGGCAAGCATGTCATCATCGTGGAGGACATCGTGGATACGGGGACGACGCTCCGGCGGCTGAAGGCGTATCTGGCGGACCGCAATCCGAAGAGCATCCGCATCTGCACCATGCTGGACAAGCCCGCGCGCCGGGTCTGCGATGTGCAGCCGGACTATGTGGGGTTTGAGATCGAGAACCTGTTCGTGGTCGGGTACGGGCTGGATTACGACCAGCGGTACCGCAACCTGCCCTATGTCAGCTGCCTGGACGGGTGAGGGCGCC
>CAZDUM010000095.1:1571-4605 GCA_964508645.1 uncultured Oscillospiraceae bacterium | reverse complement strand
GCGCGCACATCACAGAGCGTACATTCAACGTAATTTCATAGATGGTAGTCCGGCAGAGCGGGTGTGATCTCTCGTAGTTGAGAATGAACTACGTACAGGACGCTATCGGCATGGACGAGCCTCATGCCATTGGGATGGATTCCCAAACGATACAGTGCAGGCTTTCAGTGTTACATGCGCATACCGTATCCTTCACATTTACTACCTTATCATCGGCTGTCGGACGAGGGTGGAGTTTGGGGTATCTAAAATTTCTGCCCTACATGTCGTCAATTTTGGGCATGTAAGTGGGCATACAAATCGGAGAGAAGGCGTAGGATGGAGCCGAAGACCATCGTCATCACCGGCGCCAGCGACGGGATCGGTGCCGCCGCCGCGCGTCAGCTGAAATCCATGGGCCACAGGGTGGTACTCGTGGGCCGCAACCGGGAGAAGACGGAGCGGATCGCGTCCGAGCTGCAGGCACCCTTTCACGTGGCCGATTATGCGCAGCTCTCGCAGGTCGAAAGGCTGGCGGAGGAGCTGATGCGGTACGAGCGGATCGATGTGCTGGCCAACAATGCGGGCGGGGCGCTCTCAGCAAAATCCGTCACGTCGGACGGGTTCGAGCAGACCTTCCAGATCAACTATCTGGGGGCTTTTCTCCTGACGAATCGCCTGCTGGACAAGCTGTGCGCCTGCCGCGCCACGGTCATCCAGACATCCAGCGTGGCGGCCAATCTGTTCGGTCTGGGCCTCGATCTAAGGAATCTGAACTATGAGTCGGGCTATCTGGCACTTCGGGCCTATGGGGAGGCCAAGCTCGAAGATATTCTGTTCACCCGGGAGCTGCATCGACGCTATGGGGAGAGGGGCCTGCATGCGGTGGCCTTCGAGCCGGGGCTGGTCCGCAGCAATTTTTCCTCCGAGTCCGTTCTTTTTCTCAAACTCATCTATCGCACATTTCTGAAGTACATCTTCACCATCACGCCCGACCGAAGCGCCAGGCGGTTGACGGCGTTGGCCACGGGGGAGCCGGGGACGGATTTTCGGTGCGGCGAAGTCTACAGCTTTCATCACACGATGCCGGTGCTGTTTCGGGACCCGCAGGGGCGGAAGGCGGCGGAGCTCTGGGAGCGGACGGAGGCCATGCTCCAGGGCTGGCTATAGGGCGCGGAGGCGCGGCTGGGCGTATGGAAACCGGAGGAAGCGAAGAAAAGGCGGCTGACGGCCCTGTAGGCGGAAAAGAGGAAGAGGAACATGAACGAAGAAGAGGAGATGCAAGAGGTGCAGGAAAAGCGGGAGACGGCGAAGGGCGCCTACCAGATGGAACTGGTGAAGAGGCTGAGTTTTCTGCGGTATGCCGGCACCGAGGATGAGGAAAGGGCGGCAGCCATCTTAGAGGCGGAGATCGAGAAGGCGGGTGGCACATGGGAGGCCATGGAGTTTCCCATTCCGGCCTATCGGTGCGATGCCTGCGCGGTGCAGGTGACGGCGCCGTTTCAGCGTGCGATCCGGGCGGTGCCCTACGGGTGCTCGGGGGAGATTCCGGAGGATGCACCGCCGCTTCAGTTCTACTATGCGGCCAGAGGCGTAGAGGAGGACTATGTGGGAATGGAGAGCCTGGAAGGATACGCGGTCCTCATCAATTCCTTTTCCTACGACGCCTATCAGCTCCTCTGCGATAAGAAGGCATCCGCTTTCCTGGTGATGACGGGAAAGTGGTACGACACGGAGGAGACGCTGGATATGCCGCCGCGGCAGCTGCGGGAAAAGATGCTGGCCATGGGCAAGGTGCCCGGCTTCGTCATCAGCGCCCGGGACGCCACGGAGATGGTGCGGGACGGCGCCGAGAAGGTGAAGCTCACGCTGCGGGAGGAGGAGTACGAGGCGACATCGCAAAATGTCCTGGCGATCATTCCCGGCACCTCGATGCCCGAGGAGTCCATCGTCATCACGGCGCACTATGACAGCGTGCTGGTGGGCACCGGCGCCTGGGACAATGCCACCGGCTCGGCCACGATCATGGCGCTCTACCGGCATTTCCTGCAAAATCCACCCCGTCGGACGCTGCGGTTCATCTGGTGCGGTGCGGAGGAGCAGGGTCTTCTGGGCAGCAAGGCCTACATCGCCCGCCACGAGGCGCTGATGGAGGAAATCCGCTTCTGCTTCAACTTCGACATGTGCGGCACCATCCTGGGGCCGAACCGGATCTTCGTCACAGGCGGGGACGATCTGAAGCTGTTCGCAGAGCAGTACTGCCACGAGACGGGCTGGTCCGCGGACATCAAGGTGGCCGTCCATTCCAGCGATTCGGCGCCCTTTGCCGACCGGGGCATCCCGGCCCTGGGACTTGGCAGGCGCAGCGAGACGGCGGTCATTCACACGCGCTACGACCAGCTGTTCCCCCTGTGCGCGGAGAAACTGGGCGACATGGAGGATTTTGCGACGGGACTGATCGGCCGGGTGGCCAACGCGGTCATCCTGCCGGTAGCGCCGGGCATGCCGGACAGCATGAAGGAGGAGCTGGACAAGTATTTCCACCGCGACAAGGAGAAGGCGCGGGAGAAAAAACTGGAAAAGAAGCGGGAGCTGCAGGAGAAGAGAGAAAAGGCGCAGGAAAAGGGACGATAGTCATGTATCAAATATATCGAAAGGCCCCTGATGGGACAGGGGCCCTTCGATCAGGCCTTCCACAGACCGTGGAGGTTGCAGTAGGCATAGACGGCGATCAGCGTATCGCCCTCCGTCAGAGCGAACTCCGCCTTCGGGGCGTCTCCGGGTCGCAGGGTCTTGATCTGGGTACCCTGGGCGGTCTCGACGGCGATCCACTCGATGAGGTGTGCCTCCGTCATGGGGTGCTCCACGGAGCCGACCGTCACGGAGACGATGCGGTCGCCGACCGTGTACACGGGGAGATGCTTCTCGACGGCGCCATCCGAAGTGCCGGCCACCAGCTGCGTCATCTTCTGCCCGCAGCACATCATGGGAACGCCGGTCTCCTTGATCACGCTGACGAGATTTCCACATTTTTCGCATACATAGAATTTCATAT
>CAZDUM010000095.1:0-1471 GCA_964508645.1 uncultured Oscillospiraceae bacterium | reverse complement strand
CGGGGTGAAGGCCGGATGCCGCCGAGCGAGCACGTAGCATGGGGCAGGGGCGTGTGGGTCGCATGAGGCTGCCTGCCTTGGCGATTGAGAGAAGCTGTGCTATCCTGCGCCGCGCGTAGCGGGACGGTCCGCCGATCTCGGCGGCCTCGCCGCACCTGGGTAAAAAAGGGGTACGGACATGGCGAAAGACAGTGATGATCCGTTCGGAGGCTTCTTCGATTTTGACGGGAACGGCCATACGGATGTCGGGGAGGAATTTATCGGCTACCATCTCATCCTGGGCGAATCGCTCGGCGATGACGATGACGGCCGGGACTCCAGCGAGTGCGGCGGCTCGCGTACCTCCCATACCCGCTATACAGGCACCAGTTCGACCAACAAAAGGGAGCACAGCCTGCCGCACCGGGAGATGAAATCCTTCCTGAAACGGGCGAAGGAGGCGGCCAGGCCGCTCTACCCGCGCATCATCATCGTCTGCGCGGTCTGCGCGATCGTCGTCCTCGCCTGTCTACTCCTGCATCACGTCGATTCCGTCTATGACGAGGCGCTCGATCAGTTCGGCCAGGGGAAGGTCCTGCAGGCGCGGGAGACGCTGCGCACCATGAAGGGTACATGGTATCGCGACACGAAGGCGCTGCTCGTCGTCTGCGACGCGTATGATGCGATGCGTGCAGGCGACTACGAGACGGCGCAGGCGCTGATGGATGGCCTCGAATGGGGGTTCGATGACGATAAGGTGCGGGATGAACTGGAGCATCTTGAGCTGGTTCTCCGGAAAAACACGCACAGCCTGCAGGATGTATGGAACTCCCGGACAGGTTGACAGGCGCGGCCGTTCTCGTGTACAATGACATCGCGGGGACGCAGACGGTTTCGATGAGGCCGGTTTCGCCGGCCCGCGGGACGCAGCAAGAGAGACAAAACGAGAAAACGCATGACAGGAGGAGAGAAGATGGGAACATTACGGGAGCTCAAGAGCGAGTTAAAGAAGGATAAGGACCTGCAGGAATTTCTGGTGCGGTCGGACCGGTATGAGATTCTTCTGGACCTGGATGGGGACAAGAGCCCGGATATCGGCCTTCTGGACCTGAACAGGACCGGCGACATCAACGCCATCGCCGTGGATTTGACGGGAAACGGGGAATTTAACTTTTATCTGGTCGACCATGACGGCAACGGGATTCCCGACGAGATTTCGTTCTATCAGGATGGCGACGATATTCCGCTGAAGTCGGTGTTCGGCCGTACCGTCGAGGCGAAGATCGAGGAAAGCGTTTCGAGGATCCACGCGCTGATGACGGCTGCCGACCTGGCAGCAGAGGATATCAAGGACGCGCTGGCGGACCTGGAGACGTATATCCTGGATGAATACGCCAAGGTGGAGAATGCGGAGGGCGAGGACGCATAGCACCCGCAACTCATGAACCTACGCCCAGTATATGCCTGGCGAAGATAACGGCGGCGCCCCGCT
>CAZDUM010000094.1:0-4693 GCA_964508645.1 uncultured Oscillospiraceae bacterium | reverse complement strand
AGCAGACTGCGCAGACTATTTTGGATGCCCGCGCACTCTACCCGGACAGCAGCCTTGCCGATCTCTACGATGAACTGACCATGCCGCCGGAACTGCGCCGCGCCCATCAGGAAAACGACCGCGCCGTCATGCAGGCTTACGGATTCTCAATAAAAGATATGACCGAGAGCCAGTGCGTGGCGGAACTGATGAAGATGTACCAGCAGCTGACCGAGAAAAAATAATCCTTTGGCGTTCTTTCAGCGTTCGGGTTCTGAACGCGCAATCGAGTAGGAGGCTGTCCGTTAGTTGGCCAATCGACCTCCTTTTAGCATCGGGATAAAAGGGGCCATTATCTATCGGGTTATTGGGGCCAAATAGTATCGGGCGAAAAGGGCCACTGCATTTTGATAAATCCTACGAAATCCTTTATGCTGATACGAGGCGGCCGCATCCGTGGAGTCGTAACATGGAACATTTAAATTTTACGCCAGGGGGAACCCCGCGAAGCATTGCAATCATCTCACTTTTCGCACATTTAGTAGACTGACATTTCATTGACAGGGCGGGCCTTAAAAGATATAATACCTACAGTCGGTCCGGCCAATTTACGGAGGGTGCGCCGGTTCGGCGCCTAAAATATAGAGCCGAAGATGGTTTGAAAAACCGTGTGCGGGAAAACGGCACGCACGGTTCTGTGAGGGGCACAAGCCTCACGCAGTGTATGGGGTATGAAAGGAGCGTCGAGACTGCCTACTCGGCTGAAACTGTTATGGGAGAGTTTCGTGTTCTGGAGATCAAGAAGAGCGTGTTCGCCGACAATGACAGGCGCGCGGCGGAGCTGCGCGGGAAACTCAAAGAGAAAAAAGTGTTCCTGCTCAATCTCATGTCCTCCCCGGGATCGGGCAAGACGACGACTCTGACGCGCACCATTGAGCGGCTCAGGGACGAGTTTCGCATCGGCGTGATGGAGGCGGACATCGATTCGGATGTGGATGCGCGGACGGTCGCGTCGCTCGGAGTGAAGACCATTCAGATCCACACCGGCGGAATGTGCCACCTGGACGCCGATATGACGGCGCAGGGCATCGAGGGGCTCAAGACCGGGGATGTCGATCTCGTGTTCCTTGAGAACGTGGGCAATCTTGTCTGCCCCGCGGAATTCGACACCGGCGCCGTTAAGAACGCGATGATACTCAGCGTGCCCGAGGGGGATGACAAGGCTCTCAAGTATCCCCTGATGTTCTCTGTCTGCGATGTGGTCCTGATCAACAAGATCGACGTACTGCCGTACTTCGATTTCGACATGGAGAAATGCAGAGAAAACATCCGCCTGCGAAACCCCGCCGCCAGGATCATTCCCGTTTCCGCCCGAACAGGCGAAGGCATGGATGAATGGGCTGACTGGCTGCGGGCCGAGGTGAAAAGCTGGCAGGCATAATATTCAGTGTTATCAAGTGTTATCAAAAGAAAAGAAAAGAAAAATGCGATCTTTACGGGTCAGAAAGACTTTCAGGAGGCTATGGCCCGCGCCGAGATAACCGGCTGCCCGCGTCTGCGGTAAAACGCCCGCAAAGTCCCTTTGGCCTCTCCGCGCGGAGGGGCCGGAAGGCGAAATATTGCGCACCATGAGAGACAAATAGACAGGCACGAACGACATGAAAGGAGAACGCGCCATGGACATGAGCAAAGTGTATGAATCGTGGCCGGCCAACCACAAGGGCGATAAGCAGCCCAGCGAAAAGATCCTGAAGCTGGGCAAGAAGATCACCGATGTTGCCGCCCACAAGCTGAAGGGAGTCAAGGTTGAGGACCCCGAATACTGGGGACTGGCGGAGATCGTGACCGATGAAATGGCGGATGTGGCGCTCAAGATGAAAGTCCGTGTGCCGTACACCTTCGGCGAAATGTGCCGGATGAACAATATCGGCGCGGACGGGGAGGAAAAGTTTCAGAAACTCCTGGACGACATGGCCTATGTGGGACTGCTCGAATACGACTACGGCTACCATTACGACCACAACGGCCGGACGCAGGAGCAGACGGAGCGCAGATACATCCTCCCGATGTTTGTGCCCGGCGCGGCGGAGCTTTTCAACATGGAGGAGCTTCCCGACGGCAGCAACCCGCGCCTCAGAGACCATCCGGATGTGGCTTCGTTCTTCGAGCGCATGGCCTATATACCCCTGGCGGGCATAACCCAGATGATACCTCCGGGAGGAGCCGGGATCGGCATGCATGTGATCCCGGTGGAAAAAGCCATTTCCATGGAGAACCAGTCCGTGGACCTCGAGCATCTTTCCTACTGGCTCAAGAAATATGAGGGACATATCGGCGTGGGCCGCTGCAGCTGCAGGGCTTCGAGAAAGGTGCTCGGCGACGGCTGTGCGGATGACGATTACGGCTGGTGCATCGGTGTCGGCGATTTCGCGGACTACTGCAGGGAGACCAACAAGGGCCATGATATCACCTATGAGGAGGCTATGGCCATCCTGCAGAAGGCCGAGGACAACGGCTTCGTCCACCAGATAACGAATATCGACGGCGAGAACAAGATCTTCGGCATCTGCAACTGCAATGTCAACATCTGCAACGGACTGCGGACATCGCAGCTCTTTAACACGCCCAATCTGTCGCGCTCGGCCTATGTCGCCCATGTGGAAAAGGAAAAATGCGTGGCCTGCGGACGCTGCGTGGAATTCTGCCCGGCGGGGGCCGTCCAGCTCGGACAGAAGCTGTGCGACAGGGAAGGCAAAGAGATAGAGTACCCGCGCCAGGAGCTTCCCGACAATGTGAAGTGGGGCAGCGACAAGTGGGATCCGGATTACCGCGACAACAACCGTGTCAACTGCCATGACACCGGCACATCCCCGTGCAAGACAGCCTGCCCGGCCCACATCGCCGTCCAGGGCTATCTGAAGAAGGCGGCGCAGGGCGAATATCAGGACGCTCTCGCGCTGATAAAGAAACAGAACCCGTTCCCCGCGGTCTGCGGACGCGTATGCAACCGCAAGTGCGAGGACGCCTGCACCCGCGGCACGATAGACAAGGCGGTCGCCATAGACGCTGTCAAGAAATTCATCGCCGAGCAGGATCTGAACGCCGAGACGAGATATATACCGCCGGTGGTGATCCCCGCGAGCATCCACAAGGACCACTGGGACGAGAAGATCGCCATCATAGGCGGCGGCCCCGCGGGCCTTTCGGCGGCCTTCTATCTGGCTGAAAAGGGATATTTCCCGACGGTGTTCGAAAAGAATGCACTGCCCGGCGGCATGCTGCAGTACGGCATTCCTTCCTACAAGCTCGAGAAGGACGTGCTCAAAGCTGAGATCGATGTCATCCGCGAGATGGGCGCCGATATCAGGACCGGCGTGGAGGTCGGAAAAGATGTCACGATCGACGAGCTGAGAAAGCAGGGCTACAAGGCCTTTTACATCGCCATCGGCTGCAGCGGCGGAAAGCTCCCGGGCGTCCCGGGCGAGACCGCTGATGGTACCATGACCGCTCTCGATTTTCTGCGGGAGGCGAACACCGGCAATACGAGATTTAACGGCAGAGTCGTAGTCGTGGGTGGCGGAAACGTGGCCATAGACGCCTCCCGCGTGAGCATGCGCAGCGGCGCCTCAGAAGTGACGCAGCTCTGCCTTGAGTCCGAGGCCGAGATGCCGGCGTCTGACGAGGAAGTCGGCGAGGCTCTTGCGGACAGGGTCGTGATAAAATGCGGATGGGGCCCGAAGGAAGTCCTGACGAAGGACGGCCGGGTATGCGGAATCGTATGTAAGAAGTGCACGTCCGTATTCGACGAGAACGGCAGATTCAGCCCGAAGTATGACGAAAGCGAAACGTTGACGATCGAGTGCGATCGCGTGATCTTCGCCATAGGCCAGGAGATCATCTGGGGCGACCTGCTTAAAGGTACGAATGTGGAGTTCGGCCGCGGCAACGGGCCTGTAGCCGATCCTCTGACCTTCCAGACAGCGGAGCCGGATATCTTCGTCGGAGGCGATGTCTACACGGGTCCGAAATTCGCGATCGACGCCATAGCCCAGGGGCATTTCGCCGCCGAATCCCTGCACCGCTATGTGCAGGGAGGTCACATGACCATCGGCCGCAACCGCTGGGAGTTCATAGAGCTTGACAAAGACAACATCAAAGTCGAGAGCTATGACAATGCATCGCGCCAGGTCGAGGGGACAGATGAGGCAGCGGCGGCGAAACCTTTCCGCGACGCGCACCTGACGCTGACCGAGGAGCAGGTGAAAATCGAGACAGCCAGATGCCTCGGCTGCGGCGCCAGCATCGTCGATCCCAACAAGTGCCTCGGCTGCGGCGTATGCACCACCAAGTGCATGTTCGATGCCATCACGCTCCACAGAGACCGTCCGGAGTGTACGCACATGATAAAGGCTGAGGACAAGTTCAAGGAGATCATCCCTTATGAGATCAAGCGTGCCGGGAGGATCGCCGTTCATAAGAAATAGGGAAGAAGGTACCTGAAAAGCTGGCCGGCGGGGGATAGATCTCTCCCGCGCGGCCATATATTTTTTACGGAGAGAAATAAGCATGCACGAACTCGGTGTAGTGTTCTACGTGATCAGAGATGTGAAGGAAGTCGCCGGGGAAAATCACGCGGAGAGCGTCGAAACGGTGACGGTAGAGATCGGCGAAGTGAGCGGGGTCGTTCACGAGCTTCTGACAGACTGCTGGAACT
>CAZDUM010000093.1:0-4739 GCA_964508645.1 uncultured Oscillospiraceae bacterium | reverse complement strand
CCGGTCCGAAGACAGTACAGCATTCGAGGCAGATGCGTATACAGCGGATGCGGAAAAGGAGAAGAACGAGATGAAAATGACCTATCAGCCGAAGAAGCGGCAGAGAATGAAGGAGCACGGCTTTCGCAAGAGAATGGCCACCCCGGGCGGCCGGAATGTCCTGAAGAGAAGGAGAGCCAAGGGCAGAAAGAAACTGAGCGCATAGCGGCAGCCGCAGCGCCTGACGGGTAGACTATGCTGAAGCAAAACGTTTTGCGAAGAAAGACGGATTTCGACGAAACCTATCGAAACGGCCGGTCCGTGGGCGATCGCTATGTGGTGGTCTTTTGCCGGGAAAACGGGCTGCCCTATCACAGGACCGGATTTCTGGCAAGCAAAAAAGTGGGAAACAGCGTGGCGCGCAATCGGGCCAGACGGTTGATGAAAGAGAGCTTTCGCCATATTTTGCCGGGGCTCGATGCGGCGGTGCATTACGATATGATTTTCATCGCGCGCAGCACCATCGCCGGGCGTAAGTGTCAGGATGTGGAGAGGTCTGTCCGCGCGGCGCTGCGAAGGACCGGAGTGATCAAGGCATGAAGCACATATCGAATTTTTTCAAGAAAATCTTGATCGGGATCGTCCATTTCTATCAGCAGTGCATCTCGCCGCTTTTCCCGCCGACGTGCCGCTTCACCCCGACGTGCTCCGCGTATTTCATCCAGGCCGTGGAGAAGTACGGGCCGCTGAAGGGGACCTACCTGGGCATCCGGCGCATCCTGCGATGCAATCCGTTCCACGAGGGCGGGTATGACCCCGTTCCGTAGGCGCATCCGTAGGCGCAACGGGAGGAATTGAATGGGAATCTTAGCAAATGTATTGAAATATGTGCTGGCGTGGACCTATCGGCTGGTGGGGAACTACGGCATCACGCTGATCATCCTGACCGTGCTGGTCAAGATGATCTCATACCCGCTGTATGCCAAGCAGATGAAGTCGTCCATCAAGATGACGATCCTGCAGCCGAAGATTCAGGAGATCCAGCAGCGCTACGCCAAGGACCGCGACACGATGGCGGAGAAGCTCAGCGACCTGTACCGGGAGGAACACGTCAGCATGTCGAGCGGCTGTCTGCCGATGCTTTTCCAGATGATCATCGTCGTCGGCCTGTTTACGCTGCTGCGGAACCCGATGACCTATCTCAGCAGCATGGATGTGGCGGATGAGATGCTGTTCGCCATTCACGAGCCGTTCCTGTGGATTCGGGACCTGGCGCAGCCGGACCATTGGGTCTTGCCGATCTCGGCGGCGCTGGCCACGTATTTTTCCTTCAGCATGTCGCAGCGGAACAATCTCGCGGGCGGGGCCCAGCAAAAGATGAACGGTCTGACGCGGGTGATGAGTTATATCACGCCGCTGACGATCCTGCTGCTGGCCCGCAGCTATCCGGCGGGGTTGTCGCTGTACTGGTTCTTCAGCCAGGTCATCCAGATCTTCTTCAACATCCGCTTCAACCAGATACGCCGGAAGATGCTGGAGGACAAGCCGCCGAAGGGGAAGAAGAAGGTCAAGGCGCGGGCGAAGGTGCCGGCGCAGGCCTGAGCACGGCCGGTGTGGCCGGTGTGATGATGATGGGCCGGCCCGGTAAGCGCGCCATGGGTGCGTGAGGGAGAGAGTCGGCGCGGCTGAGGCCGAGACCGTAGAATTTTAGAGCCGGCGCGGGATGTGCGTGAAGGATCGCCTGCCGCGCGCGATGCCGTCCGCAGACCCGAATGTGTGGGCCGGCCCGCCCCGTGAGAAGCGAAACCGGGTGGGAACCGGATCGGGTGTGCATGTGGGACAACTGGGAGGAATGTATCGATGAATTTTTCTGAGAAGTGGGGAACGGACGTCGAGACGGCGGTCAAGCTGGCGCTGGACGATCTGAAAGCCACCATAGATGAGGTGAACGTGACGGTTCTCGAGGAGCCGTCGAGAGGGTTCTTCGGGATCGGCTCGAAGCTGGCGCTGGTCAGGGTCGAGCGCAAGGAACCGGAGCCGAAGCATTGGACGGAGGAAAAGACCTCTACCCAGACTGCGAAACACGTCGGGGAGAGTCGGCCCGCGGCGGAGGCTGTCACGGAGAAAAAGACGGCACCCGCTGAGACGGCGGCCTACCGCACGGAGACGGACAGCGAGGCACAGGAGACGCGCCGGGACGAGCAGACATCGTATCGGGAGGCCCGCGAGCCCCGTGAGACCCGCGAGTATCGAGAGCGGCAGCCGTACCGCGAGACCGGTGCCGGCCGCGAGCCTCGCGACGAGAGACCGTACCGCGAGGCGGGCAGCAGAGACGGCCAGCGCCGCAGCTCCAATGCGGGCGGGCGGAGCAGCGGCCCCCGCCGCGATAACAGAGGCCGAGACGGGCGCCCGAACAACCAGCGCCCCCGTCAGCAGGGAAACCGCGACAGGCGCCCCAGGGAGCGGAACGACATCTATGCGTCCGATGAACCGGTCGAGCCGGTCATTCCGCGCGTGCCCGACGAGGAGTTGACGGTCTGTGAGAACCACATCGCGCTGGACTTCCTAAACGATGTGGCGCAGCAGATGGGCGTGGAGCTGGAGATTTCGGCCAAGACGGGCCCCGATGTCCTGTACATCGAGCTGGCGGGCAAGGACGCCGGCAGCGTCATCGGCAAACGCGGCCAGACGCTGGACGCCCTGCAGTACCTGACCAGCCTGGTGGTCAACAGGGAGCAGGAGGGCTACACGCGCGTGGTGATCGACGCGGAGAACTACCGGGCCAAGCGCGAAAGGACGCTGGAGGCGCTGGCGCTGCGCCTCGCCAGGAAGGTCGTGAAGACCCGCAGGAGCGTCAAGCTGGAGCCGATGAACCCCTACGAGCGCAAGGTCATCCATGCCACCCTGCAAAACCATCCGCAGGTGACGACCCGCAGCGAGGGCCAGGACCCGTATCGGCGCGTCATCATCGAGCTGAAGCAGGAAGAGTGACCGCTCACGGAAACGGAGAACAGACGGCCCGCATGCCACGGCAAGCGGGCTGGTTTTTTAAGGAGATGGCGCCGGAGGGGAGCGGGGCGTGCCCGAATCCAAAGCCGGAAGGAACGCGGACCCCGAAGCGGAGATGGAGATGGAGCTGAAAGACAGTGTTGAGACCGGCGCGGCGCCGGATACGATCGCCGCGATCTCCACGCCCATGGGGGAGGGCGGCATCGGCATCGTGCGCATCAGCGGCCCCGCGGCACGGGCCGTGGCCGCCAGGCTGTTTCGGCCGACCCTCGGGGCGGACCGCCACATGACGCACGGCTGGGTCGCGGATGCGGGCGGCACCGTCATCGACGAGGTGATGGCGGTCTACATGCAGGGCCCGCATTCCTACACCGCCGAGGATGTGGTCGAACTCCAATGCCACGGCGGCCAGATGTCCCTGCGCCTCATTTTGCAGGCCGTCCTGCAGAGCGGCGCCCGCCTCGCCGAGCCCGGGGAGTTTACCCGCCGCGCCTTTCTCAACGGCAGGCTGGACCTCTCGCAGGCGGAGGCCGTCATCGACCTCATCCAGGCGAAAAGTCCGGCGGGCGCTGCCGCTGCGGCCGTGCAGCTGACGGGCCGCTACGCCGAACGAATCCGCGCCATCCGAAACCGCCTCATCGATGTCCTCGTGGACCTCACGGTCGACATCGACTACCCGGACGAGGATGTGGAGGCGCTGACCTATGAGAAGCTGGATGCGGCGCTCACCGACACGGCGTCGGACATCCGGACGCTGCTCGCCACCGCCGATACGGGTCGCATCGTCCGGGACGGCCTGCGCGTCGCCATCCTCGGCAGGCCGAACGTCGGCAAATCCTCCCTGCTCAACGCCCTTTTGCGGGAGGAGAGGGCCATCGTGACGACGGTCCCCGGCACGACGCGAGATACCATCGAGGTGGCCATGTCCCTCGACGGCGTGCCCATCCTGCTCACCGATACGGCGGGCATACGAGAGGCGACCGACGAGGTGGAAAGGCTCGGCATCGAAAAAAGCCTCTCTGCCGGGCGGACGGCGGACCTCAGCCTCCTGGTGCTCGACGGGAGCCAGCCCCTGTGCGCGGAGGACGAACAGGCCCTCGCCGCCTGCGGCGACGGGCGGATTCTGCTCATCCTGAACAAGGCGGATCTGCCGGCCGTGGTGACGCCCGCGCAGGCGCAGGCCTGGTTCGCCGCACATAGGCAGCAGGCTACAGCGCCGGGGGCTGAGGGCGGGCAACCGGTCGCAGAGACGGAGGTCATCGCACCGTTTGCCGCGTCGGACGCGCCCGCCATCCCCGCGCGCGAGGCGGTCGAACCATCGCCGGCTGAAGATGCCGCCGCATCCGGCGTTATACCGCCTGTCGTCGCATCGTCCGTCGCCGCACCGAAGCCTACTACATCGTCCGTCACCGCACCGGAACCCGCCGCACCAACCGTCATCTCCACTTCGGTGGTGACGGGACAGGGTCTGGCCGACATCGAGGATGTCATCCGCCGCCTGGTCGGCGAGGGCAGCCTCGTCCCCGGCAGCGACATCCTGGTGACCAGCCTCCGCCACAAGGAGCTTTTGCAGGAGGCTCTGGCGGCGGTCGAGAGCGCCCTGCAGCTGGTCGCGGAGAGGCAGCCGCCGGAGCTGATCCAGATCGATGTCAACGCCTGCTTCGAGGCGCTGGGCCAGATCACCGGCGACCATGTGGACGGCGAGGTGCTCGACGCCGTCTTTTCGAGGTTTTGCCTGGGGAAATAGGGGG
>CAZDUM010000092.1:2208-4805 GCA_964508645.1 uncultured Oscillospiraceae bacterium | reverse complement strand
CCGGGCGCCCGCGCGCAAGACCTACGTGTGATGCAGTCGATGCGGCCGGCGCGTCCTATCCGGTGCGGACTGACCATGCCGGCGCCCGCGAGAACCCGCGCGGCGGCTCGTGGCGATGCCGATGCGGTCGGCACTGATAAGAGCCCTGGGAACCAGCGCGCATCGCAGTCCCTCGGCTGCCCTGCCGCGTAGCCAGGCGCCGGCGCGCGATTTTAGCGAAATATTCGCCGCCGCCTCTGTTGACGGATATTCGACTTTTTGCTATATTGGACACGGTGCGTTTCGCACACTTTCGTTCAGAGGAGAACGCTGCATGGTTGTCGCTATCTTGCTATTTGCACTGGGGCTCCTGCTCCTCATCAAGGGCGGGGACTGGTTCGTGGACGGCGCGACGGGGCTCGCCTACCGCTTCCACATTCCGGAACTTCTGATCGGCGCTACGATCGTATCGATCGGCACCACCCTCCCGGAGGTGATGGTGTCAGCCGGTTCTGCCTTAGGGGGCCACGGGGAGATCGCCTACGGCAACGCCATCGGCTCCATCATCTGCAATACGGGCCTGATCGCGGCCCTGCCCATCGTCATTCGGCCCAGCGTCGTCTCCCGCATGTCCCTGCGCACCCCGGTGATGTTCTTCTTCACCGCAGCGATTTTCTACGCGGGCGTTGCCTATTTCCTCGGCTACTTCGGCCGTGAGGTGGGCATCATCCTCCTCGCGATCTTCCTCATATACATGATCATCACCGTCCTGGAGATGAGCCGGAAGAAGGATACTCTCTCCGAGGACGCCCTCGAAGCGGCGCCCAGGGATACCGAGGCCGAAGAAAAGGGTCCGACGCCCGCCGATGTGCGCGACCAGGCCCGCAGCACCGGCAAGGACATACTCCTTCTGGTCCTCGGCGCGGTGCTCGTCGCCATCGGCGCCGATCTCCTCGTGGACAACGGCATCCTCATCGCCCGCTACCTCAAGGTGCCGGAATCCGTCATCGGACTGACCTTCGTCGCGCTCGGCACCTCCCTGCCGGAGCTCGTGACGGCCATCACCTCGCTGACAAAGGGACACGGCGCGCTGTCCGTCGGCAACATCATCGGGGCCAACCTGTTCAATCTGGTCCTCGTATCCGGCGTCTCCGTGACGCTCGCGCCCTTCGCCGTCCCCAGCAGCTCCACCCTGTTCGGGCACAACGCATCGCTGGTCCTGGACATCCCCCTGATGTTCATCGAGATGATCATCCTGACGGGGCCCGCCATGTTCAAGAGCAGGCTCTACCGCTGGCAGGGCGTCGTGCTCCTGTGCCTGTACGCTGCATTCTGTGTCATTCAGTTTACGCAATAAAATTATCGTATACCATCGAGAACGGAACCGAGGAGGTTTTCATGGGACTACCAAAAGACAGCGGCCTGCATCTGCGCGCGAAGTGGCCACGGGGCACGCATAATCTCATCACGGATGTGCCCGGCGTGACCGTCGGCCATGTCACCCGGCACGACGGGGACATCCACACCGGCGTGACCGTCATCCTGCCCCACCAGGGGAACCTGTTTCGAGACAAGGTCATGGCCGGCGCGTCCGTGATCAACGGTTTCGGCAAATCGGCCGGCCTGGTGCAGGTCGAGGAGCTCGGCTGCATCGAGACCCCCATCGTTCTGACCAACACATTGAGCGTCGGCACATGCGTGACGGCCCTCGTCCGCCACGCCCTCTCCCTGAATCCGGACATCGGCGTGACGACCGGCACGGTCAACGCGCTCGTGACGGAGTGCAACGACGGACGCCTCAACGATATACGCGGCCTGCATGTGACGGAGGAGGATGTGTTCACAGCCCTCTCCTCCGCTGATACGGTCTTCGAGGAAGGCGCCGTAGGCGGCGGCAGCGGTATGGTCTGCCTCGGTGTCAAGGGCGGCATCGGCTCCGCCTCCCGCATCCTCACATTCGACGGGACGGAACACCATATAGGCGCGCTGGTGATGTCCAACTTCGGCTCGCCCGGCAACCTGATGATCGGCGGCAAACTCTACGATACATCCCTGATCAACGCGGAGAGCCGCAAGGACACGGGCTCCATCATCATCATCATGGCGACCGACATTCCCCTCTCGGAGCGTCAGCTCAGGCGCACGGCGAAGCGGGCGACCTTCGCGCTGGGCCGCGTCGGTTCCTACGGCGGCAACGGCAGCGGCGATATCGCCATCGCCTTCACGACCGCCAACCGCATACCGCACTACAGCGACCGGGCGGTCCTGCCGCTCCAGATGCTCGATGACGAGCGCATCGACGCCGTCTTCTCGGCGGCCGTGGAGGTCACCGAGGAAGCCATCGTAAGCTCCCTCTATCACGCCGAGACCACCGTGGGCGTGCGGGGTAACCGCGCGCTGGGCCTGCGAGATTTTATCAAGACCTACATGCCCTGAGCCCCCATCCCCGTGAGGGCGTCTGCATACGCGGGCGCGAGTGCCTGCGGGCATGCAGCCGTCACGAGGTCGTCCCGAGGAAGTATCGCATATCTGGACGCGCTGCTGACAGGTGGGGCTAACCGCAGGAGACTGTACGGCTGTGGTCCTACATGGGGATAAGATGCTATATTGTCAGCGCA
>CAZDUM010000092.1:0-2108 GCA_964508645.1 uncultured Oscillospiraceae bacterium | reverse complement strand
ACGGCCTGTGCAGCCTCCGGCGCGACTTCCTCGACTACCGTCTCCTCCGCAGGGGCGTCAGTTTCCTCAGAGACGGCAACCGCCTCCGACTCGCCGACGTTTTCCTCAGCGGGAGCTTCCTCATAGAAAGGTTCCTCTGCGGGGACCTCCTCCTCGTACACTTCCTCCTCCTCGATCGGCGGCTCATAGCCCTCGGCCTGCTTGATGCTCAGGCTGATGCGCTTGCGATCCGTATCGATATCCAGGATCTTGGTATAGACCGTCTGGCCTACCTCGAGTTCATCCGCGATGTCCGCCACGCGCCTGCTGGCCACCTCCGAGATATGGACCAGACCGTCAAGGCCGGGCTCCAGCTCGACAAACGCGCCGTACTCCTTCAGCTGTACGACCTTGCCCTTCACGATCTCGCCGATCGTGTACTTCTCGTTGATGACGGACCAAGGCTCCGGCGTGGTCTGCTTCAGGCCCAGGGAGATCTTGCCCTTTTCCTCGTTCATGGAAAGGATTTTCACCCTGACCTTCTGCCCGATCTTGAGGACCTCCTTCGGATGGCGCAGCTTGCCCCAGCTGATCTCGGAGATGTGCAGGAGACCGTCGATGCCGCCCAGATCGATGAACGCACCGTAGTCGGTGAACCGCATGACGGTCCCTTCCACGATTTCACCCACCTTGAGGCGTGCCCAGGCTTCCTCCATCCTCTTGCGCTTCTCCTCCGCCAGAACGGCCTTATGCGAGAACACGGCCCGATTCTTCTTCTGGTCCACGCGGGATACCTTGACCACCATCTCCTGTCCCAGGAACTCATCGGCCTTCTCGACATAACGATCCGAAAGCTGGGACAGCGGAATGAAGCCGGAAACCTCTTTATAAGCAGCGATCACACCACCGTTTACCAGTCTCACGACCTTCACCGTCAGGTTCGTTCTGTTCTCGTTGGCTTCCAGAACCTCCCCCCAGTGCTCGTTAACCTCCAGCTTCTTCTTCGAGAGCAGGATGCCGCCGTCCCCGTCCTCGGTTTTGACGACCTTTGCCTGAATCTCGTCACCCTCGTGGAACAGGTCAGTCAGCTTCTGATCCCCTTCCAGAGTCACCTCTTCCTTCGGGATAATCCCGTCCTTCTTGATGCCCATGTTAACGATGATTTCTTTGTCCGTGACCTGGTGAACTTTTCCGTTAACAGTTTCTCCTACGCGAGGCAATCTTAATGTTTTCTCGATGTCTTCCATTAAGTCCTGCATATTCATTTCTTCTTTTGCCTCGTTTGCCTCGTTCGCGCCGTTCGCTTCGGTGATGTTTTCACTCATTACAGCAATAACCTCCTCTATTACGCATGCAGGCGTTGATGCACCCGCTGCAACCCCTATTTTACCGCATTTCGCAAGTAGTTGCAACGGTAAATCTTCTTTTTTTTCGATAAAATAACTATTTCCGCAGATTTTTTTGGAAAGCTCCCAGAGTTTTCGGGTGTTGGAGCTGTCCTTGCCGCCGATGATGACCATCGCATCGCAGCGCGCCGCCACCTCGACCAGGGCCTCCTGCCTGGCCGCCGTGGCGTGACAGATGGTATTTTCCACATGAAAATCGGCACCGAGACCCCGCAGCGCCTCCTCCACCTCATCGAGCGTCTCCTTGCGTATGGTCGTCTGACAGACGAGGAAAAGGCGCCTGCCGGCGAAAAGAGGCGCGAGCGCCCGCACCGCCTCCCCGCTTCCGGCCACCAGCGCCGTCCCGCCGGTCCAGCCCCGCGTACCGCGCACCTCCGGATGGGTGGCGTCCCCCACGATGATGACCTGCTCCCCCGCCTGCCATGCCTGCCGCACCAGCGTGTGTATGCGCGTGACGAAGGGGCAGGTCGCATCCACGATCCGGATTCCCCTCTCCGCCGCCTCGCTGAAAAAATCCTCCGCCTCTCCGTGGGAGCGGACGATGACCGTATCGCCCGCCTGCGCCTCCTGCAGGGAGTCGATGATCCCGACGCCGCGGGCCCGCAGATCCTCCGTGACCAGACGGTTGTGAATCAGCGGGCCGCAGGTGTAGAGGGCGGACTGCGAGCCGCCGGCTATTTCCGCCTCCGTCAGCCGGAGCGCGCGCCGCACACCATAGCAAAA
>CAZDUM010000091.1:0-4806 GCA_964508645.1 uncultured Oscillospiraceae bacterium | reverse complement strand
ACAGATCGGACAAATTTCGCGTTTTCTGACAATCTGTCAACATTTTGGTGCCCGCGCTGTTGACAAAGTTGACAAAATCCGCGTGAACTGTCAATTCTGTCAACAAGCCGGGTCGCTCCGGCCCCTACAGATACCGTATGCCGTCTATGCCCTGGATGCCAAGGCCTGGCGCATCGGAAACGGTGATTTTCTTCTCGTCGAATGTCGCGCCGCCATGTACGGGGTCCACCTTACAGAGCACGGGTCCGTCCAGGTCGACCTTGGTGATGATCTGCCGCGCGCAGGCCAGGTGGATCGCCGCGTTGACGCTGACCTTCGCCTCGAGCATGCAGCCGATCATGCACTCCACGCCATAGATCTCGGCCGCCGAGGCGATCTGCAGGGCGTTGTAGAGACCCCCGCACTTCATCAGCTTGATGTTGACCATGTCGGCGGCGTGCGTCTGCATGATGGTCAGGGCATCGGCCGGCGAAAAGACGCTTTCATCCGCCAGGACGGGCACATATGAGCGCTCGGTGACGTAGCGCAGGCCGTCGATATCGTGCGCCTTGACGGGTTGCTCGACGAACTCTATGTCGAGGCCGCGCTCCTGCATCTGGTTTAAGAGGCGCACGGCCTGCTTGGGCGTCCAGGCCTGATTCGCGTCTATGCGGAGGCGGATGTCGGGGCCGGCGGCGGCCCGCACGGCGGCCAGTCTGGCGACATCCAGCGTCGGATCGGCCCCGACCTTGACCTTCAGCGTGTCATAGCCGCGGGCGATGGCGGAAACCGTATCGCGCGCCATCTCCTCCGGATCGTTGACGCTGATGGTGATGTCGGTGATGATCTCCTTGCGGCTGCCGCCCAGCAGCTTATAGACGGGGATCTTGTACAGCTGCCCGTACAGGTCCCAGAGGGCCATGTCCATGGCGGCCTTGGCGCTGCTGTTCTTCACGATGCAGCCCTGCAGCGCCAGCATCAGGTCCTCGAAATCGTCCACGTCCCGGCCCACCACCGTCTTGATGATGTGGTCCTGCAGCGCGCCGATGATGGCACCGGTCGTGTCCCCGGTAATGGCCCCGGTGGGCGGCGCCTCGCCGTAGCCCACGGCACCGGTGTCGGTATGCACCTCCACGATGACATCCTCCACGCTGGACACCGTGCGCAGCGCGGTCTTAAAAGGGACATGAAGCGGCACGGAAATGCGGCCGAGCCGTACATCTGTGATTCTCATTTTCTGCATCCTCCCGTTCAGTTTGCGTTATCGTGCGGGCCGGCCTGTCGCTGGCCATGTAGCCCGCGCCCGCGCGGGGCATTTTGGGCAATCGGCACCGCCCCATCCAATCCGCCCGCCGCACAGCCGGCCGAGCAGCCAGCGCCCGCGTGGGGCATTTTGGGCAATCGGCGCCGTTCAATCCAATCCGCTCACCGAACAGCCGGCCGAGCAGGCCGCATCTGTGCGGACCATTTGGAGCATCCGGTCCGTTCGGCTTGCGGTTCCATGCGGGGCGGCCTGACTTCGGCTGTGCGGCCCGTGTCCGCGTGGGCCATTCCGGTCCATCGGCGCCGCCCCATCCAATCTGCCCGCCACACAGCCGGGCAAGCGAGCAGGCCGCATCTGTGCGAACCATTTGGAGCATCCGGTCCGTTCGGCTTGCGGCTCCATGCGGGCCGGCCAAACTTCAGCCGTGCGGCCCACATCCGCACAGGTCATTTCGGACCATCGGCGCCGCCCCATCCAATCCGCCTGCCGCACAGCCGGCCGAGTGACCAGCGCCCGCATGACCACCTTTTGCGCGGTCATTCTCCATGGGTATCGCCTGTGCGCCGGGCCGCCTCCTCCACCCTGTCTACGGTCGCGAGCAGGATGCCGGCCCCCGCCGCGGTGAACGCCAGCGATACGGCTAGAAGAACCTTCGCCCCGCTGCGGTCCAGGATCCACCCACCCAGCAGGCTGGAGACGACGGATGCCATGGTCACCATCGCCATGTACAGCGCCTGCCCCCTGACCGCCTCCCCCGGCCGCATGACGGACGCCGTGAACCTGACCATGGCCGGCAGAAAGAGCGCGAAAGATGTCAGCTGCAGCAGCTGCGACCAGAGCACCACCCGCACCGAGGGCGCCAGCCAGGTGACGGCGATCTTGACCACATACGTCAGCGCGGCGAGCTTCAGAAGCGTGCGGCAGGGAACGCGGCGGCTGATCGGCTCGAAGAAGACCATGGTGGGAATCTCCATGACGGCCAGCAGGAAGAAGATGTGCCCCATGTCGCGGCTGTCCCCGCCGAGCGGCGTGATGATCTGCAGCATGAAGCTGTTCAGGACGGCGTTGCTGAAGAAAATCCCGAAGACGCCGACGGTCAAAAGGACGAACAGCCGGTTTCGCCGCGCAAAAGTTCTGAGGTCGATCTCCTCTGTTTGCGACGTTTTTTCGAGCGGGCGGGCGGTTTCCCAGACGGCGTGCCGCCGGTACAGCTGCCTTTCCCACAGGAAGCAGCCCACGAGGACCACCGCCAGCAGCTGCGCCGTGCCCGTCAGGATGCCCACGCCGCGGGCGGCCACCAGCCCTCCCATGACGCTGCTCAGCACCGCGTAAAACAGGGAACCCGCGCTCCTCGTCAGCCCGAAGTTGACGGTGGTGCCCGTCTCGCCCAGCTTGAAGCACAGGGCGTTGATCAGCGGCTGCATCGCCACGTGCAGCGCCAGAAACGCCACGTAGGTGGCCGTCAGGAGCGGGGACCTGCGCCGCAGGAGGAGCGGCCCTAAGGCCAGCAGCGCCAGGAGCGCGGCGGCGAGGAGGAGCACATCCGTCAGGGGCAGGCGGCGGCTGCGGTCAGCGACATTGGCCAGAAGCGGCTGCAGGATGACGGCCGTCACGTTGGCCGCCGCCAGGATGAAGCCGATCTCCAGGTTGGAATAGCCGCGGTCCAGAAGGAGCGCCGACGCGAAGGTGCTGATCACGCAGTACAGCATCCAGTAGACGGCGTGAACGGCCGCATAGCTCACGTTGAGGCGCCACCTCATGTCGCAGACCCCGGCGGCCCATCCAGCTCCCGCGCCATGATCTCCGGGAAGCAGTCCACCCCGTACTGGGGGCAGCCCAGGCAGTCGAAGATCGGCGGCGCGGCGCCGGGCTCCACGGCGTGGAAGCCCAGCTTTCGGTAGAAAGCGGGCTTCCGGGCCATGAGGAGCACCTCATGGCCCCCGCGCCGCCGAATCTCCGCCTCCACCAGCGCGATGAGCTTTCGGCCTATCCCCTGCCCCCGCAGGACCTTGTCCACGGCGATGCCCTGCACCACGAAATGTCCCTCCTGCATGACCAGCATGGCACCGCCCAGGAGCCGGTCATCGCCCGTCCTGGTGACCTGCCAGGCACAAAGGACATCGCTGAAATCCTTCTCCTCCTCGTCGAACTCCAGCCCGTTTTCGATGAAAAACGGCACCAGCCTCTCATACGCCTCGGTCTCCTCTATGCAAAGGCCCTCGGTCCGGGTCCTGAGATAGGTGCGCACGGTGCCGATCATGTACAGGGACCCCGCGACGAGAAGCAGGTCATACGCCTCCGCCATGGAAAGCGCCGTCTCCACGGCGGCTTCGGGGCGGGGCTCCACCGCCAGCACCCTGCCGCCCATCGCCGCGACCTTTTCCGCCAGCGCCGAGGCGGGGAGCTTTCTCGGGCTATCCGGCTCGGTCAGGACCATGTCCTTCGTGATGCCGAGAAACTGCGTCAGAATCCCCTCCACATCCTTATCCGCCAGCACCCCCGCGACCATGAGAACCTTCGCGTCCGGATACAGCTGACAGATGGAGGCCCGGAGCGCCCTGGCCCCGTCCTCGTTATGCGCCCCGTCGATGATCACCGCCGGCGCATCCTGCATCCGCTCCAGGCGCCCCGGCTGCCGGGCCGTCCGGAAGCCCTCGTAGATCGCCTCCCGGCTCACCTCCGCCTTGCCCTCCAGGCGGAGAACCTGCAGGGCCGTCAGCGCCGCCACCGCATTTTGCACCTGGTGGGGGCCCGCCATGGACAGGGTCAGGCCCGAAAACGTCTCTCCCAGCACCGCAGCCGTGAAGCGGCTGCCCCAGGGGCCCGCCGCCTCCACCGAGACCGGCATTCTCTTCGTCTCATAGCAGGGCGCGTGCTTTTCGGTCGCCGTGCGGCGGATCACCGCCAGGGCCTCCTCCGATGTGGCGCTGGTCACCACCGGGCAGCCCTCCTTGATGATGCCGGCCTTTTCCCCCGCGATGGCGGCCAGCGTGTGGCCCAGCCGGTCCGTATGGTCGTAGGAAATGGAGGCGATGACGCTGACCAGAGGCTTCTCGCACACATTGGTGGAGTCTCCGCGGCCGCCCAGTCCCACCTCCAGCACCACATAGTCGCACTGCCGCTCCCGAAAGTACAGGAAAGCCAGCGCGGTGATCACCTCAAACTCCGTGGGTGAATCGAAACCGGCGTCCACCATCTCCCGGACCTTTTCCAGGACCCGGTCCGTATAACTCGCAAGCTCCCCATCGCTGATATAGGCGCCGTCCACCTCGATGCGCTCGTTGAAGACCTCCAGAAACGGCGAGGTGTACAGCCCCGTCCTGTATCCGGCCGCCCGCAGCGTGCAATACAGATAACGGCAGATGGACCCCTTGCCGTTGGTCCCCGCCACGTGCAGCACCCTAAGCTCCCTCTGCGGGTTGCCAAGCAGGTCGAGCAGCTTCTCGATGCGTCCAAGCCCTAAAACGCTTCCGAACCTCTGAAAAGCGCTGATCTTCTCGATGGCGGAGGCGGCCTGCCCCTGCGCCGCCGCGTCTTCGTTCCTCATTCCGTTTCCTTTCTGT
>CAZDUM010000090.1:3687-4895 GCA_964508645.1 uncultured Oscillospiraceae bacterium | reverse complement strand
GTCGGCATCGGCTTCATGCATCGGCAGCGGCCATCTACTCCAGCGGGGCGGTTTCTCGGCGGAGCCATTCTGCGACATCGGCGGGCAGGTGGGGCGAGAGCGTCTCGCGGACCCGGCGGTGGTAGCTGTCGACCCAGTCTCTCTCGGCGGGCGTCAGGCGCTCCGGCAGGATCGCGCCCCGCTCCCATGGGCAAAGGGTCAAAGTCTCGAATTCCAGCATCCCGTCGGCGCGGGTCCGGCACAGCACCTCATTTTCCAGGCGAATCCCGTAGCGCCCCGGCAGGTAGACGCCCGGCTCGTCGCTGAGGATCATCCCCGGTTTCACCTCTTCATCGCCGCCGTGGAAACTCAGCCGCGCCGGTCCCTCGTGGACGCTGAGCAGGTGCCCCACGCCATGCCCCGTCCCGTGGTTGTAATCCAACCCGAGCGCCCGCAAAGACCGCCTCGCCAGCGCATCCAGCGCATCGCCGCGCGTGCCGGGCGGAAAGACGGCCGTGGCCAGCGCGATATGCCCCTTCAGCACCGCGGTGTAGTGCAGTTTTTGCGCCTCGGTGAGCGGTCCCAGCGCGATGGTGCGGGTGATGTCCGTGGTCCCGCAGTCATACTGTCCGCCGGAATCTACCAGCAAAAGACCTCTCCGCAGCAGGGTTTTGTTCGTTTCGGGTGTCGCCTCGTAGTGGACGATGGCACCGTTCTCCGCATAGCCGGCGATGGTGGTGAAACTCGGCTCCGAGAACCCCGGCTGGGCTTGCCTCTGTCTCAGCAAAAGGTCGGCGGCGTCCATCTCCGTCATGGTCAGGGGTTCGCGCGCGCCGGCGGGGTCTACGGTCTGCTTCAGCAGATAGAGAAAGGTGGTGACGGCCAGGCCGTCCCGCAGGTGGGCCTCCCTGGTGCAGCGAATCTCAGTCGGATTTTTTTGCGCCTTTCGCAGCAGGCAGAGGTCCCGTCCGTCTATGCGGCGCACGCCGGCGGGAATCGCCCGAACCAGCGCGTAGGCGGTCGCCGCCTCGTCGAGCAGCAACGCCGGGGCCGTGTCTGATGCCGGAGCCGCCTCTGATGTCGGGGCCGGCGCGCCATCGGAAACATTCGCATTGCCGAGTTTGGAGGCGCCGCCGGATGACGCGCCGGAGATGCACGGGCATGTTGCGGACGCAGCCTCGACGGCATCAGAGATGGGTGCGTCGGGAGAAGTGGAGACGGAAAAATCA
>CAZDUM010000090.1:2009-3587 GCA_964508645.1 uncultured Oscillospiraceae bacterium | reverse complement strand
TGGGCCTCCAGTTCGCGCCGCAGCGCATCCGGCAGGGCGCCGTCCATCAGAAACAGCTGCATCTCCGTCCGTCCCACCAGGGCGAAGGCGAAGAACACCGGCGTGTGGACCACATCGGCGCCGCGCAGGTTCGTCAGCCAGGCGATCTCCTCCAGGCTGCTGATGAGGTGAAAATCGGCGCCGAGGGCCTCCATATCCTGCCGAACCGCGGCCAGCTTCTGCGCCATGCTCTGCCCCGTCACCCGCAGGGGCAGTTCGTAGATCGGCGCCGGGCGGATGGCGGGCCGCGCCGGCCAGATGACATCCGCCAGGTCGATATCGCAGACCTCGTATCTCTCCGCCATGAACCTGCCAAAGGGCCAGCGCACCACGCGCCCGTCGAAGGCGAGTCGGCTGCCGGGCGGCAGGACGCTTTGCAGGTAAGCCTCCACCGACGGCGTGCCGGGGGTTTCCTCGCGCATCAGGTCGATGCCGCTATCCGCGAGCTGCCGCTCCGCCTGCAAAAAATACCGGCCGTCCGTCCAGAGCTTGGCGGCGTCGCGGGTCACCACCAGCGTCCCGGCCGAACCGGTAAAACCGGACACATAGGCCCGGAATTTGAAGTGCTCGTGCACATATTCGGAGCCGTGGGGGTCGGTCGTGGGGATGTAGCAGGCGTCGATGCCGCGCCGCGCCATCTCGCGCCGCAGGTCCAGCAACTGTTTTCGCATGGAACTTCTCCTTGTTGGGTCATGCAGCCGGGTCGCTGTGGACCTCCGCGAGCGCGGCGGTGCCGCGGCGGATCACATCCTCAAACGCCCGCATCCTCGGGCCGACATAGGCGAAGCACGCCACGAAGGGGTGCGCCGCGTACACAATGCCCACATCGTGCGCCTTATCCCCCTCGTCGCCCGTCTTGTGGGCGATGGGAAAATCCATGGGCAGCGCACCGCCCATCTTGTGGTTGATCTGCTGCTGCAGGAGCGTCCTTTCCAGCCAGATCGACGCCTCCTCATCCACCAGGCGGTGGTGGTATATGTCCGCCAGCAGCTCCCCCATCTCCCCGGGTGCGAAGACATTGTGCAGGCCCGCGGCCTCTTTCTCCGCATCCCAGAAGCAGCGGGTCATCGCGGTATGCCGCAGGCCCAGTTCCTCGAACAGCGCCCGGACGCGCTCCGCACCGAGCCTTCTGAACAGGGCGTTCGTGGCGGTGTTATCGCTGATGGTGATCATCAGCTTGCCGAGGCTCTCGATGTCGAGCCGGACATCGCCCGTCATGTGCTGCAGGGCGCCGCAGCCCGGCACCTTCTGGTCGTCGCGGATGGTCAGCACCTCGTCGAAGCGGACCTCGCCCCGGCTGCGCGCGAGCAGGAGCGCGGCCATGAGCGGCAGCTTGACGATGCTGGCGGAGAGAAAGGGTGTGTCCGCATGGTAGGTAACCGTCCGTCCGCTCTCCAGGTCCTGGTAGTAAAAGCCGCTCTGCCCCGGCATCTGCATCATTTCACGCAGCAGACCGTCCAGGGCCGCTTTGCGTTCGGTTTCCTCTATCGGCATACGGGCACCCCCTCCTTTTTCCGTACATTGTAGATACATTTACAC
>CAZDUM010000090.1:0-1909 GCA_964508645.1 uncultured Oscillospiraceae bacterium | reverse complement strand
TTCTACGAACGGCCGCGGCGCAGGACCTCCCCGGCGCGAGCGCCGGTATGCACGCCGTCCTTGGCCGTCAGCACGCCATTGACATAGACGCGACGGATGCCTTCGCAGGGCTGCTTCGGGTTGTCGAACGTCGGCGTATCCTTGATCGTATCGAAGTCGAACAGGACCATGTCCGCCTGCATGCCGGGCTTCAGCAGTCCGCGCCTGGCCAGTCCCAGTCTCTCGGCGGGCAGACCCGTCATGCGGAAGATCGCCTCCTCCAGCGTGAACAGGCCGCGCTCCCGGCAATAGTGGGCGATGACACGCGGGAATGTCCCGTAGAAGCGCGGATGCGGCTGGCCGGGATAATCGAACGAGGCCGCGTTGCCGTCGGACCCGATCATCACATACGGCCGGCGCATGATGTATTCGATGTCCTCCTCGCACATGGCGTAGTGGACCTCGTTGACCTTGTCGTCTTCCTCGTCCAGAATATCCAGGAACGCGTCTGTCGGTGAGACGCCGCGCATCCGGCCGATCTCCTCGATGGATTTGCCCACATACTTCTGGTTGGCCTCGCTCTCCACATAGGAGACGACGATGGAATCCCAACGACCGGTATACGGTCCTTCGAGCTCGGCCTTGATCTTCGCGCGGGTCTGCGGGTCGCGCAGGCGCGCCAGCATGGCCTCCACGCCGCCCTCAAAGGCCCAGTTCGGCAGGTTGCAGTCCAGAGAGGTCGCCGTGGCCTGGTACGGGTACTGGTCCACCTGCACATCCATGCCGTCCCGGCGCGCCTTGTCGATCATGGCGATGGTGGTGAAGCAGAGGAGGCGCCAGCCTTCCTTTCTCGTGACCTTGTGATGCGCGACCTGCAGGGGGGCGCCGCTGTTCTTGGAGATGGTCAGCGCCTCCGTCAGCGCCTCGACCACGCCCATGCCCTCGTTGCGCATGTGCGTCTCGTAGAAGGAGCCGTAGGGGACCAGCTCCTTGCAGAGCTCCGTCAGCTCCTCCGTATCCGCAAAACATCCGGGCGGGTAGATCAGGCCGCTGGACATGCAGAAGGCGCCTTCCTCCAGGGATGCCCGAAGCAGCGCGCGCATCTCGTCCATCTCCGCCTCGGTGGGCTTGCGGTTGTCGAAGCCCATGGCCGCCAGCCGGATGCTGCCGTGGCCGACCGCCGTGCCGAAGTTGACGCTCGGCTCCCGGGTCTCCATCCAGGAGAGAAATTCCCCCATGCTGTTCCACGTATACGGGAGATCCCCCACATAGTCCGCCAGCTGCTGCCTTTTCTTGGGGTCCTCACTGACCGGCGCCACCGACATGCCGCAGTCGCCGCCGATCTCCGTCGTCACACCCTGCATGATCCGGCTCTCTGCCTGCGGGTATTTCCAAAGCGTCGTGTCGCTGTGCGCATGTATGTCGATGAAGCCCGGTGTCAGATAGAGGTCCTCGCCGTCGACGATTTCCCGTGCCGCCGGACTGCCGCCCGCCGCTGCCTCCAGCGCCTGCATGGAGCCGATGGCGGCGATCTTGCCGTCCTGCACGGCCAGGCAGCCGCGGTACCACGGCGCGGATGTGCCGTCTATGATGCGGACATTCTTGATGCAAAGGTCAAACATAGTCTTCCTCCCTCCTGTCACGGATGCGCTGCATGCTCGCTGCAGGCTCTCCGTGATTTGTCAGATCCTTTGCCAGCTATTGCCGGCTCTTTTGTCGGCGCCGGGCCGGCCGCGACGGCAGACCGCAGCACCACCGTCAGTATACCCCCTTTTGCGAAGAATGAAAAGTATTTTCGCGGGGCGTAAAAGTTCGGCGTAAAAGTTCGGTTGACATGATGCACTCATTGGGTGTATTCGAAGTACACCTTGACATGCGCGCCTGCCGCATGCTACACTATGCTCGCGACAGACGAGCAAGCCAGTGAAGC
>CAZDUM010000089.1:2928-5031 GCA_964508645.1 uncultured Oscillospiraceae bacterium | reverse complement strand
GGCGCACCTCAGGCGAGGCCGAACAGCGTGCCGATGAGATGCACCGCGAAGGCGGCGACCCAGGCGATGACGCACTGAAAGACCGCCACGCCGAGCGCCCAGCGCAGGCCCAGCTCCCGCTTGATGGAGGCGACCGCCGCCACGCAGGGCGTGTAGAGCAGGCAGAAGACGAGGAGGCTGGCGGCCGCCAGCGGGGTGAGCGCAGCCTGCACCGCCGCCGTGCTCCCGAACAGCACCGAGAGCGTGGTGACCACGCTTTCCTTCGCCAGAAAACCGGTGATCAGCGACACGACGATGCGCCATTCGCCCAGGCCCAGCGGTGCCAGGATCGGCGCCACCAGGGTCGCCAGCGCCGCCAGGATGCTGTGCTGCGAGTCGGCGGCCAGCGAGAGATGGAAGTCAAACGTCTGCAGGAACCACACGATAATGGTCGCGAGGAAGATGATCGTGAAGGCGCGCTGCAGGAAATCCTTGGCCTTTTCCCAGAGCAGCCGGACCACATTGCGGATGCCCGGCATGCGGTAATTCGGCAGCTCCATGACGAAGGGGACCGCCTCCCCGCGAAACAGCGTTCCCTTCAGGAGGTAGGCGAGCAGCACGCCCAGCACGATGCCGAGCACGTAGAGCCCGATCATCACCAGCCCCGCATATCGAGGGAAGAACGCGTTCGCGAAGAAACCGTAGATGGGCAGTTTGGCCGAGCAGCTCATGAAGGGCGTCAGCAGGATGGTCATGCGGCGGTCGCGGTCCGAGGGCAGGGTGCGGGTCGCCATGACGCTGGGTACGGTGCAGCCGAAGCCGATGAGCATGGGCACGATGCTCCGCCCGGATAGTCCGATTTTGCGAAGAAGCTTATCCATGACGAAGGCCACCCGCGCGATATACCCGCTGTCCTCCAGGAGCGAGAGAAACAGGAAGAGGATGACGATGATGGGCAGGAAGCTCAGCACGCTGCCCACGCCGGCGAATATGCCGTCGATGATGAGGGAGTGCAGGACCGGGTTGAGGCCGATGTCCGTCAGGAGCTGATCGGTGACGCCGGCCAGCATGTCGATGCCGGCGGCCAGAAGGTCCTGCAGCCGGGCGCCGATGACATTGAACGTCAGGAAGAAGATGAGACCCATGATCGCGATGAACATGGGGATCGCCGTGTATTTGCCGGTCAAAATCCTGTCGATGCGCGCGCTGCGGGCGTGCTCCTTGCTCTCATGCGGCTTGACGACGGTCGAGGCGCACACGTTCAGAATGAAGGAAAACCGCATGTCCGCCATGGCAGCCGCCCGGTCCATGCCGCTCTCCGTCTCCATCTGGCAGATGATGTGCTCCACCATTTCCCGCTCGTTCTGGTCGAGGTCGAGCGCCTCCAGCATGCGGACGTCCCCCTCGGCCAGTTTGCTGGCTGCGAAGCGTACCGGCATATCCGCCCGCGCCGCGTGATCCTCGATGAGGTGCATGATGGCGTGCAGGCAGCGGTGGACGGCGCCTCCCTTCGTATCTTCTCCGCAAAAGTCTATACGCCGGGGTTTTTCCTGGTATTTCGCCACGTGCATGGCGTGCCGGACCAGTTCGTCGATGCCCTCCCCCTTGGCGGCGGAGATGGGGACGACGGGGATGCCCAGGAGGTTTTCCAGTTCGTTGATCTTGATGGCGCCGCCGTTTCCGCGCACCTCATCCATCATGTTCAGCGCCAGCACCATCGGGATGTCCAGCTCCATCAGCTGCATGGTCAGGTAGAGATTTCGCTCGATGTTGGTGGCGTCCACGATGTTGATGATGCCCCGCGGCTTATCGCCCAGAAGGAACTGCCGCGTGACCAGCTCCTCGCTCGAATAGGGGGACATGGAATAGATGCCGGGCAGATCCGTGATGCGACTCAGGGGATAGCCCTTGATGACGCCGTCCTTGCGGTCCACCGTGACGCCCGGAAAATTGCCGACATGCTGGTTGGAGCCGGTCAGCTGGTTGAAGAGGGTGGTCTTGCCGGAGTTCTGGTTGCCGGCCAGCGCGAAGGTCAGGACCTCCGTATCCGGTAAAGGATGTTCGCCCGCTTTCTCGTGGTACCGACCGCCCTCGCCGAGGCCCGGATGCGCGAGGGCGTGGGTG
>CAZDUM010000089.1:0-2828 GCA_964508645.1 uncultured Oscillospiraceae bacterium | reverse complement strand
CCATGCGCAGGGGCACCGTGATCCATCCCGCCGGGAGAGGCGGAGGCGGCGCAGACATCGCAGGCAGCGCAGCCGGTGCAGGAGAGCGGCTCCTCCAGACGCACGCGTATCTTTTCGGCGTCGGCCACGCGCAGCGTCAGATCATAGCCGTGGAGCAGAAGTTCTATGGGATCGCCCATGGGGGCACGCTTTACGGGCGTGACCCGCGTACCGGGAATGAGCCCCATATCGAGAAAATGCTGCCGCAGGGCGCCCTCGCCGCCCACCTCGGTGATGACGGCGGTCCGGCCCATGGACACCTGGTCCAGCGTTTGAATTTTCATGCTTTGCATCGTGCGAGCTCCTTTGCTGTACGATCCGGCACATGGATCACACGACAGGGGTGATACCGTATGTCCTCGCTATCCGCCCGGATCGCCCGCATGGGCGGTCCGAGCAGCTCACGCGCCTATATCTCCTCTTCGAAGGTGAAGGAGAGCAGGCGGCGGAATGTGCGCAGCTCCTGCCCCGGGAGGAACAGCGGGCGGTCACCCAGCATGGCTTCGCCGACCTGGTTGTCGTAAGGGTCGTGCCGCCACGCGAGGTGAGGCGGCGTCAGCTGCGCGAAATAGGCGCGATTTGCGGTCATGCGCAACGGGTCCAGGTTGCCGAAGTAGTGACGGCGGCGCGTCTCATCCCCCATGCGGTTGGCGCCTGAACCGAAGGAGCAGTCGGCCCACAGCCAGCCGTACCCGTCGATGTAGAACTGCGACCAGTCATGCGGACCGGCGCCATCCGGTTTCACATACAGTCCGCTCTGCCAGCGGGCGGGAATACCGGCGATGCGGCAGAGCGTGATGAACACCAGCGAAAAGACACCGCAGTCGGCAAATCCATTGGCCGCCGCCGTCTCGGCGATGCGCAGCATGTTGGCATAGTCCGGCTGGTAGCGATAGCTGATGTGCGTGGTGATATAGTCGTAGATGGCCCGCGCCCGCGCGAGCGGCGCATCCGGGCAATCCGCCAAAATCTCATCGCAGAGCGACCGCATATAGGGAGAGAACATGATGTGAGGCACATCCTCCGCGAGGTCCGCATCGCAGGGCGGCGCATCCAGGGCGTCAGAGGCCGGATGCGGGACAGGCGCAAGAGGCGCGGCCCCGCCGTACAGGTCCTGATACAGCGCCTGCTGCGTGTAGTGATAGGTGACATAGAACGGCGCGCAGCCGGCGCGCCCCTTCATGTACACCGTGCGGGCCGGCGCATCCGCCGGTGCGATCTGCACGGATACGCCGCGCTGCAAAAGTGCATCCGGAATCTCGATGCGGATATCGCTCTGCCCGGTGCACGCGGCGGGCACGGGGATCCAAGCCTCAAAGGTCTGGTCGGGGTCCGTAAGGAGCGCCTCGCTCGGCGCGACGCCCGCCTCCATGCTGATGCGCGCCGTCAGGCGGCCATACCTGCGCATGCCGGCGGTGACCCTGTCGCGGATATCCTCACCGGGCTCGGCGGCCAGACCGCGGGCGTTCATATCGGGATAGAGGCGAAGACTGCCGATGCAGGAGTTGAGGTACCGGACCTCCCCCTCGATGTAGCGCCAGTTGATGCGTCCATCGGCCACCAGCCTGTCCCATTCCTCCTCCCTGAAATCCGGGATCTCCGCGCGGATTTTCTGCAGCGCCGCCTCACGCGTCAGAGAAAAGTCGAGGGGCAGACGCCTCATAATCTGCTGCAGCGCCAGCAGGGCGTCGCGCAGGGAGGCGGGATGCAGGTCCCCTCTCAGCAATGTATCGATGCGCTTCTCGGCATCCGCGAAATGGCCCGCCTGGAACATGCGCTCCACATCGGAGGGCAGGGTGCCGGTGAGAGCGGCGAATAGACGGTTTTGGTCCGTTTGATCGGCCTGCATGGCCTGATCCACTTGTTTCATCTGTTTCATTTGCTCCATTTGATCGATTCTCCTGCTTGATTTTTCTGGTTCATCTGCTTCACGCAATACCAATGCGCCTGCTGTGGTCGAGGCGCTTACCCTGCGCGTCGGGCGCGGCGGCATGACACGGTCTGCCGCGTGACCCGGCTGACGCGCTTGGCCTGAGCCACCCGGCGCATCCGCGCCGTTTGATCCGCTCCGCCGGTCTGCATCACCGGGCCCGTCTGCGCCATGCGATCCATTTTGCAGGCCGGAGCCGCCCGATGCATCTGCGCGACCCGGCTGACGCGCCCGGCGCATCACTCCGTTCGATCCGCTCCGCCGATCTGCATCACCGGGCCCGTCTGCGTGACCCGGCTGACGCGCCTGGCCTGAGCCACCCGGCGCATCTGCGCCGTTTGATCCATCTCATCGGCCGGCGCCGTCCGGCGCATCCGCGCAGCCCACGTTACGTGCGCATGCCGACCCCACGACAGACATTTTACTATAAAAAGGGATGGATGCCAACGGATAAACGGAAAAAATGAGACCCGGTTCTCGCCCGGCTCTTGCTCCCTGGCTGTTGTAAATGGAAAAATAGCGGAGAACATTGGAAAGACTCTGTTCCTTGGCATGGCGGGCATGCCCGAGTTCTGCAGTGAAAATCCAAAAGGACAGTAAAGCAAAAAATAAAAACGAGGACCGCACAGGATTCTGTGGAATTTTTACATTTCGTTCAGGTTTAACTATGAGGCGCGCTACCATGCTTTCGGAAGGGTGGCCCAGACTGCCCCCGGCACTCTTGTGCCCCACTTCTTACATACTCATCAGCAAAATACCCCCCGCGGCAGGCAGAGGCATTCGCATGGGCTCATCAGCTGAGCTGCAACTTCCGAACTTCTTCGACGGACAGCCTGGCATACTGCGCTATTTTCTCCAC
>CAZDUM010000088.1:0-5050 GCA_964508645.1 uncultured Oscillospiraceae bacterium | reverse complement strand
CCTCGAAGAAGTGCCCGGTTGCGGCCCCGAAGCGGAGGCAAAGCATCTCGTCAGCGCGCCCTTGAAATCAAAAGTGAAGGCGCAAGGCGGCCGTGATGCATTTTCTGGACTTTCTCGCGAGGGAGCGCGCCTCGTGAAAACACGGAACATAAGGACCAAAGGTGGCGGAGGGATTACCCGTAAAAGGAGGGCGGCCTCGTGAAAAACTTGAAGAAAAATGTGAAGCGCTCCCGTCGTATGGGCCTACTGTGGGCGCCGATTCTGATCGCGTCTCTCGTCCTCCTGCCAGGCTGCCGGGCGCATGATCCCTACAATCTGCCGATGGAGGATGGCACCACTCTGCGTGAGCGGGAGTCGATCATACAGGTGGCCGTCGACAACCAGACGGAAAACATGGAAGCGGCCCTGCAGGAGGAGTCCGTCTGGGGTTACAACATCCTCGCGAAGGAATATTTAACATCCGACGTGCCGGACGCAGAGGGCGGAAAATATAACGTGAAACTCATTTTAGAGATTGCGATAGGCCCAACACCCTGGGGAGATATGGGGGCTGTCCTTCGCCGTAGCAAGGTGGAGCTGGACCGGGATACAGGTGCGTATACAGAGGACCCGGATTCGATTCTGTATAGCTGGGGGTATAACCCTACGGGGCACAGTTCAACCCTCGGCAATTTGAACTATAACCCGTCCCATCAGGACTACCAGGCCAAGGTATATAAATGGGATGTTGCGGGAAAAGGCATCGAGGATATCGCCCTGCTGCTGTGTGAAGATTGGGTCGAGAGTTTCAACGGATGGGGGTGGGGTGAAAATTCCTTCAGCCTTGCCGAATACAGGTTAAAGGGTGTCGAGTTTAAGTCAGGGAGATTAGTCGCGGGGAGCGAGAGATATGTGTATCCCGATTCTGTGCATACATGGTTTGTGGTGCCTGACTGCCGTATGAAGATGATAGGTGTCAGCTCCAGGACGGACGATTTCGGCGGAACGGCGTTCGGGAACGATGGCGTATGGGTGGATATGCGGGAATTTATGGTTTTAACGGAATGGAGCGACTGCTACACGTTAGCTACAGATGATTACTGTTTGAAAAAGCAGGGATATGATGCGTATTGAGAATATGCGGGGGAGGAAAAGGCAGCGAGGAGTTCTGCGCAGGATTCGGTGCGAGTAAAAGAACTACCCCTGCCTGCAGCGCGGGGGTAGTCCACAAGACAAGGTTATGCGTCCGCTATCTACGCTCTGTCGGTGCTATGGAATGATCGGGCCTGCGGCGCACCTGCAGGAGCAATCCGACCACGCACATGATAGCGATTTCGGCGATCGGCACCCACAGCGGGGCGAAATAGTTCCCCCATGCGCTGCGGTCCATGCACGCAAACGGGAGTGTGCAAGCCGCCATCCAGACGAGCTGCAGCCCAAAATACGCCAGTACGGTTTTGATCGGCACACTGATTTTCCTAAATGCAGTCATAACGAGCAGAAAAATATGCCCTATAGCATAAACAAGATAGCAGATGGAGAACAGAAATTCCGCCGACTCCCGCAGCACCACCCTGGTGTTGAACGTCTCTGTATCCATCACCAGAGGCCGAAACCGCGTGTCCATCACGAAGAAGAGCAGCGCATGTCCGATCAAGCCAACCACAAAAATCACATTGAGGACCAGGGCTATTTTTCTGTATCTGTTCTTTCTCACTTCGATGTCCATACTGTTCACGCTCCTCTCACAGATAAAGGTTCGCCCATAAAATTAGAGAAGTCCTTCCAGCACCTTCATTCTACCACATTTCCTCTCCTTTTCAGGCCTATTTTCTGCCTATTTGCACGTCTTGCACGCATGTTTGCGCTCGTCTTGCGTTCGTTTCACCCTCGTTTTACAGGTTTTACACGCCTCTTGTCGCTCTTGACAGGGCTGCGCCAACATGGTACGATGATACAGGCGCGGGGGCGTCTGAAAATTTGGGCGCACTGCCGACAGGTGGGCGGGAACCCCAAGAAAATGTCCGATTGTGCCCCCAAGGTGGGGGCAAGACATATCGTCAGCGCGCCCTTGAAATTAAAAGTGGAGACGCGGGACGACCGCAAAGCACCATTTGGACACTCTCACGCGGGGGCGCAGGCGTCCCGCATGCCGGCGCTGCGTGCGGCGCCCGCGGCGGTCCATCCTGCACCGGCCCGCTCCTGCCAGCCGCCCACGCGCGAACCCAAGCCAACTAAAGAACGGAAAGGACGATGAACCCAGTATGAAGAGAATTGCGACCTTAGAGACCAGAGACCTACAAGAGAGCCTGCGGGACGGCGGCTGCGGCGAGTGCCAGACCTCCTGCCAGTCCGCCTGCAAGACATCCTGCGGCGTAGCCAACCAGGCCTGCGAGCAGAAGGAATCATGATACACCAGTATCAGCTGAACGGATATAATATCGTTCTGGATGTATATAGCGGCGCCGTACATGTGGTGGATGATGTGGCTTATGACATCATCCACATTTGTTCTACGGGGCAAACGTCCCCCGAGGAGATCGTCCGCCGCATCCTGGCGCGCTACCCGGACCGCCCGGAAGTGACTCGCGAGGAGATCCTGGAAACCCTGCGAGACATCGAAACCCTGCGCACCCAGGGCAAACTCTTCAGCGAAGACACTTTTGCTCCGAACGCCGGCCAGCTCAAACAGCGGCATGCGGAGATCAAAGCCCTCTGCCTCCACGTCGCGCACACCTGCAACTTGACCTGCGACTACTGCTTCGCCAGCCAGGGACATTTTCAGGGTAAAAGCGGTCTGATGAGCCTGGATACCGGCAAGCGGGCGCTCGATTTTCTCCTCGAAAATTCCGGTCCCCGGCAAAACCTGGAGGTGGACTTTTTCGGCGGCGAGCCCCTGATGAACTGGGATGTGGTCAAGGCCCTGGTCGGCTATGCGCGGCAGCGGGAAAAGGGCACGGGCAAGCGCTTTCGCTTCACCCTGACGACCAACGGTGTGGGGCTGAACGACGAGATCATCGACTTCCTCAACCGGGAGATGCACAATGTGGTGCTGAGCCTGGACGGACGCCGGGAGGTGCACGACCGGCTGCGGCGGACCCGAAACGGCGAAGGCAGCTACGACATCATCGTGCCGAAATTTCAACGCCTCGTTGCGGCCCGCGGCGGGAAGGGCTACTACATCCGCGGCACGTTCACGCACTACAACACGGACTTCCTGCAGGACATCCTCCACATGGCCGATCTGGGCTTCACACAGCTGTCCATGGAACCGGTCGTCTGCGGGCCCGACAGCCCGTACAGACTGACCGAGGAGGATCTACCCACCGTCCTGGCCCAATACGAAGCGCTGGCGACCGAGATGCTCCGACGCCGAGAAGAAGGCCGGCCTTTCACCTTTTACCACTACATGCTCGACCTGACCCACGGCCCCTGCATCTACAAGCGGATCTCCGGCTGCGGCGCCGGCACGGAATACTTCGCCGTCACGCCCTGGGGCGACCTGTACCCCTGCCACCAATTCGTTGGAGAGGAAGCGCTGCGCGTGGGCGATATATGGCACGGCATCACCGAACCGGCGCTCGTGGAGACCTTCAGGGCGTGCAATGTCTATGCCCGACCCGAATGCGCGGACTGCTGGGCGAGACTATACTGCAGCGGCGGCTGCGCGGCGAATGCCTACCATGCGACCGGCTCCATCATCGGCGTGTGCGAGTACGGGTGCCAGCTCTTTCGCAAACGAATGGAATGCGCCATCATGCTGCAGGTGGCCGAGCGGATGCCGCGCGCGGAGGGGTAGACTTCGCAAAAGATCGAGCGGTCAGACTGTGCCGGGCAGCCCGGGCGGGGCGAACGAGCCGGACGGGTCGGATGAATGGATAGAAAAGACCGGGCGGCCGGAAGAAGCCGGGCGGAACCCAGACCAGACAAGGCGGAGCCCGCGCGGGTGACGTGCTCCGAACGAGGCATGGCAGGGGTAGACTTCGCAAAAGATCGAGCGGTCAGACTGTGCCGGGCAGCCCGGGCGGGGCGAACGAGCCGAACGGGTCGGATGAACGGATAGAAAAGACCGGGTGGCCAAAGGAGACTGGGCGGAACCGTGCGGGCCGACCAGACGGGCAGACAACATAGACTTAAATAGAATAGACAGAATAGGCAGGTGGCTTCCATGGACATATTGCAAGGAGAAAAGAAACCGCCGGTACAGTTCCTCTTGATGACCGTAGCGGCGTGCATCATGGCCTTCAACCTCAAGAGCCTCGTCAGGGCGGCGGGCCTGTTTCCCGGCGGCATCAGCGGCATCACCATGCTGATCCAGCGGATCGCCGCCGACTTCTTCCAGGCTGAGATACCGTACAGCCTCATCTACATCCCCCTGAACCTGATCCCGATCTACATCGGATTCCGATTCATAGGCAAACGCTTCACGCTCTGGACCCTCTACGAGATCGTCCTCACCAGCCTGCTGACCGACCTGATCCCCGCCTTCCCCATCACCTCCGAGCCCATCCTCCAGTGCATCTTCGGCGGCATCATCAACGGCACATCCGTGGCCCTGTGCCTGCTGGCGGGTGCCTCCACCGGCGGCCTCGACTTCATCTCCATCTACATGTCAGAACGCAAAGGCATCGACATGTGGAACTACATCCTGCTGTTCAATGTCGCGGTCCTGATCGTCGCCGGCGTGCTGTTCGGCTTCGACGCCTCCCTATACTCCATCGTCTTCCAGTTCTTCTCGACGCAGACCATACCGATGCTGTTCAAGCGCTACCAAAAGGATACGCTGCTCATCATCACATCCGCGCCTGAAGAGGTCTACCAGTTCATCCGCAATCTGACACACCACGATGCCACACGCATCGATGGCATCGGCTGCTACGAAGGAAAAGTGCGGCACATCCTCTACTCGGTGGTGGGCCGCGGCGAGGTGGAGCGGGTCATCCAAGGCATCCAGTCCATCGACGAGAAGGCCTTCATCAACGTCATCAAGACCCAGCAGATCAACGGCCGCTTCTACAAAAGCCCGACGCAGTAGCGGCCCGCGGCCTGGCCCGACTCCTCCTGGCCAGGC
>CAZDUM010000087.1:0-5084 GCA_964508645.1 uncultured Oscillospiraceae bacterium | reverse complement strand
AAGCAGAGGGAGTCATCAAGGGCTCCCTTTACTCTTTACAAGTGGCAAACTCGGGTTGTAGCATACATCCCCGGGCGCTTCAATATTTTTTTCGACAGGAAACGGCATCAGAACGGGCAAAAAAGAGCAAAAACCTGCCGAGGAAAAGGGCGGCATATCCGGCGTAACGAGGATGCAGGGCGAAAATGCAAGCGGGCCGTATGCCTCAGTCCACCTTCGGGGAAAAGGCGATGAAATCCTCCCCACTGACATGGAGGGTGCCGTGATCGATCTCCTCGTCTAAGAGCGTCTGCACGGCCAGCTGCAGTTTTCCTGCCTCCATCGCCTCGATCAGCCTCTCCGCCGTCCCCCGGCAGATCAGCTGGTCGAAGACATAGGCGCGCAGCTCCGTCTCCGAGACCTCCACCTTCTTGAAGAACATATTGTTGGCCTCCATGGCCTCCAGGAGCTCCAGCGTCTGGCGCAGCTGCACACGCTCCTCGACTTCGATGGTCTCTCCCGGATGCAGCGCGCTGATCGTCAAGCCGTGGATGACGGGCACCTTGGGTTCCACCCCCGTCTTGCGCAGGACGATGCCGGTCGAGTCGATGACCACATACTCATCGCCGTAGACGATAGCCGCCGTCTGCCTGCGCTCCTCGATCTCGATGCGCACCGTGGCGGGCAGCACGCGCCGCATGGCGACCGTCTCCATGTACGGGTCCTGCAGGAGGCGGTTGCGGATGTCCGACAGCCCCGTCCCCCAGAAGATGTTGCCACCGGTCTTGCAGCCTCCCAGCGTCAGAATCTCCTCGTCGGAATAGTAGCGGTTTCCCTCCACTTCGAAGCCCGTCACATCGAACAGGTCGGAGGACAAAAACAGGAAGAACAGCACAAGCAGAGCCGCCGTGATCAGCAGCTTCAGCAGCGGACTCATCCGCCTTCTGCGTCTTCCCTTTCTGTCGCGCTTCTCACGCGCTTCTCTCTTCAATGCCGGCACCAAAGACCGAATCGCATTCACCTCATGAAGCGATCCGGCTTCCCTCCCATGCAGGATCGTACGCGGTGCGGACGGTGAGGTTCATGCCGCCCGGGGCGTCTCACGCCCATTATAGCAGCTATCCGCAAAAATGCAAGCTGCGCATGCGCGGCGGGTCATCGTCTCCGCACGCTCCCGCGCACCTCGTCACGAGGATTCGGGTGCTGCCGAGCGAAGAACTGCGCGGTGCGTGCGCCGACAGAAGCGCAGCGTGAGGCCAGTGCCGCGCGCCCATGGATGCGGAGAATCGAACGCAGTGCCGCGGGCGGGTGCCGCGCGAGGCAGGGCGCGGTGCGGGCGGCGCCAGCGGATGCCGCGCGCTGTCACCGGACGCCCAAGGCCGCCCTCCATACGCTATATGCAGCAGATCGGCATGCCCACACCGCCGCCGCAGCAAAGGCTGCACAGCGACACCGCCAGGCAGATCTGCAGGCAGTGATTCCCGCCCACGCCGCTGGGACCTCCCGTATAGCCGTAATCGGTGCTGCGCTGCTGATAGCGCAACCCGCCGCCCTGTATCTGGTTGAGCAGGCTGGCATAGGCATAGTTGTTCGGCTCCATCGAGCAGGCCGTCCGGGCCTGCTCGAGCGCCAGCCCGTTGTTGCCCACGCGATAGTTGGCATAGGCGCTGTAGTAGTACCAGGGCCCGCGCCGATCCTTCACCTGCTCCAGCACGTTGAGGCCCTCCCGGTAATAGCCGTTCTGGATGTAGTTCAAAGCCGAGTTCATGTACTGCGCATCCTGCGTCTCCGCGGACGTATAGCCGCCCGGCCCTCTCTGGTCAAATCCGCCACCCCAGAAATCACCCGCAGCCTGTCCCTTGCCCTGCCGCTGATCCATGATGGCCTTGTAGGCCTGCTGGACATCCTTGAACTTCTCCTCATAGGCCTCGCGGTTGGGGTTGTTGATGTTGGCGTCCGGATGGTACTTGCGGCTCAGCTCCCGATAGGCTCTCTTGATCTCGTCATCACTGGCGTTATAGGATACGCCCAGCACCTCGTAGGGATTCATGACTTTTCCTCCGTCCTTCCGTCCGTCTTTTTCGCTGTCCGGCCGTCCGCCGCACCCGGCACCGTCTCCCCGGTCCGACCGCCAACCTTTTCCTCGGCAACTTCCCCGGCCCGGCTGTCCGCCGCACCCGGCACCGTCTCCCCGGTCCGACCGCCAACCTTTTCCTCGGCAACTTCCCCGGCCCGGCTGTCCGCCGCGCTCGGCATCTTTTCCTCAGCCCGGCTGTCCGCCGCGCCCGGCATCTTTTCCTCGGCCCGACCGCCCATCTTTTCCTCGGTCGTTTCATCGGTCCGGCCGCCCGTCATATCCGGCGCGCCTACGCGCGTCTTTTCCTCGGCCTTGCCTTCCTTCTTCCCTTCGCGCATCTCTCGAGCCCGCTCATACCGCACCCACACGCCCGAGTACAGGATATTGCGGAGGATGCTCATGTTCTCCACCAGCGGCAGCCTCTCGAACGCCTCCGTGCACTCCCCCATCATCATCGTCAAAAGCTGCAGCACCTGCGCCTCGAACTCCGGGCCCTCCGTCTCCGGCAGCCCCAGGAAAGGGTTGTACGCCCCGCTCTTTCGATCCTTTTCCAGATCCTCGTACGCGTCCAGCAGATAGATATATTTTCCCAGGAAAAATCCGACGCGATACAGGTCGTCCTTCCAGAAATCGTCCTTCCACACGAAGACGATCGCCATGATCTCCCCGAACAGTTTGGCGACCTTGTCCATGGGTGTATCCTTGGCGTTCTCCACGATATGCAGCCGCTGCAGCCGGCTCTCGACAGCCGCGACGCGCTCCGGCTCCCGCTCCCGCACCTCTTCATAATGCCGCTTCAAAAGCTTCGACCATATCCAGCGTCCGGGCCTGTGCTCGTCCTGCCAGTCATCCAGACATTTCTGATAGGCCAGCAGGATGGTCATGTCGGCGCAGTACTCGCTGACCACGCTGTACCGCTGACAATGACGATGCAGGGGATGCACGATGCATCTGCGGTCCTCCACCGCCTCTTCCCCGTCTCCGATGTCATACAGATCGCTCAGCAGCATCTCCAGGAATGCCATATCATAGGTGAGCATCGCCCGTCCCACCAGGCCGTGCCGCCGCTTCAGCGCCTCACACAGCCCGCAGTAATAGCTGCGATACCGATCGAATTCCTTGATCTTCAGTTCCGGCTTGTCGATCATCACATACCCGAACATCTATCCTTCGCCTCCGTTCCCACTGCCGGGCCGTCGGGCCGGCATCGCCTATATATTATCAAAAAAACCGCGGTCGTGCGTGTGTATTGCGTGAAGTTTCGCCATATTTTCTGCGCAAAAGACCATCTTTTCCGGGTGATGCGGTGTGCGGGCGGTGGCGAATTCGTGAACAGGCGAACATGCCGCAGGGGCCGGGGCGCGGATTTCTTCTTCCCATAGACGCCTCGATATGGTACAGTGGAGGTGTGGCGGGGTGGCACGGCGAACCGGTAGACGGGTGCGGTGCAGCACGGTGGACCGAGATCGGCGGCCGGAATCGACAGACGGGGGCGGCGACCGGAACCGACGACCGGAACCAAGGACAAGGCCCGGTGACGGGTTCGCCACATCGGCGGGACATCCGAAGCGGCGGCCGCGGGCGGCGCGCGGCCCAGCGCAGCGGGAACGGCTGGCAGAAACCAGCGTAAATACCGCCCGCAGAACGACCTGCAACCCGAGACGGCGGGCTCGACGCGCCAGGTGGAGCGGCGTGAAATAGCGGCCGCCGGACAGCCAACCGCCGCCAATCACATACAATATGAGGAGGAGAACGCTATGTGGGATATGCCTCGTTTCGTGAGCGAGTTAGAGACGATCGTAAATATGGACAGCTTCAGCGCCGACCGAGAGGATGTGGGGCGGGTGGGCCACGCCCTTTCCAACCTGCTTAGGGCGGACGGATTCTTCGTCACCGCATATGACGGCGGCACGCGGGTGCAGGCCACGACCCATGAGACCGGCGATCTGCCAGCGGAGGACGAAAGCGCCGGCCCGTCGCCAAATCCGACCTTCGATGTTTTGCTGATCGGGCACATGGATACGGTCTTTCCCGCCGGCACCGTCCGACAGCGCCCCTTCCGCCTCGAAGGCGATACGGCCTACGGTCCCGGGGTGTCGGACATGAAGAGCGGCCTCATCCTGGCGATCCACCTGGCGCGCCAGCTGAAGAAGGAGCGGCCGGACCTGCGCCTCTGCCTGGCCTTTAACGGCGACGAGGAGGTCGGCTCCATCGCCTCCAAGGGCTGGCTCCGCACCCTGGCCCGCCGCGCCCGCTTCGTCTTCGTCTTCGAGCCCGGGCGCAAGGATAACGGATTCGTGCGACGCCGCAAGGGCTGCGCCGATATGACATTCCGGTTTCACGGCATCGCCTCCCACGCCGGCTCCGCACCGGCGAAGGGCGCCAACGCCATCGTGGAGATGGCCCGCTGGATCACGACGCTCGCGGCGCTTCAGGATCTTCCGGCCGGCCTCTCCGTAAGCCCGGACATCGTGCAGGGCGGCACGGCGTCCAATGTCATCGCCGAAAACGCATCCTTTAAGGCCGATATCCGGTTCACCGATGAAAAGAGCCTGGCGCGCGTCCAAAGGACCGTCACCAGGCTGCAGAACACCATCCAGGTGCCAGGCGTCACCGTGGAGGTGATCCCCTCACCCGTCACCATGCCCATGAACCCCTCCCCCGCCACGGAGGACCTGATGCGGACCATGGAGCGGGCGGCCCTGGATCTGGGGCAGCCGCTTCGCTGGGTGGATACCGGCGGCGTTTCCGACGCCAATCACGTCGCAGACCTCGGCGTTCCGACCCTCTGCGGCTGCGGGCCCTGCGGCGGCGGCGCCCACACCGAGGCGGAATATCTCGACCTCGGCACCGTCCCCCCGCGGCTGGACCTTCTGCATCGCGTCCTGAGCGGCCTGTAGATAGCGCACGGCAGTGCCAGCGGGCACGCATGATGCCCTTGCGGCCCTGTCCATACGGCCGCGGCGGCGATGTCGGCTCTCCTCAGCCCCGCATCCTCTCTGTTTCCTGCGGACGCAGAGGCGGGCGT
>CAZDUM010000086.1:0-5237 GCA_964508645.1 uncultured Oscillospiraceae bacterium | reverse complement strand
GCACGCTCCACGGCCTCCTGCTTTTCCGGGCTCACCATGATGAGCATGGTGCCGCTGGAGATGAGGCGCAGCGGGTCGATGCCGTACAGATCGCAGAGCTTCTGTGTCACCGGATGAATCGGGATGCGGCGCCTGTCGACCTCGCAGCCCAGTCCCGCGATGTGGCACATCTCCCAGATCGCGCCCAGGATGCCGCCCTCCGTCACATCGTGCATGCCGTGCGTCCCGACCCGGCCGGCGGCCACACCCTCCGGGATGACGCTGATCTGGCTGAGAAGCGATGCGGCGGCCTGCCTCTCCTCGGCGGACAGTCCGTCGTCCCCGCCCGCCGGCCGGTCCGTCGCCAAGATGCCCGTTCCCTCCAGACCGGCGCTCTTCGTCATCAGGATGGCATCCCCCGCCTCCATGCTGCGGGCGCTGGCGGAGTGCCACTTCCGGCAGCGCCCGATGGCGGTGGAGACGATGACCGGTTGCCGGACGGCCGCCGTCACCTCCGTGTGTCCGCCCATGATCTCGACCCGGCAGGCGGCCGCCGTCTCAGCGGCCTGCGCCATCAGGTGCGACAGCTCCTCCTCCGTCGTGCCCTCCGGCAGGAGGACGGTCAGGACGATGCCCAGCGGCTCCACGCCGTTGGAAGCGATGTCGTTACAGGAGATGTGGACGGCCAGCCTGCCGATCTCGGAGATGGCCGCCGTGATGGGGTCCGTGGAGATCACACACTCGTACGGCGTGAAATCCACGACGGCGCAGTCCTCCCCGATGCCCGCCCGAACGAGGACCTCCGGTCTGTGATAGGTGATGGCGTCCAGCACGGCGTGCTGCAGGACATCGCTGTCCGGTTTCCCGATGTGCAGTTTCACGAAAGCTCCTTTCCCGCCGGCGCTGCGGCTTGCGGCCGCAGCGAGGCGGCATCCATACGCGGTCTCGCTGCACACTCTGCACATGCGCGGTACGAGCATGCAAGCGCCGAAAGATCACGCACGCGCATCGGCGGGCACCGGCGCCGCATCCGGCCCGCCCCCCGCCAGCCAGGCATTCACGGTCTCCTCATCCACGATGGGCACCCCCAGCTCGTGAGCCTTCTTGTTCTTGCCGGAGGTCGATGTGACATCGTTGTTGATGAGATAACTCGTCCGCGCGCTGACGGACCCGGCCACCTTGCCGCCGGCCGCCTCGATGGCCCGCTTCAGCGCCTCCCGGTTTTCATAGGTGCGCAGGGTGCCGGTGATGACGAAGGTGAGGCCCGCGAGTGCGCTGCCGCTTTCCTCATAGGACTCGTCCAGACTGACCTCCTGCAGCAGGTCCGCCAGCATCTCCCCGTGCGCCGGGTCGGCGAACCAGTCGCAGAACCCCCGCGCGAGCACGTCCCCCACGCCGTCGATCTCCAGCAGTTCCTCGTAGGTCAGACTGCGAACGGCCGACCAGCTGTTGCGGCAGTGCGCCGCGATCAGGCGCGCATTGGCCACGCCGATGCCGGGAATCCCCAGCGCGTACAGAAACCTGGCCACAGGCACCCGCCGCGCCTTCTCGATGGCCGCCTGCAGATTGGCATAGGACTTCTCCCCGAAGCCTTCCATCTCCACGATGGCCTGCCGATGCTGCGCCAGCCGAAACAGATCCGCCGGCGTGTGCAGAAACCCCCGGGCGATGAACTTTTCCAAAGTCGCCTCCGAGAGACCGCCCATATCCATGGCATCGCGCGAGGTGAACAGCGCCAGATGCTTCAGCTGCTTGGCGAGGCACGCGGGGTTGGGACAGCAGACCGTCTCCACGCCGTTCTCGTTTCGGATGACGGTGCCGCTGCCGCAGACGGGGCAAAAGGGCGGCGCGTCGACCGTGCCGGTGCGCGTCAGGTCTTCGGCGATCTGGGGGATGATCATGTTCGCCTTGTAGACCAGGATCTCGTCCCCGAGGCCGAGGCCCAGCTCCTTGACCACGCTCAGGTTGTGCACAGAGGCCCTGCTGACCGTCGTGCCCTCCAGCTCCACCGGCTCAAAGACGGCCACGGGATTGAGGAGGCCCGTACGGGAGGCGCTCCACTCCACCGCCGTCAGGTGCGTCTTCGCCACCTCGTCCTGCCACTTGAAGGCGATGGCGTCGCGCGGGAATTTGGCCGTCTGCCCCAGCGAACTGCCGTAGGCGATGTCATCATAGAGGAGGACCAGCCCGTCCGAGGGGATGGGATTTTCCTCGATCCGCGCGGCGAACGCCTCGACGGCGGCCTCCACGGTCTCCACAGTCACGAGCTGCCTCTCCACCACCTGAAATCCCTGCGATGCCAACCAGTCCAGCTGCTCGCTGCGCTTTTTGAAGGTGAGATCCCCGGCCTCGACCAGCGCGAAGGCGTAGAACTGCACGTGCCGCTCGGCGGTCACGCGGCTGTCGAGCTGGCGCACGGAGCCGGCGCAGAGGTTGCGCGGATTCTTATAGGCACCGGCCTCACCGGAAAGGGATTCGTTGAGCCTCTCAAAATCCGCATAGCCGATGACGGCCTCGCCGCGCAGCACGAGCGGACCGCGGTAGGCGATGGACAGCGGCAGATTCTCGAACGCCCGCGCGTTGGCCGTGACCACCTCGCCCACCTCGCCGTTACCCCGCGTGACGGCCTTTTGGAGGCGCCCGTTTTCGTAGGTCAGCACGATGGTCAGGCCGTCGAGTTTCCAGCTGAGCACGCCCGTCTGCTCTCCCAGCCAGGCGACCAGCGCCTGCCTGTCCTTGGTCTTGTCCAGGGAGAGCATCCTGGCGGGATGCCGCTCCTTCGGGAGGTCGGATGCCACCTCGTAGCCCACCTCCTCGGTGGGGCTGTGGGACAGGACGACGCCCGTCTCCCGCTCCAGCGCGGCCAGCTCATCATACAGCGCGTCGTAGGCGAAGTTGGACATGATCTCCCGCCCCTCCTGGTAGTAGGCACGGGCGGCCTCCCGCAGCTCTCCGATCAGCTGCTGCATCCGTCTCAGTTTCTCCTCTGTCATGCATGCGTCCATCGCAAACCTCATTCTTCAGTCCCGGGCCGCGCGGCGGGCACCGGAACCCGTCGTCACGAGCAGCAAACCGTCCAGGGACCGCCGCGCACCAATCCACTCGGCTATCATCGCCTGAAGCGGCGCCGTCCTGACCCAGCCTGAGGTGCCGTCACTCCACGCGCCAGGCACCGACATGTTTCTCCGCCGCCGCGCACCAAAACGCCGCCGGCCCGCTCACCTTCATTATACCGGGATGCCGCGGCGTTTCAACCTATTTTTGAAGGATGCGCTATCGCAGCGCATCCTTCATCTCCTTAACATAGGCGCCTACATGCGGCGCGGCGTCCTTTCCGTACTGTTCGATGATGCGGATGATGGCGGACCCGACGATGACGCCGTCGGCCAGCGCCCCCATCTCCTTCGCCTGCTGCGGTGTGGAGATGCCGAACCCGATCGCGCAGGGCCGCTCGCTGTTTCGGCGCACCTCCCCCACGATGGAGGCGAGGTCCGTCGTGATCTCCTTGCGCACGCCGGTCACCCCCATGCTGGACACCAGATAGATGAAACCCTCCGCCTCCGCGGCGATCATGGCGATGCGATCCTTGGAGGTGGGCGCGATCAGCGAGATGAGATCGACACCGTGCGCCCGGCACTGCGGCAGGAACTCCTCCTTTTCCTCATACGGCAGGTCGGGCAGGATGAGCCCGTCGATCCCGATCCGCTGGCAGGCGGCGAGAAACCGATCCGTCCCGTAGGAAAAGACCACGTTGGCGTAGGTCATGAACACCAGGGGGATGTCGATATCGCGGCGGAGATCGACGACCAGGTCGAAGATCTTATCGGTCGTGACACCGCCGGTCAGCGCGCGCAGATTGGCGGCCTGGATGACGGGACCCTCCGCCGTGGGGTCCGAGAAAGGGATGCCCAGCTCGACGAGGTCCGCGCCGCTCGCCACGGCTGCCCGCACCACGGCCGCTGTGGTCGCCAGGTCTGGGTCCCCGCAGGTGATGAACGGGATGAAGGCCTTGCCGTTTGCGAATGCGTTCTGTATCTTACTCATGGATATCCTCCCCTCTGTATCTGGCGATGGCTGCGCAGTCCTTGTCGCCGCGTCCGGACAATGTGATGACGATGATCTGCGAGGGGTCCATGGTCGGCGCCAGCTTCATGGCATAGGCGATCGCGTGCGTCGACTCGATGGCGGCGACGATGCCCTCCGTCCTCGCGATGTACTCGAATGCCTGCACCGCCTCCTCATCCGTGATGGGCACATACTCCGCGCGCCCCGTGTCGTGCAGATGGGCGTGCTCCGGCCCGATGCCCGGATAGTCCAGCCCGGCGGAGATGGAGTAGACCGGCGCGATCTGCCCGTACTCATCCTGGCAGAAGTAGGATTTCATGCCGTGGAAGATGCCCAGGCGGCCCGTATTGATGGTGGCAGCGGTCTCGAAGGTGTCGATGCCCCGGCCCGCCGCCTCGCAGCCGATGAGGCGCACGCTCACGTCGGGGATGAAGTGGTAAAAGCTCCCGATGGCGTTGGAACCGCCGCCGACGCAGGCGATGACGGCATCCGGCAGACGCCCTTCTTTTTCTAAGAGCTGCGCCTTGATCTCGCGGGAGATGACGGACTGAAAGTCGCGCACGATGGTGGGAAACGGGTGCGGTCCCATGACCGAGCCCAGGCAGTAGTGGGTGTCGTCGATGCGGTTCGTCCACTCGCGCATGGCCTCGGACACCGCGTCCTTGAGCGTGCCGGTGCCGGACTTGACGGGCACCACCTCGGCGCCGAGAAGCCGCATGCGGTAGACATTCAGCGCCTGTCTGACCGTGTCCTCCACGCCCATGAAGACCACGCACTCCATGTCCAGGAGCGCGGCCGCCGTCGCGGTGGCCACGCCGTGCTGGCCGGCGCCCGTCTCCGCGATGAGGCGGGTCTTGCCCATCTTTTTGGCCAGGAGCGCCTGCCCCAGCACATTGTTGATCTTGTGCGAGCCCGTGTGGTTCAGGTCCTCCCGCTTGAGGTATATCTTGGCGCCGCCCAGGTCCTTCGTCATCTTCTCGGCGTAGTACAGGCGGGAGGGGCGGCCTGCGTACTCGTTCAGGAGCGTCGTCAGTTCCCGCTGAAAATCCGGGTCGTCCTTGTAGTGGTCGTAGGCGGCCTCCAGCTCCAGGACCGCGTTCATGAGGGTCTCGGGTATGTACTGGCCGCCGTGGATGCCGAAGCGGCCTCTTGGGTTCGTCATGTCATGCCTCCTTATCCTATCTGTCGATATC
>CAZDUM010000085.1:0-5262 GCA_964508645.1 uncultured Oscillospiraceae bacterium | reverse complement strand
AAATACGCAGCCGGATTGCTGCAAAGGCACACAGGCCCGCAGCATAGCCAGCTTTTCGCGTGTGGATGCCTGAAAGCAGTTGAAAAGGCCGGCGCCGCGGCGCTCCAGGCGGAGGATTCTTTAAGAAAATTCTAAGAAACAGTGCGTCTGTTTCCTAATATTTGGCCGGTATAGTGACAGACGAAAAGGGGAGTTTGCCGCTGCGCCGGGCGTTTGCCGCTCCCGGTGCCTGGCGCAGAGCCCATCCGCGGTGCCGAAGCCCGCGGCGCAGTCGCCAGCGACTGCGCCGGGGACTGCGTCCACCCCGCGCCGCAGGCAGGCAGACCGTGGACGCATGCAAAACACGATGCTGAGAGATAGGTGGTGTGAGAGAATGCGCGAAGGTGATGCAACCGAGAGAACGGACGAGAGGATAGAAAGGAAGGAAAAGGTGACACCGCCGGCCGAATCGGCGGACGTAGGCGCAGCTGCCGCGGCCGCGGAGGCGATGCGCGCCTCGTCTGGCCCCGCGCCGGCCTCGCCCGCAGGGGAGAGAGGGTCTGGCGCACAGACCGCACCCGCGCCGGCCTCGCCCGTAGGGGAGAGAGGGTCTGGCGCACAGGCCGCACCCGCACCGGAGGAAGGGACTGGCGCCCCGGCACCTGCGCGCGTCCCGGTCTTGCGCAAGCTGGGCTACGGGCTTCTGTGGGCCGCCCTGGTCGCCTGCACGGTGCTGGCGGCCCTCGACGCGACCGTCTGCATTACCCTGCATCTCCTGCGGGAAAACAACGGCCCGTGGATGGAGGACTGGTGGCGTCCCCGCCAGCTGATGGCCACCCTGCACCAGGGCCTGGAGGACGGCATCCTGTACAGCGGCATTGGCGCGCTGCTCTTCGGCGCCGCGGCCCTGATCCTCCTCATCATCATCCTGGTACTTTGCGGCAGACTGAGCCGGGACGAAGCGGGTCACATCCGCTTGAACGGGTTCGACCGCATCTGGTCGGAGGTCCAGCTGGCCGCGGCGGTCGGCCTCGGCCTCCTCGCCATCCTTCTGGGCGCATGCTTCCTATACATATGGCTGTCGGAGGACTGGTTCGGCCTCTACACACCGTGGTATCCCGATGCGTATCGATTCGGCCTGCCGAACAGACTTTCACTCCTCCTCGGCCTCTGCGGTATGATTCTGCTGACGCTGCTTTTCTATCTCTTCGTCGTGTCGATGGTCAAAAAGCTGAAGGCACACAAGTTCTGGGAAAAATCCCTCATCGGCGGCCTCGTCCTGACCATCGCGCGGCGGTTTCGCGGCAGCGATAGGACGACGGCGAAGGTGCTGCTTCTACTGCTTTTGCTCTGCGCCCTGTCCGCCACGTGGGTGGGTCTGCCCGTTGCCCTGCTCCTGCTCCTTTTCGTCGTGCCGCGACAGATGCAGCGATACCGTGCCATCCGGCAGGGCGTGGCACGCGCCCGGCAGGGCGACTTCTCCACAGAAATCCCCGTGAAACTCGGAGAAAACGGTCCCGCGGGCGAGCTCGACCGGCTGGCCGACGACATCAACCACCTCTGCCGGGATCAGGACAGGATGGTCGAGGAAAGGGTAGAGGAGGAGAAGCGGCAGATGGGTCAGATTCTCAAGGCATCACATGAGATGAAGGCGCCCCTGATGTCCATGGCGACCCACGCCGACCTCTTGCGGAGCGAGGGCCTCGCGAGCCCCAATGCCGCCATGCACCTGCGCGTTCTGGAAAGGGAGACGCACGAACTGCTGGCGCTGACGGACGGGTTGTTCGAGGCCACGCAGGCGAAGGCCGGCGCCGTGCAGGTCGACATCGCCGCGCTGGATCTGCCGGATTTACTGAGGCAGGCGCTTACGGAGACGGAGGAAAAGTTGACCGCCCGGGGTTTGACGCCGGTTTTCACCGATCGCTGCGAGCACGGTGGGCGGGTGTATGCGGACGGGCAGGTCCTGTGGAAGGTGCTGGAAAGCCTGCTGGACAATGTCGCCAGATACGCCAGGGCCGAAAGTCGGGTCTATCTGGACCTCTCCGATCTGCCCGCCTACCGGCCCGATGCGCCCGCCCAGATCCTGCTTGAGATCAAGAATATCTCCGCCGAACCGCTGCGCATCGACGAGGACCTGACGGAGGACGCGCGCCGGACGGCGGCATCCGCAGGCGCCGAACATGGCAGCGGTCTGGGTCTGTTCACCGTGCGCGAACTGGTCAGGCTCATGGGAGGAACCTTTGAATTGGTGGTGGACGGCGACCTCTTCAAGGCCTGCGTGGTGCTGACGGCCGCATGACCGGCGCGGCCTTCGCGCTGAACCCCGCCGGATCCCATCTCCGCTGCGCGATTTGTCCCACGGGCGCTGGTGGCGGGGATTTGGACTCCCAGAGTTTTCCATGCCCGCAGCATAATTTTTCTCTTGCCTTCTGGCGGCGGGTGTGCTATACTTCTTTTTGCGCAGGGGAAAGAGATGATTTGTTAGCTCAGCTGGGAGAGCGTCTGGGTGACAACCAGAAGGTCGGCGGTTCGAGCCCGCCACAGATCACCAATGAAGAGAACGGTATGCCGCGTGCACGCCGTTCTTTTTTCATATTCCCATCCTAGCATATGACGAGGGCGCCGCCGTCGCGTCCGTCCCGGGGCAGGCAGGGGATGGGCGCAGCGCGGCCGACCGGACGCGGACGCCATGCACCTACCGCAGCGTCAGGCGCGCCGGCAGCCGGCGATCCACGAGGGTCGCGAGGATGCCGATGAGGATGCCGCTCGCGAGGCCGGTGTACAGGAGGACGCCGAAGTAGACCAGCATCCGCGCGTTGGAGATCAGCAGCGCCGCCACGAGCAGCTGACCCAGATTGTGCGCCACCCCGCCGGCCATGCTGACGCCCGCCATGCTGAAGCACCCGGCGCGCTTCAGGAGCATCATGACCAGCAGGCTCAGACATCCGCCGGCGAAGGAGTACAGCATCCCGAAGACGCCCGAAAAGAGCAGGCCCGCCACGACGATGCGCACGCAGTTGATCAGCATCGCATAGCCCGGTCCGAGCCGGTATAACGCGATGAGGACCACCAGGTTGGCGATGCCCAGCTTCACGCCGGGGATGGGCACGGGCACCGGGATCAAGGCCTCCACATAGGAAAAGATCAGAGCCAGCGCCGTCAGCAGCGCGCAGAGAGCGATGACCTCCGGCGTGAGACGCTTTTGCCGGGAAGAAAAGATTTTACCCCGTGATGACATCCACGTCACTCCTTTCATCGCCGGTCGCGACGCCCGCCTCATCGCGAATCTCCACCATCACCCGGTTCGGCAGGCACACGATGGTCTCCTTCGTCTCGGAGATGCGGCCCGTGTGCACGCAGACCTGGTTCTTGCAGTCGGAAAAGGTCATTGAAACGGCGCCGCCCTTTATGGTAATATGGTTGTGGTGTCCGCCCTGCACCACGTCGATCTCCCGGTCATCGGACAGGTCGTAGGTACCGTAGACCTTTCCGCCCACCGTGACGACGGCGACCTGCCCCGCCCGGCTGCCCGCGAGGGTCCAGACGGTGACGGCCGTGCCCAGGATGAGGATGATGAAGAACAGGACGATGTCCGCTTTTTTGAACATGCGGTCCCCCTTTTTGGCGCCTATTCGTATGCGCAGCCGGTCCCGTATCGCCGAGGGAGGTACGGAGAAAAGGATTTTCACGGCATGAACGGTTTGGCCAGGCGTACTCTTGCGGTGCTTCTGCTGCTCGCCCTCATTATACCACAGGCGGGTTGCGTGGAGAACACGGATTTTTGGTCCGCCGGCGGCGCATGGCAGGGCGTGTCGCGGACGGGATTCTATCTGGATACCGTCTGCACCGTCACGATCTATGGCATGGAAGGCGGCGGGGCGGCCGGCGCGGCACCGGAGACGGATGAGGAGGCGGAGGCGGCGCGTGTGACCGAGGAGACGGCCGGCGGGCTGATCGACGAGGCCTTCGAGGTGTGCGGGCACTACGAGGCGCTGCTGAGCAAGACCGTAGCCGGCAGCGATATAGACAGGATCAACCGGGCGGGGGGAGAGCCGGTTTCGGTCAGCGCGGATACGCTGGCCGTCATCCAGAAGGGCATCGCCTTCGGCGACCTGTCTGGCGGCGCCTTCGACATCACCATCGGGACGGCCAGCGCGCTCTGGGATTTTCACCAGGCGGAGGCGGCCGCGGGCGATGCGGGCGATGGGGCTTCGACGAGTGGCGAGGCGGGAACCCGTTCAGAAGACGCGCAGGATGCACAGGGTGCGGCGGACGGCGATGCGCTCCCTGCCGGCGGTGATGCGGACGAGGCGGGTGGCGGTTCAGAGGATGCGTCCGCAGGCGGCGTGCTGCCGGACCCGAAGGCCCTGGCGGCGGCCATGGCGCATGTGGATTATCGCAGGATCGTCATCGACGAGGCGGCCTCCACGGTGCAGCTCACGGACCCGGAGGCCAGGATCGACCTGGGCGGCATCGCCAAGGGCTACATCGCCGACAGGCTGGCGGACTTTCTGGCCGAACGCGGCGTGACCAGCGCCATCATCGATCTCGGCGGCAACATCGTGGCGCTGGGCGGCAAGGCGGAGAGGTTGGACGCGTCGGCCGCCGCCAGGGCAGAGGCGGACGAGAATCCCTTCGTGATAGGCGTCAGGGATCCACAGGACCCCCACGGCACCCTGCTCGGCACCCTGTCCTGCGCCGACCGGGCCATCGTCACCTCCGGCACCTATGAGCGCTATGTCGAGAAGGATGGCGTACGCTACCATCACATTCTGGACACGGACACCGGCTGGCCGGTGGACACGGATATAGAGAGCGCCACCGTCATCGCACCGCTCGGCATGAGCGCCGAGGCGGACGCCCTCTCCACCACCCTTCTGGCACTCGGCAGCGACGAGGCCCTCGCCCTGCTGGAATCTGAGGAGGCGGTGGAGGCGATCCTCGTGACGGCGGACGGCGATGTGATAGAGACCGCGCCCGGCCTGCTGCATCGCACGTAAGGAGGCCCGGTCCACCCTTTGCCTTTGCCGCCCGCGCCTTCGATGAATTTGGAATTTTTTAACATTTTTTTTTGATAATATCTTGACAACGCAGGGCAAAAGTCGCATGATAAGGGCAGGAGATCGGGCGATGGAAACTTTATGAAAGGAGAGATGCTGGTCATGGAAAGCGGGAAACTTCAAAAGGCGAATCGCATTTACGTAGCGGTCATGGAAATCGTGCTCCTCGTCGGCACATTAGGCTATTGCGTCCTCAGATGCCTCTCGGTTCATACGGATTTTG
>CAZDUM010000084.1:0-5357 GCA_964508645.1 uncultured Oscillospiraceae bacterium | reverse complement strand
AGGCGCTGCGACGGCTGGGTCTGACGCCCATACACAGGCGGACCTTTCTGACGAGGCTGCTGGCGGAGGGCGAAGTGTGCGGGACGCTGAAGCCGGCGGACGGGCAACCCGGCGCGGCGGATGCGGATGGACGATGACGGCGGGCAGAGATGACGATAGGGCGCCAGTCCCAGTCGGGGATACCGGCGGGCGGGGACGACGATGGGATAAAAGATAGAGATGCTGGCGATGGAAACGCCGGCAGACAGACGACAGGCAGACGATAGACAAAGGAAAGGTACGATATCGATGAGAGCAAAGAATGTAGCCGGCGAGACGGGCATATCCATCCGCACGCTGCCGGGCGGCGTGCGCGTGGTGATGGAGCCGATCCCCTATGTGCAGTCCGTCGCGCTCGGCATCTGGGTGCGCGCAGGCGCCGTGGACGAGGACCCGCGCTATGCCGGCGTTTCCCACTATATCGAACACATGCTGTTCAAGGGAACGAAGACGAGAAGCGCGCGCGACATCGCAGCCGAAATCGACCGCATCGGCGGGCAGATCAACGCTTTTACCGGGAAGGAGGCCACGTGCTTCTACGTGAAGACGCTCGGCGAGAGCTTTGAAACCGGCGCGGATGTGCTCCTCGACATGCTGACGAACTCGGTGTTCGACGGGAAGGAGATGGCGCGGGAGCGGCAGGTCATCTGCGAGGAGATCAAGATGATCGAGGACCAGCCGGACGATCTGGCGCACGACACGCTCGACTCGCTGCTGTTTCGGGACGATCCCCTGGGACATTCCATCACCGGCACGCCGACCACCCTCTCGCGCATCAGCCGCCGCGTGATCATGGACTATATGGCTGCCCAGTACAGCCAGGACGCCGTGGTCATATCCGTGGCCGGCCGATTCGAACCGGAGCGGGTCATCGAGTACCTCAGCGGCAGATTCGAGACCCTGCGGGCGACCAAACCCAGGGAGGATAGCCCCGTGGCGCCGTATCAAAGGGCCCGGCGCGTCGTGGTGCGCGACATCCAGCAGTCCCATCTGTGCCTGGGGACGCGCGGCATCAGCCTGACGGACCCCCTGTACTACGCGATGTCGGTCCTGAACAACATCCTGGGCGGCAGCATGAGCTCCCGCCTCTTTCAGACGATCCGCGAGGAGGAGGGCCTGGCCTACAGCGTATACTCCACGATCGGCAATTACAGCCGGACGGGGTATTTCAGCATCTACGCCGGCGTGAGCCACGACAAGATTCGGGAGGCCATCCAGGGCATCCGCCGCGAGCTTCTGCGGCTGAAGCGGGAGGGCGTCACAGAGGAGGAGCTATCCGCCTCCAAGGAGCAACTCAAGTCCTCCTATATCTTCGGGCAGGAAAATGTGTCGAACCGCATGTTCGGGACCGGCAAGAACCTGCTGCTTCTGGACCATATCTATACGGCCGAGGAGATTCTGGCGGGCCTGAGCGGCGTCACGATGGAGGATATCGAGCGGGCGAAGGCGCTGATCTGCGATTTGGATGCCTACAGCGCCGTGGCGGTCACGAACCGGCGCATCCGGCTCGCGGACATGATGGAGGCATAGGGTATGCGTGAGGAAGACCCGCGGGAGAGGACCGGACGCCTCATCTGGCAGGACGGCGTGGAGACGGTGTCCATCCCGGTTCTGAGCAAAAGCGGCCGCCTGCCGTCTTACGAGACGGCCGGGGCGGCCGGGGCGGACCTGCGCGCGTACCTCCCGCACGGCCCGCTGACGCTGCGTGCGGGAGAGCGGAAGCTGGTGCCCACGGGCCTGTACATCCAGCTTCCGCCTGGGCTGGAAGCCCAGGTACGCGCGCGCTCAGGTCTGTCCATCCACTACGGGATCACCATGGCCAACGGGGTGGGGACCGTGGACAGCGACTACCGTGGCGAGTGGCAGGTGGCGCTCATCAACTTGGGGGAGGAGCCGTACACCATCCATGACGGCGACCGCGTCGCGCAGGTCGTCTTCGCCCGCTACATCAAGGGCGTGTTTACGGCGGCCGACACCCTCGATGAGACGGAGCGCGGCACCGGCAGCTTCGGCCACACCGGCGTGAAGTAGGCGCCTTGACGGGGCGGTCGCGGTGCGCATCCGAAGCTGCTGGCCATCACCGCGCACCCGAAGCGTCCAGCCATCACACGCGCACCGAAGCCTGCCGGCCATCACCGCGCACCTGAAACAGCCGGCCCATCACCGCGCGTCCGAGGCACCCCAGCCATCACACGCGAACCGAAGCGGCCCGGCCATCACCGCGCACCCGAAGCTGCCGGCCATCACACGCGCATACGAAGCGGCCCGGCCATCACCGTGCACCTGAAACTGCCGGCCATTACCGCGCATCCGAAGCAGCCGGCCCATCCGGCCGTGATGCGCGCAAGGCAGGCGCGCCAAAGGAGAGAGAGCATGCTGCTGCGTGAACAATTAGAAGAACGGGAGTTCGAGATGCTGTCTCCGCTGGCGGTCAAGAGCGCCGAGAGCAGAGGAAGGGCCGTCCCGGAGGAGCCGTGCCGAATTCGCACGGATTTTCAGCGGGACCGCGACCGCATCATCCACTCCAAGTCCTTTCGGCGCCTCATGCACAAGACGCAGGTGTTCCTGGCACCGGAGGGGGACCACTTCCGCACGCGTCTGACCCATACGATCGAGGTCTCGCAGATCGCCCGCACGATCGCGCGGGCGCTGGCGCTCAACGAGGACCTGACGGAGGCCATCGCCCTGGGACACGATTTGGGGCACACGCCCTTCGGCCACAACGGCGAGGCGGTGCTCGACGCCATCCATCCGGGCGGCTTCTCGCACAACAGGCAGAGCCTGCGCGTCGTCGATGTCCTGGAGTCCACGGAGCGCCGCCAGGGGATGAATCTGACGGCGGAGGTGCGGGACGGCATAGCCAACCACACGGGCAGCTGCAGACCTTTTACGCTGGAGGGCGAGGTGGTCAAGATCAGCGACCGCATCGCCTACATCAACCACGACATCGATGACGCGCTGCGCAGCGGCGTCATCGGACCGCAGGATATTCCGAGGACGGCGATCGAGCTCTTCGGCGACAGCCACCGGGCCAGGATCGACAGCCTGGTGACGGATGTCATCGAGAACAGCGACGGCCGGGACCGGATACAGCAGAGCGAGGCGTACCGGGTGGAGCTCGAGAACCTGCGGGCCTTCATGTTCGAGCATGTATATAAGAGCAGCGCGGTGAAGCGGGAGGAGGACCTGACGAAAATCGAGGTCGTCCTGACCTCGCTGTACCGCTATTTCCTGCAGCATCCGCAAAAGCTCCCCGAAGACCTGCAGCGCATCGCCGGCATCGACGGCGTGCAGGAGGCGGTCAAGGATTATGTGGCCGGCATGACGGACCGCTACGCGCTGCACCTGTATCAGGACCTGTTCGTGCCGCAGAGCTGGAAGTGAGGACGGATGTACACCGGCCCGCGGTGCAGCCTGCCGGCTATACCCGGTCAGATGAATGTACCCGGTCAGATGAGGTTGACACATGCCACTGTATTACAGCAAATCGGCGGTCGATGACCTGAGGAGCAAGCTGAATATCGTCGATGTGGTGGGCCGCGTCGTCCCGCTCAGGCGGAGCGGCGCCAACTACAAGGGTCTGTGCCCCTTTCACAGCGAGAAGACTCCCTCCTTCGTCGTGTCCGAGCAAAAGCAGATATTCACCTGCTTCGGCTGCGGCGCATCGGGGGATGTGGTCGGCTTTACCATGCGCTACTACAACCTCGAATACGGCGATGCGGTCGAGAAGCTGGGACGCGAGTACGGCATCACCGTCGAGCTGAGCCGCAGCGCGGAGGATCGCGAAAAATACTACGAAATCAACCGTGAGGCGGCGCGATTCTTTTACCGTGCCTTCACCGAGCAGAGGAACCCGGGCTACACCTACATGCGCAGGCGCGGCATAGAGGATGCCACGCTCAAAAAGTTCGGCATCGGCTATGCGGACGGATCGTGGGACAGCCTCTATCACTTTCTCCGCGAACGGGGCATCGAGGAAAAGGTCTTGCTGGAATTGGGTTTAATATCCGAAAGTAAGGGTAAATATTATGATAAGTTCCGGGATCGCGTGATATTCCCCATCATCAATACCAGCGGCAGGGTCATCGGCTTCGGCGGGCGGGCCATCGGCGACGATACGCCGAAGTACCTCAACTCTCCGGAGAGCAGGATTTTCCAGAAGAAGAACAATCTCTACGCCCTGAACACCACGAAGCAGGACATCGGCCGGGAGGGATATGCGATCCTGGTGGAGGGGTACATGGACGCCATCGCGCTGTATCAGGCCGGCGTCCACAATGTCATCGCATCCCTGGGGACGGCGCTGACGGAGAACCAGGTGAAGCTGATCAAGCGGTACACGAAGCAGGTCGTGCTCTCCTACGATGCGGACAGCGCCGGGCAGAACGCGAGCCTTCGCGGCATGGATATTTTGAGCCGGGAGGGTTGCAAGGTGCGGGTGCTGCATGTGACGGAAGGCAAGGATCCCGACGAATTCATCAAGAAGAACGGGCGCGATGCCTTTCTGGCGCTGGTGGATGAGGCGATGCCCTACATCGACTACAAGCTGACCGCCCTGCAGAGGGGGCTGGACCTGGAGACCGAGGAGGGCAAGATCGACTTCCTGCGGGGCGCCGGTGCGGTGCTGCGGGAGGTCAGCCCGGTCGAGGCCGAGGTGTATATCCAGAAGCTGGCGCGCGAGCTGCACATCGCCGAGAGCGCGATCAAGCTGGAGATGGTCGGGCAGCGGCCCGCCGTCGAGGTGCAGAGCAGGCCCGCGGCAGGTGAGGTGGCCCGGCGGGATGACGAGCAGCCCGCCCTGTCGTCCCTGGAGGCCAATGTGCTCAAGGCCGTGTTCATGGAACCGTCTCTGACGGAAAAACTCCTGGAGACGGACGGGATGCTGGAGAGCGCGCTGAGCCGCAAGGTAAAAGATCTCATCTTCGAGTTTTACGGGTTGTACGGGGATTTTCATCTCGAACAGGTGATGGACCGTCTCGACCCCGAGGAAAGCGAGGCGCTCGCGGCGGCTCTCGACAAGGTGGTCGTCTGCGGCAACGGCGAGGAGGTCTTCGAGCAGTGCGTCCGCACCTGGCAGCTTCTCTGCCTGAACCGGCGCGAGCAGGACCTGATCGCCCGCCTGGCTCTGGTGGACGGGGATACGGAGAACGCCTCCGTGGAGGCGCTGACGAAGGAACTGATGGAGATTCAGCAGCAGAAGACGCGCATGGGGGAATGAGGATGGCAACGGACAACAGCAAGAGTACAAAGAGCAAGGCAAAGAAAACGTCCAAGGCGAAGGAGCCCGCAGCGGAGGCGGTGACCGAGGCACAGGCGGC
>CAZDUM010000083.1:0-5562 GCA_964508645.1 uncultured Oscillospiraceae bacterium | reverse complement strand
CTACGAGAGTGTCTGGTTGTGGCCCCGAAGTGGAGTCAAAACATATCGTCAGTGCGCCCTTGAAATCAAAGGTGGGGGCGCGGGGCGACCGCGAAGCACCTTTTGGACACTCTCGCGGGGCGACGCCCGCGCTTCACATGGCGCTGCCGACAGAAAGGAGACCTATGCGTTCCTATATCCATCTCATCCGGCATGGCATCACGGAGGGCAATCTGCGGCGCTGGTTCTACGGCGCGGCCGACCTGCCGCTGGCGGCGGAGGGTCTGCAGGCTTTGCTGGACCTTAGGGCGGAGGGCATCTATCCGCCGCTCGCGGATGCGGACTGCTACACCTCCGGCATGCTGCGCGCGGAGCAGTCGCTGACGGCCATCTATGGCGATGTGCCGCGCCGCCCTCTCCCGAACCTGCGGGAGATGAACTTCGGCAGCTGGGAGTGCCGCACCTTCGAGGACCTCTCGGACGATCCGCAGTTTCAGGCCTGGATGGACGATCCCGCGCATGTCATCGCCTGCCCGGGGGGCGACTCGACGGAATCCTTTCGCGCGCGTGTGCGGACGGGTTACCGCGAGCTTCTGGGGCTGCACCGCGTCAAGCAGCTTTCACACCGGCACAGCGGACTGGATGCCATCTCCATCGTCGTCTGCCACGGCGGCGTCATCGCCGCCATGATGGAGGAGGCTTTTCCCGGGCAAAAGGCGAGTTTCTGGGATTGGATTCCGGCGCCGGGCCGCGGCTACACCGTCAGTCTGACGGACAGCGAGCCCGCCGCGTACAGCTGTATTTGAGGAGGACACTTCGTTGCACCATACCGAAAAAACTCCATCCCATAGTGAGCGTGAGGCGGGGGCGCCCGGCCTGCTGGCCAGGTACGGCCGCGTCCTGATCTTGGTCCTTCAGGGCGTCCTCATCGGCATCGGCGGCATCCTGCCCGGCGTCAGCGGCGGCGTGCTCTGCGTCATCTTCGGCCTGTATCAGCCGGTCATCGCGGTCCTGTCGAATCCCATCGCCAATCTGCGGCATCACTGGCGGCTCGTCCTGCCCGCCGGTCTGGGCGTCCTGCTGGGGTTCCTGGGGTGCGCGGGTCTGGTCAGCTCGTTCATGGAGAAGAACAGCCAGGCGGCGGTCTGCGTCTTCATCGGCCTGATCCTGGGGATGTTCCCTTCGCTGTGGAAAGATGCGGGCCGGGAGGGGCGGCCGCGCAGCGCGTGGGTCGGCCTGGCGGTGAGCTTCCTCGCCTTCGTGGGACTGCTCGCGTTCCTGCGCCGGGGCACAGCGCTCGACATCGAGCCGAACTTCGGGTGGTTCGTCTTTTGCGGGGTGGCCTGGGGCCTGTCGATCGTCGTACCGGGGCTGTCGTCCTCCTCCATGCTGATCTTCTTCGGCCTGTACCAGCCGATGCTGGCGGGGATGGCGCATCTGGACCTCGGCGTGCTCGTTCCGCTCGCCATCGGCGCGTGCGCGGTGGTGTTCACGCTGTCTCGGGTGGTGGGACATCTGTTCGAGAGGTGGTATGCGCTGGCGTCGCACTGCATCCTCGGCCTCGTGGCGGCGACGACGGTGATGATCCTGCCCACGCGGTTTCAGGGGGCGGGCGAGGTGCTGCTCGACCTGCTCTGCATGGCGGGCGGGCTGGTGGCCGCCTATGGCATAGGAAGGCTGACGGCGCGCGTGGCGGCGTCCCGTGCCATCGCGGGTGCCGAGCCGGCGGCTGAAGGCGCACCGAAGGAGGAAAAGGGCGGCGCGGCCGGCGACGATGATGATGCGAGGGAGTAGCGGGGCGTGCGGCACGGTCAGCATGTAGGCAGGGTGGCAGAGACATGCGCCCGAAAGCCCGACCCAATCGAGGAGAACGTGGCGCGGGTGAAGGAATGTGCGGTGTGGTGGTCGGGCGGCGGCGCGGCACCAGATACGGGAAAGAACTCTGCCGAACCGTCAACCCCGCGCGTGCCGTAACCGCCGACGCACCCATCTTTTGCGAAGAACGAATCTCGAACGAATCTAAACGGCTCTACGCGACTCAAAACGACTCTCAAACGAACCGAAACTTCAACAACTTCAACCGAAAATTCAGATAGAGGAGGCTCTCATGCTGACGATCCCTTGCACGAAGAAGATCGACGTCATGTCGAAGAAGAATCCGCCGGCGGCGCGCTGCCGGGACGGCGAGACGGTCATATTTCAGACGATGGACTGCTACGACGGCGCCGTGAGCGAGACGGGCGAGCGGGATTTTGCGGGGCGGGCCGAGGGGAAGTACATGGCCAACCCTGCCACCGGGCCGCTGTATGTGGAGGGCGCCATGCCGGGCGACGGGCTCTGCGTGGAGATTTTGGACATCCGCACGCGCGACTGGAGCGCCATGGGCACGAGCTTTTCGCAGTTCCTCTTCAAGAACTGCCCGGGGCCTTTTGAGATGCGGGCGTTCGCCCACCCGGACGGCAAGGTCCATCTTCGGGATAAAATCCTGCCGGTCGAGCCGATGATCGGTGTCATCGGGGTCGCGCCTGCCGGCAGGGGGGTGGCGACGGTCACGCCCGGTTCGCACGGGGGAAACATGGATTGCAGGCGGATCGTGGCCGGCTCGCGGATCGTGTTTCCGGTGGCGGTCGAGGGGGCGCTTTTGGCCATGGGCGATCTGCACACGCTGATGGGGGACGGTGAGGTGTTCGAGTACGGTCTGGAGACAGCCGGCGAGGTGACGGTGCGGGTCAGCGTCGTCAAGGGCGGCGCGCCGCTGCAGCCCACGCTGTATGAGGGCGGGCGGGTCATGGTCATCGCGTCGGCGCGCACCTACGAGGATGCCGCCCGCCTGGCCGTGGAGGCGATGTATGCCATGCTGCAGGCGCGCGGGTGGGACCCCGTGGAGGCGGGCATGCTGATGAGCCTCAGGTGCGATCTCGCCATCTGCCAGACGGTCAATCCGCAGATCACCATCCGCGCGATGCTCGACGAGGATCTGCTGTAGGGGGCCAGGCTGCGGCGCATTTTGGCGGCCCCACGGCCCTCACCTTTTTTAGAAGATCGGACGGTAGGTCAGGGGCTTTCCCATCTTGCGGAAGCGCACCGTCTCGAGGTAGGCGCGGGCCGTATCCATGCAGGTGAGCACGGGCAGGCCGCGCTCGATGGCGCGGCGGCGCAGCGGGAACATGCCGGCCTTCGTGTTGTTGGTGACCTGGGGCACGTTGATGACGACCTTGATCTCCTCGCCGATCATGGGATGCGCGTCGCCCGGCTCCACGAAGGTGCAGGGCGTGCCGTGGTCCTGCAGGAACTTCGTCGTGCCGCCCGTGCCGTAGAGGGTGAAGCCCTCCGCCACATAGGCCGCCATGAGGCTGGCCGTCTCCTCCGTCTTGTCGTGGTCCCGGATGGACACGTAGATGCCGCCGGTCCCGTGGACCTGGATGCCCGCGCCGAGGAACCCCTTGTACAGGGCCTGCGCGAGGTCGGGGTCGATGCCCAGCACCTCGCCGGTGGAGCGCATCTCCGGCCCCAGGGCCACATCCACATCGGTCAGCTTGGCGTTGGAGAACACGGGCACCTTGACGGCGTAGTAGCCGGCCTTGGGATAGAGGCCGGTCCCCCACTCGCTGTCGGAGAGCTTCTCGCCGAGCATCACCGCCATGGCGAGCTTGACCATGGGCACGCCCGTGACCTTGCTGAGGATGGGCACCGTGCGGGAAGCGCGCGGGTTCACCTCGATGACGTAGATCTGCTGCCCGTCGTAGACATACTGGACATTCATCAGCCCGCAGACGTGAAGGGCCTTCGCGATGCGGTCCGTGTACTCGATGGCCTGGTCCACCACCGCGTCGGGCAGGGAGTAGGCCGGGTAGACGGAGATGCTGTCGCCGGAGTGGATGCCGGTGCGCTCGATGTGCTCCATGACGCCGGGCACCAGAAGCTCGCCGCCGCCGGCGATGGCGTCGATCTCAAACTCTATCCCCTCTATGTATTTGTCTATGAGCACCGGATGCTCGTCGGAGAGCGATACGGCCTCCTTCAGGTACTGATCCAGCTCCGCATCGTTATACACCACCTGCATGGCCCGGCCGCCGATGACGAAGGACGGCCGCACGATGAGCGGATACCCGAGCGCCTCCACGATGGCCTGCGCCTGGCCGGCCTCGGTGATCGCGCCGCCCTTGGGCGTGGGGATGTCGATCTCCTGCAGGAGGAGGGAGAACTTTTCCCGGTCCTCCGCGAGGTCGATGTATTTGTTCGGGGTGCCGAGGATGTTGATGCCGCGCTCGGCCAGTCCCTCCGCCAGGTTCAGCGCCGTCTGTCCGCCGAGCTGCAGCACCACGCCGAAGGGCCGCTCCTTCTTGATGACGTTCATGATGTCGTCCACATGCAGCGCCTCGAAGTACAGCTTGTCCGCCGTGTCGAAGTCGGTGCTCACCGTCTCCGGATTGTTGTTGACGATGACGGACTCGTAGCCCAGGTCCTTGAGCGCCCAGACGCCCTGCACGCAGCAGTAGTCGAACTCGATGCCCTGCCCGATGCGGATGGGGCCGGAGCCGACGACCAGCACCTTGCGGCCGTCGCTGGGCACGGACTCGTCCTCGTCGTCGTAGCAGGAGTAGTAGTACGGCGTGGCCGCGTCGAACTCGCCCGCGCAGGTGTCGACCATCTTGTAGACGGGGAAGATGGAGTAGTAGGTCCTGAGGTCGTGAAGCGCCGCACTGCTGACGCGGCTGAGCGAGATGATCTCGTCGTCCGTGAAGCCCATGGCCTCCGCCTCCTGGAACAGCTTCGCGGAGATGGGCTCCTCCTGCAGGCGCCTCTCCATGTTGACGATGTTCTGAATCTTCTCCAGGAACCACATGTCGATCATGGTGCGCGCATGGATGCCTTCGAGGGTGAGGAGATTTCTTCGCAAAATCTCGGCGATGACGAACAGTCTCTCATCGTCGCAGGCCATCAGTTTGTCGAGGAGTTGCGCATCGGTGCGGCTCTGGACATAGGGGATGCGCAGGCCGTTGCAGCGAACCTCGAGGGAGGTGACGGCCTTGAGGAGGGCGCTCTCAAAGGTCCGGCAGATGGACATGACCTCGCCGGTCGCCTTCATCTGGGTGCCCAGCCTGCGGGAGGCGGTGCGGAACTTATCGAAGGGCCATTTGGGGAACTTGACGACCACATAGTCCAGAACCGGCTCGAACAGGGCGCTGGAGCTCTGGGTGATGTAGTTCGTCAGCTCGTCCAGGCTGTAGCCCAAGGCGATCTTGGCCGCGATCTTGGCGATGGGGTAGCCCGCCGCCTTGGAGGCGAGGGCGGAGGAGCGGGAGACGCGGGGGTTGACCTCGATGACGATGTAGCGGCCGGAATCCGGGTCGAGGGCGAACTGCACGTTGCAGCCGCCTTCGATCTTCAGGGCGCGGATGATGCGCAGGGACGCGTCCCGGAGCATCTGGTACTCCGCGTCGGCCAGCGTCTGGGTCGGCGCCACCACGATGCTGTCGCCGGTGTGCACGCCCACGGGGTCCACGTTCTCCATGGAGCAGATGATGATGCAGTTGTCCTTGCGGTCGCGGATGACCTCGTACTCGATCTCCTTCCAGCCGG
>CAZDUM010000082.1:4334-5592 GCA_964508645.1 uncultured Oscillospiraceae bacterium | reverse complement strand
CCGGCCCGGGACGGTCACGTGGACCTTCGCGCCCTCATGGCCGAGCTCGGAAGGCGCGGCATCGACAGCGTCCTCGTCGAGGGCGGCGGCACCCTGGCCTGGTCGCTGGTGGAGAGCGGCGTCATCAGCAGCGTCCTCGCCTACATCGCGCCGACGCTGCTGGGCGGGAAGGCGGCGCCGGGCCCCGTGGGCGGCGCCGGCTTCCCGCGGCCGGACGCGGGCGTCCGGCTGACGCCGCCTCGCATCACTCGCTTCGGCGATGACATTTTACTGGAAAGTGAGGTTCTCCCATGTTCACAGGGATCATCGAAGAGACAGGCACCGTGAAAGCCATCCGCACGGACGGCCCCAGCTGCCGCCTGACGATCGCGGCCAGGCGCGTCCTTGAGGACCTGCAGATCGGCGACAGCATCGCGGTGAGCGGCGTCTGCCTGACGGTCACATCGCGCGACGCGGCGCAGTTCACGGCCGATGTCATGCACGAGACATTGAACCGCTCGACCCTCGGCTCCCTTTCCCCCGGCAGCCTCGTCAACCTGGAGCGGGCCATGCCTGCAGGCGGACGCTTCGGCGGCCACATCGTCTCCGGCCACATCGACGCCGTGGGCACCATCACAGCGACACGCCGCGACGGCATCGCCTGCTGGTACACCATCCAGCCGCCGCAGTCCATGCTGCGCTACATCATCGAGAAAGGCTCCATCGCCATCGACGGCATCAGCCTGACGGTGGCCGCCGTCACGGGCCGCGATTTTTCCGTGTCTGTCATCCCCCACACCGCCGCCCATACCACCCTGCAGGCCAGGAAGCGCGGCGACAGGGTGAACCTCGAGGCCGATCAGATCGGAAAATACGTGGAAAAGCTGTTGACCGCGCCGGCGCGAGGCGGAATGCGTGGCGCACGTGGTGAGGACGGTGCGAGCGGGCGGAACGGGAATCCGGCGGATGCAGACCCGGCCTCCGGCGGACCTGAGGCCCCCTCCCGGCAGCCGGGCGAACCGGAGGGCGTGACCATGGAGTTCCTCGCAAAATATGGTTTCGCCTGACGCTATCGCCCGCCCGTAGACGATCCGCCGCCCGGACAACTTTTGCGCCGTCATCCGGCACGGACGCCCCTGCCATAGAGAACAGAAGCCCGTAGGTGGAACATCGTTCGGCGCCCCCCCTCCCGGCAGTCGGGCGAACCGGAGGGCATGACCATGGAGTTCCTCGCAAAATATGGTTTCGCCTGACGCTATCCCCCGCCCGCAGACGATCC
>CAZDUM010000082.1:1475-4234 GCA_964508645.1 uncultured Oscillospiraceae bacterium | reverse complement strand
GCATATAGCACGTATATAGTACTCATATAGCACACATATATAGTACGCATATAGCACGAAGGAAACAGTATGGAAGATTTTCGATTCAGCACCATCGAGGAGGCGCTCGAGGACCTCAGGCAGGGGCGCCTGATCCTCTGCACCGACGACCCGGACCGCGAAAACGAGGGCGACCTGATCTGCGCCGCCCAGTTCGCCACGACGGAAAATGTCAACTTCATGGCGATGCACGGCAAGGGCCTCATCTGCATGCCCATGACCGAGGCGTTCTGCCAGCGGCTGAAACTGCCCCAGATGGTCGAGGACAACACGGACAGCCACGCGACGGCCTTCGCGGTATCCATCGACCACATCGACACCACGACCGGCATCTCAGCGGAGGAACGCGGCTATACGGCCCGCAAATGCGCGGAAGATACGGCGCGGCCGGAGGATTTTCGGCGGCCGGGGCACATGTTCCCCCTGCAGGCCCGCAAGAACGGGGTCCTGCAGCGCAACGGACATACCGAGGCCACGGTGGACCTCCTGCGGCTGGCGGGCCTGAAGGAATGCGGCCTGTGCTGTGAGATCATGCAGGATGACGGCACCATGATGCGCACGCCGCAGCTCAAGGAGTTCGCGGCGCGCTACGGCCTGCGCTTCATCACCATCAGGGACCTGCAGGAGTACCGGAAGCGGCACGAGGTCCTGGTGGAGCAGGTCGCTGTGACGAAGATGCCCACGGAGTACGGGAACTTCATGGCTTACGGCTATGTGAACAAGCTGAACGGCGAGCATCACGTGGCCCTGGTCAAGGGGGAGATCGGCGACGGCCGGGACCTGCTCGTGCGGGTCCATTCCGAGTGCCTGACCGGTGACGCCTTCGGCTCGAAGCGATGCGACTGTGGGCAGCAGTTCGCGGCGGCCATGCGGCAGATCGAGGCGGAGGGGCGCGGCATTCTCCTGTACATGCGGCAGGAGGGCCGGGGCATCGGACTGATCAACAAGCTGCGCGCCTACGCTCTGCAGGACAAGGGGATGGACACCGTGCAGGCCAACCTGGCGCTGGGGTTCGCTGGGGACATGCGCGAGTACTTCATCGGCGCCCAGATTCTCCGCGATTTGGGGGTCAAGACCATGCGCCTTTTGACCAACAACCCGGACAAGATTTACCAGCTCTCCGAATTTGGCATGGAGATCGTCGAGCGCGTGCCCATTCAGATCGCGGCCAACCCCTATGACCTCTTCTACCTCAAGACGAAACAGGAAAAGATGGGGCATCTGCTCCAGTACTAAAAGGTTCGCCGAGCGGTATGCGAAAAGCCCTGCTCGCGGGGCTTATGGTAAAAGATGGGCGCGAAGCCGTGCTGAGAGGCACGCTGAGCGGTATGCAAAAAGACTAGCGCAAGAACATGCGCAGGAACAAGAGAGAACAAAAAGGAAAGGACTACACCCATGAAAACATTTGAAGGCGCGCTCGTTTCTAAGGAAAACACCCGCATCGCCATCGTGGCGGCCCGTTTCAACGAATTTATCACCAGCAAGCTGCTCACCGGTGCATTGGACACCCTCAAGCGGCACGACCTGGACGAGGACTGCATCGACATCGCCTGGGTGCCGGGTGCCTTTGAGATTCCCCTCATCGCCGCCAAACTGGCCGATACCGGCCGGTATGACGCCATCATCTGCCTGGGCGCCGTCATCCGCGGCAACACCTCGCACTACGAGTATGTGTGCAACGAGGTCTCCAAGGGGATCGCGCAGGTTTCCCTGAAGAGCCGTATTCCCGTCATGTTCGGCGTGCTGACCACGGAAAACATCGAGCAGGCGATCGAGCGGGCCGGCACCAAGGCCGGCAACAAGGGCAGCGACTGCGCGGAGGGCGCCATCGAGATGATCAACCTGATCCGCCAGATCGAGGAGGGATAGCGCGCCACCTCCGCTATGGAGTTGACTGCGCCTGCTCTGGGGCCGCAGGGGTCGCCTGGGCTTGCCGCGCCTGTGCCGGGGCCGTCTGGGCCTGTGCCGGGGCCGTCTGGGCCTGCCTGTAGACGCAAAATTCGGCGATCACGCACCGCGCACAGGCGGGGTTTCGCGCGGTGCAGCACTGCCGCCCGTGAAAGATCAGCGTGTGGTGCGCGGCTGTCCAGCGCTCCCGCGGGATGCGATCCATGAGGGAGAGCTCCGTCCTGTACACATCCTTTTCGCATGTCAGACCGATGCGATTGGCTACGCGAAATACATGCGTATCCACCGCGATCCGCGGCTCCCCGAATGCCTCGGCGAGCACCACATTGGCGGTCTTGCGCCCTACCCCGGGCAACGCCGTCAGTGCCTCATAGTCCGCCGGCACCTGGCCGTCATGCGTCTCCACCAGCGCCTCGGCCATCCGGACGATGTTCTTCGCCTTGGTCCGGTACATGCCGATGCGATGGATGATCGGCTCCACCTCCGCCGGGTCCGCGGCCGCCAGCGCCCTGGCATCCGGATATTTTGCGAAGAGCGCCGGCGTCACCGCATTGACGCTCTTATCCGTCGTCTGCGCCGACAGCGCCACAGCCACCAGGAGTTGAAACGGATTCTCGTAGTGCAGCGCGCACGCCGCGTCCGGATAGCAGGCCTCCAGCCTGTCCAGGACCTCCGCAATCTCCTCCTGCCCGAGCAGCTTCCCCGCCGGGCTCTGCCCATCAGGGCATGATTGGGTCCGTGTTTCCATCAGATAGCCCCCTCTCCCCTCTTTCGGTTCCCACACGCCATTATACACCCGATCCGCCCAGGCG
>CAZDUM010000082.1:0-1375 GCA_964508645.1 uncultured Oscillospiraceae bacterium | reverse complement strand
CTCCGTGTTTTTCCCTGCGCGGGTGCACACCTGAAGGGGCTCCGGGCTGTTTCCCGCATGCGCTCTGCCGATGCGCGCCGCAGCCGTCTGCTCCCCATCAAAATCCCTGACGCCAGGGCATGCCGGACGCATCATCTTTTGCTGAGAAACCCCGCGCGCGACCGTCCTCCATCCGGCCCGATGTAGTGTCTTGCCAGGCGCGGTAAAATATGGTATAACCCCTTCGTACCAACCCACGTGCCCTTTTTGGGGCGACATACGGTAAAAGACGGTTGCCGATCATCCCGCGAGAGCGGAATGGAGGCGAGTGTTTTGCCCTCGCGGGAAATCTTTCCCGAAAAGGGGGTGATACTATCACACTATCTGTAGTGGCTGATATTCTAACCATCGCCTGCATTATCATCCAGATGGCGGAGAGATTTCACCATAAAGAAAAGTGAGCCGTCTGCTAGCACCAAGCGGCTCACGGTTGAGGATTTACTCCTCGGCTAAAAGTCCTTTCGTGTGTGGCAACCGTCAGGGTTGATTCCGTAGGGAGGTTTGTTTGCAGCAAGCCTCCTTGCGTTTATATACTACGCCCACCGGACGGCCTTGTCAAGCGTATTTCGTTACGAAACCCTCGCTGCCCCCGGTCGACCACACGGCCGGTTATCCTTGACGCGTGGCGTTTTGCCGTGATAGAATGATGACCTGGGAGGGGCGAAATGGACTTAGACGCACTGATCAACGGCGACCGGGAGGAAAAATCTCCGCGTGAGCGCATGGAGGAGGCACTGCGCGTGGAAATCCTGACCGGCAAATTGCCGGCGGGCAAGCATATCGTGGAGGACAGGCTTTGTGACCGCTACGGGCTGAGTCGCACGCCGGTTCGGGAGAGCCTTCATCACCTGGCGCAGGAGGGGCTCATCGACCTCATCCCCAATCGCGGCGCCGTGGTGCGCGGATTCAACAGACAGGATATAGACGACTTCTTTTATCTGAAAAGCCTCCTGGAGGTCCAGTGCGCCCGCTGGGCCGTTCTCCGCATGCAGGAGGAGGAGCTGGATACCCTGAGCCAACTCTTTGAGTTCATGGAATTTTACACGATGCGCGACGACATGGACAAGATGGTGCGCATCAATCGCGGGTTCGACCTGGCGATCTATCAGGGCAGCCACAATCGGGAGCTGAAGGATACGCTCCTGCGCTACAGCGCCTATCTGCGCCATGCCAACGCCCATATCCGCTACCCTGCCGGGTACCTGCGCACGGTTTTGGAGGAACATCGCGCCATCTTCACGGCCTTCATGGCGCGGGACCCGGAGGCTGCGGCCGCCGCCACCGAGGTGCACATGTTTCAGACCATGCTGCGCCGCAAATGAAAAGGCCGAATGAA
>CAZDUM010000081.1:2752-5856 GCA_964508645.1 uncultured Oscillospiraceae bacterium | reverse complement strand
GCTGCTTCCGCTGCTGCCCGCCGAAGCGGTCTTGACGGTGATGGACTCATAGTCGCTGTGATACTTGGAGTTCAGGCTGTCCACGGTGCGATAGGCCCGGACGCGGAATCTGTAGGAGGTGCCGCTCTTCAGGTTCTTGACCGTGTAGCTGGTCTTGGTGGTGGTGATAACGCGGGTCCAGGTGCCGGAGCTGCTGTTGTACCGGTAGACCTGGTAATGGTCGGCCCGTTTGGACGCGCTCCATTTCAGCGTGACGCTGGTGGAAGTCTTATTGGAGGCGCGCAGGTTGCCCACCTCGCTCGGGCTGGTGCAGGTGGTGTAGGTATCGTAGTCGCCGTAGGTAAGCGTGCCGTCGGCATTCTCCACGTAGGCCCGGACACGGAATTTAATGACGGTGGCGGACGGAAGATCATCCATTTCGAAGCTGTTCCAGTCCGTTACAAACGGTGGATCCCATTCTCCGTGTGTGGTGGAGTACCGGGAGACCTCATATCCGGTGGCGTCCGGGACACTTCTCCACGTCAGATCCACGGAGTCGTCATCCCGGTGCATGGCCTTCAGGCCTGTGACCGCGCCCACTGTGGTCGCGGCGTCTGCCGTCTGCAGACCGAAGAAGCTGAAGAGTGAAAGGGCCAGCACGATGGTCAGTGCCAGCGCGATGATTCTGTTTCTCGTAATCGACATGTTCATGTTTTCCCTCCTGTGTCAAGTTCCTTTTTTTCTCGTGTGATTGCTCTCTGCTTTGTATGGGTCCATTCTATAGGTTGAATATTAAAAAAATATTAAAGCGGTAGGTTTTCTTTGAAAAATTTCGCGGGAAATTTTAGGACCCGTTAAGCGGGTGTTTATCCGGCATCCGGGCCCTGCGCCGGGCAAAAGAAGTCTTGCCATCGAACTTTTTTTCGGGTAATATACATGTTGTGAGACGCGCGGCGCAGGGGCCGGCGAAGATGCGGACAGGAGGAGGCTCCGCGGACGAACAGGAAGGCAGGCGGGGATATGGGAGCGAGCACGAGCATGAATCGGGATATAGATATAAAGGAAGAGATGCGTCGGGAAGCGCACGGCGCGACCGAGGAGATGACGGGTACGGAGCAAAAGATTTTCGCCGCGCCCGGGGCGGCGATGGCGACGGAGGATGCCGGCGCGAGCAGGGTTGCGAAGACGGGCGCAGCCGCCGAACCTTCTGGAACATCCGCACCCCCCAGCGATAGCGGCATTACGAAGACGGACAGTGCCGCTGCTGCGACCGCCTCGACCTCAGCCGGCCCCGCTGGAATGGCCGCCGCCTCGACCTCAGCGTGCACCGCTGGAATGGCACCCGCCGCGGCCACATTCACCGATGCCGCCGAACATGCCGCGGCGCCCGGCCGGGCGCTCCGGCTGCAGCTGAAGCCGGAGCTGCGCGCGGACTGGCAGGATGTAGAGGCGGCACCCGGCCAGACGCTGGCGGACCTCGCATCCCGCTACGAGAGCAGCCTGCCCTACCAGGTCCTCGCGGCCAAGGTGGACAACCGCGTCGCCTCGCTGGCGGAGCCGGTGCAGGCGGGCACCCGCGTGGAGCTCCTCGACCTGCGCACCCAGAGTGCCAACCTCATCTACCAGGACAGCCTGATCCTCCTCTACCTCAAGGCGATCAGCGATGTGCTCGGCCCGGTGGAGGTCGACATCGAGAACGCGATCAACCAGGGCCTCTTCACCGAGGTCAGGACGCCACAGCCCATCATGCCCTCGCAGGTCAGGCAGATCGAGGCGCGGATGTGGAAACTGGTGCAGGCGGACCTCCCCATCCGCAAGGAGACCGTCTCCCTGGAGGAGGCCCAGCGCATCTTCATAGAGAGCGGACAGGCCGAGCGGGTGCGCCTGCTGGCCCAGATGGCCGATGCGGAGCAGGAGGCGGCAGCCGGCGTCGGACCCGGCGGCGTGACCTTTTACGAACTCGGCGGCTACCGCGACTTCTTTTACGGGGAGATGGTCCCCTCCACCGGCTACCTGACCCTGTTCGCCCTGCGAAAATACCGCCACGGCGTGCTGCTCCGCTTCCCGCAGCCCGCCGCTCCCGACCGCATCCCGCCCTACGCGGACGAGGTGACGCTGTACAAGACCTTCGGCGAGCAGAACCGCTGGGGCCGCCTCATGGGCATCGACTATGTCGCCGACCTCAATGAGAAGATCGAAAACGGCGGCTACAAGGAGCTGATCCAGCTCTCCGAGGCCCTGCACGAACGGCGCATCGTGCAGATCGCCGATATGATCACCAGACAGCGAAAACGCATGATCCTGATCGCAGGCCCGTCATCCTCCGGCAAGACAACTTTTGCGAGGAGATTATGCATCCAGCTGCGCGTCAAGGGCCTGGACCCCCTGTACATGGGCACGGACGACTACTTCGTGGAGCGGGAGCAGACGCCGCTGGACGCCTACGGCGAACGGGATTACGAGAATCTGAACGCCGTGGACATCCCCCTGTTCAACCGCAACATGCAGGACCTGCTCGCCGGCAAATCCGTGGACCTGCCCGCCTTCAACTTTATGACGGGCAGCAAGGAGTTCGGCAAGCGCGTCACCACGATCCGGCCCGACCAGCCCATCGTCATCGAGGGGATTCACGCCCTGAACGAGGGTCTGACGCCATCCGTGCCGCGGGAGGAGAAATTCAAGATTTACATCAGTCCGCTGACGCAGCTGAACATCGACAGCCACAACCGCATCGTCACGACGGACCACCGCATGCTGCGGCGCATGGTGCGCGATTACAAGTACCGCGGGCACAGCGCGCAGAGCACCATCCACGACTGGCCCAAGGTGCGGGCGGGGGAGGACAGGAACATCTTTCCGTACAGCAACGAGGCGGATGTCATGTTCAACTCCGTGCATCTGTACGAGATCAGCGTGCTGAAGAAGTACGCCGAACCGCTCCTGCGGGACATCACGAGCGACGACCCCGCGTACGCCGACGCCGCGCGCCTCCTGGCGTTTTTGCAGTTTTTCCGGACCATCGAGGACGACAGCATGGTGGCCGGAAATTCCATCCTGCGGGAGTTCATCGGCGGCAGCATTTTCATGGATTGACACCCCGCCCAGCAAAAGATCACCGCCCCGGC
>CAZDUM010000081.1:0-2652 GCA_964508645.1 uncultured Oscillospiraceae bacterium | reverse complement strand
AATGGTAGGTTGATGGTAGGTTGGAGGAATCAGAGATGAGTGGAAACCGTATGCCGAAAAAGATGCCGGCCCTGCTCCTGGTGGCCGTCCTGGCGTTTGGACTTTTGCCGGGCGTCGTCTGGGCGTGGGAGCCGGCCGCGGACGAGGAGCCGGGTGCGCAGACACCGACCGTGACCGCGGGGGAGGATGATGCCGACCTCTCCGGGACCGGGCAGGCGCAGGCTGGGACACCGAGCAGGATCGCGGGTACCGGTACGAACGTCACCGACAGCGGGCAGGCGCAAGGGGAGACTGCGACGCAGACGCCGGAGATTCCCGTGTCCGTGCCGCCGGACGAGAGCACCGTGGTGACCGTCACCGGAAACGCCCTGACCATCTACGACAGCACCGGGCAGCGCCTCGTGGACCGGCGGGAGACGAATCTGGGAGACCTGGTGGCCGACGCCTACCGCGCCGTGCTGGGCGCCGACATAGCCCTCGTGGAATCCGGCGAAATCCGGGCCGAGATACCGGCGGGCAAGGTGACATACGGAAACATCCTGCAGGTCCTGCCGTTCCGCAGGGAGCTCGCCGTAGTCAGACTCAGCGGCGCGGACCTGATGGATGCGCTGGAGATGTCCGCCAGCCACTATCCCAACAGCTACCCCGGATTTTTCCAGGTGTCCGGCCTGACCTACGACATCCAGGAGACCGTCATCTCCTCCGTCACCACGGACAGCCAGGGGAACTTCACGGGCGTGGATAAGGATTACCGCGTGACGAACATCATGATCGGCGGGCGGGAACTCGATCTGTACGAGACCTATGTCGTGGCCGGCACGCGTGACATGCTGGAGGGAGACACCGGGTTCGCGATGTTCACGAACGGCACGCTCGGCACGACGACCGTCACGGACAACGTGGCGCTCCTGACCTATCTGAACCTGCAGATGGGCGGGCAGGTGAGCGGCGTCTACGCGCAGCCGCAGGGGCGGATGGATTCCATCCGGCTCATACGGCAGAGCGAGGTGGACAGGCTCGTCGACGGTCTGGTCGCCGGTGAAACCGTGGATTATCAGCGGCAGTTGGAGGGGCTCCAGCAGGAGCTCGGCAGGATGCAGGAGGAGCAGGCCCGAACGCGCGAAGCCCTGGCCGTGGCGACCGCCTCCCTGAAGGCATCCTCGGAGACCGGTAAGTCCGCCGGCAAGCGCTACGTCCGCGTCAGATGGACGACGGACGAGGCCCTCGCGGCCGTGAGCGGCGTCACCTATCAGATATACCGCTCCACATCGAGAAACAGCGGGTACCAGCGGATGTTTTCCACGGAGAACCTGACCTACAAGAACACGAGCGGCCTCAAGGTGGGAAAAACCTACTACTACAAGGTGCGCGCCTGCAAGGAGATCGGCGGCAAGACCTACTACTCCCCCTGGAGCAACATCGCCTACCGCCTGATCCGAAAATAGAGCCGGAGATAGAGAAAGATAGAAAGATAGAGAGATACAGAAATACACGAAGAATGAAAAGCCGCATGCAGGAGCGCAGCGGACGAAAAGGAGTGAGTTGAGATGATTTATCCGAAACCCTTGCAGCCGGGCGGCACGGTGGGCATCATCGCCCCCTGCTCGGCGATCAGTGAAGAGAGAAAGGAAGCCTGCATCCGTGTGCTCACGGATATGGGCTACAGGGTCAAGGTGGCCGACAACCTGACGGACAACGTGGCCGGCTACATGGCGGGCAGCGGCCAGGTCCGCGGCGCGTGGATCAACCGGATGTTCGCCGATCCGGAGGTGGACGCGATCTTCTGCGTGCGGGGCGGTGACGGCGGCACGCGCTGCTACGGGCATATCGACCTGGACATCGTCCGCGCCAACCCCAAGATTTTCGTCGGATACAGCGATGTGACCACCATGCACCTGCTGTTCAACCAGCAGGCGGACCTGGTGACCTTCCACGGCCCCATGGTATCCTCCAACATGGTGGACAACTTCGATGCGGAGACGCGGGACGCCTTCTTCGCCGCCATCAACGGGGAGGAGCGCTATGTCTTCCATAACCCCGCAGGGATTCCCATCGAAGTGATGAAGCCGGGCAGAGCCGTCGCGCCCGTGGTGGGCGGCAACCTGTCCCTGCTGTCCGCGGCCATGGGCACGCCGTATGAGATGGATAGCCGCGGCAAGATCATCTTCATCGAGGAGGTCAAGGAGCCGCTGACCAAGGTCGAGAAATGGGCCTATCAGCTGCGAAACGCCGGAAAATTCCGGGACTGCGCCGGGGTTCTCCTCGGCCAGTTCACCGACATCGTCAACAAGGGCATGCCATCGTATACGGAGATCGACTGCTTCCGGGACATCCTGGAGGGCGTCGATGTGCCCGTCATGTACCATCTGGAGTCCGGGCACGGGGAAAAGATGATCACGATCCCCTTCGGCGCCGTCTGCACCATGGATACGGCGGATACCTCGCTGGTCTTCGAGATCGCGCGGTAGAGGGCGCAGAGCTTTCATCGCTTGCCGAAGGGCGCGGGCCGGCATGCGGCGCACTCCAGAGCGGGATGCGGGGCATACATGGTCGGCGCATCTCGGCGCGGTGCGGGCCGTCGCTGCCTCTCACAGGCCCAGCCATCGCCGCGGCGCGGGTGGTTCACATGCACGGCACATCCCGCTGCGGCGC
>CAZDUM010000080.1:3002-5901 GCA_964508645.1 uncultured Oscillospiraceae bacterium | reverse complement strand
GCAGATGGGTCTGACCGGGATGGCGGACAATTCTGTCGCGGAGATGTCGGGCGGGGAGCAGCAAAAGGTGATGTTGGCGCGGGCTTTGGCGCAGGAGCCGCAGCTCTTGCTGCTGGATGAGCCGACGAGCAATCTGGATCTGCGGAATCAGTATGAGGTCATGCGGATGGTGTCGCGCGTCTGCCATGAGCAGGGGATCACGGCCATCGTGGTGCTGCACGATCTCAATCTGGCGCTGCGGTATTGCAGCCGGTTTTTGCTGCTGAAGGACCGGCGCATCTACGGGATGGGCGGGGCTGAGATTTTGACGGAGCAAAATATCGCCGCGGTCTACGGGATCGCGGTTCGCGTGCGGGATGTGGACGGGCAGCGGATCGTCATCGTCAGGTAGGAGCGGCCGGCCGCATGAAAAAGCCGGAATCGAAGAACAGGAGGAGAACAGGAGGAAGAACGATGGATGCGGGGAGGATTTTGTGGGAGAAGTGTGTGGCGTTTCACGGGCATGCCTGCGGTGGGCTGACCATCGGGTACAAGGCGGCTCTGTATGCCATCGAGCTGCTGCAGCTGAGATTTTCGGAGGATGAGCAGATCGTGTGCATCGCGGAAAACGACGCCTGCGGGGTGGATGCCATCCAGGTGATCCTGGGTTGCAGCGTCGGGAAGGGGAATCTGCTGTTCCACATACGCGGCAAGCAGGCCTTTTCCTTCTATAACCGGACGACCGGGCAGTCCGTTCGCCTGGTGCTGAAGCCGGCGGTAGAGAGCGTGCGCCGCGAGGAGTCTTTTGCGAAGTACCAGAGCCTCGAACCTCGGGAGATGTTCGATGTCAAGCCGACCGCAATCGCGCTGCCCGAGCGGGCTCGCATCTTCGACTCCCATGTCTGCGACTGCTGCGGCGAAACGACGGGCGCCAACTGGATCCGGCTCGTGGGCGGCAGGAAATTGTGTCTGGACTGCTGTCCGGCTTATGACCGCTTCGATGTGTGACGGCGGACGCTGTCAGCGGTTCCCCTTCGGCGCCGCGCCGCCTTCCCGCAGCGGGGGCTGTCCGTCCTGGCTGGCGCTCGTCTGGTTGGCGTGGTCGGACAGCAGGGCCTGCTTCATGTCCCATAGCTTCTGGGAAAGGTCGACGTAGTAGGTCTGCGGGTTTTCGAAGCGCAGGACCTCGTCCCACAGCGTAGCGATCTGCGCCGCGGTGTAGGTGCGTATCTCCTCGATGGAGGGGCTCTCGTAGGTGCAGATGCCGCCCCGGAAGACCTGGACGCGCAGGTCGCGCACGTAGTAGTTGGAGAGCTTTTTGCGTTTCCAGATGGCGTTGGGGTCGAAGATCTCGTAGTCGTCTATCTCGGGGATCGTCTCATCGGCGAGCGTGATGATGTCGGCCAGTGCCTTGCCGGTGTCCCGGTCGTAGAGCCGGTACACCTTCTTAAAGCCCGGATTCGTGATCTTTTCCACATTCTCGGAAATCTTGATCTTCGGGATCATCACGCCGTCTTTTTCCAGGGCTGCCAGCTTGTATACGCCGCCGAAGACGGGTTCGGATTTGGCGGTGATGAGGCGCTCGCCCACGCCGAAGGAGTCGATGCAGGCGCCTTCGGAGATGACGTCGCGGATGATGTATTCGTCGAGGGAGTTGGAGACGACGATGCTGCAGTCGGGCAAGCCGGCCTCGTCGAGCATCTGCCGGGCCTTCTTCGTCAGGTAGGCCACGTCGCCGGAGTCGATGCGAATGCCCATCTTCGTCGGGTGCATCTCCTTGAACACGCGGATGGCTGCCGGGACGCCGGAGCGGAGGACATTGTAGGTGTCCACGAGGAGGGTGCAGTTATCGGGGTATATCTCGGCGTATTTCTTGAAGGCTTCGTATTCGCTGGGGAACATCTGGACCCAGCTGTGGGCCATGGTGCCCAGGGCTGCGATGCCCATATCGCGGTCGGCGATGGCGCAGGCGGTCCCGACGCAGCCGCCGATGTAGGCGGAGCGGGCGCCGGCGATGGCTGCATCCATCCCGTGTGCGCGCCGGGTGCCGAACTCCATGACGGCGCGTCCCCTGGCGGCGCGGACGATGCGGTTGGCCTTGGTGGCGATGAGGCTCTGGTGGTTGACGGTGAGCAGGAGCATGGTCTCCACGAACTGTGCCTGCATGACGGGTCCGCGCACGGTGATGATCGGCTCGTAGGGGAAGATCGGGGTGCCTTCGGGCACGGCCCACACGTCGCAGGTGAAGCGGAAGTCGCGCAGGTAGTCCAGAAATTCTTCGCAAAAGATGCCCTTGCTGCGCAGGTAGTCGATGTCGTCCTCCGTGAAATGCAGGTTTTTCAGGTAGTCGATCACCTGCTCCAGGCCGGCCATGATGGCGAAGCCGCCGCCGTCGGGCACCCGGCGAAAGAACATATCGAAGTATGCGATATCGTCGGCCATACCGCTCAGGAAGTAGCCGTTGGCCATGGTGATCTCGTAAAAGTCTGTCAGCATCGTCAGATTCATATCCTGCCTCATGGGACTCCCTCCCCGGCGCCTGGGCGCCTTCTGTCTTTTTCTCGCCGCGTGCGGGCGGGCCTGCGGGCGGCCGCGCGGGGTGTGGCGGCGCCGCTTGGACCATTTCCTACAGTATTGTACCGGAGGGGGAATTTGTCAAGAAATGATAATTTCTTATCGAAGATGCCGATTAGGCGGCGCCGGCAGCCGGTGAGCCCGCAGGTGCAGCTGCGGGCGGACCGCTGGCTACGGGTACAGGAGGTGGGCTGCGCCGCTGATAAAATGCGCGACGCGCGGCGGGATGTGACGCGGGAGATGGGGCTGGTCGCAGCCGTGTGCGCTTCGGGGCGGGGAGCCGGGTCAGCCGACCTGCTCTCCGTCGCTTCGCTCCAAGTCGAGCCTGCCGGCAGCCGGCGACCCC
>CAZDUM010000080.1:0-2902 GCA_964508645.1 uncultured Oscillospiraceae bacterium | reverse complement strand
AGGCGACCTCCTCCGGGGTGCCGCAGGTGACGAGGGTGCCGCCGCGGTCGCCGCCGTCGGGTCCCAGGTCGATGATGTAGTCCGCGCGTTTGATGACATCGAGGTTGTGCTCGATGACCACGACGGTGTTGCCGGCGTCTACCAGCTTGTCGAGTACGCTGAGGAGTTTGTCTACATCGGCGAAGTGGAGACCGGTGGTGGGCTCGTCGAGGATGTACAGGGTCTTACCGGTGCTGCGGCGGGACAGCTCGCTGGCGAGCTTGACGCGCTGGGCCTCGCCGCCGGAAAGCTGGGTGGAGGGCTGGCCGAGCTTGATGTAGCCCATGCCCACCTCCTCCAGCGTCTCCAGGTGGCGGCGGATGGAGGGGATGTTCTGAAAGAACTCCAGCGCCTCGCTGACGCTCATGTCCAGGACTTCGTAGATGTTCTTGCCTTTGTATTTGACCTCGAGGGTCTCTCGGTTGTAGCGGCGGCCCTTGCAGACTTCGCAGGGTACATACACATCGGGCAGGAAGTGCATCTCGATCTTTATGATACCGTCACCGCCGCAGGCCTCGCAGCGGCCGCCTTTGACGTTGAAGCTGAAGCGGCCCTTGTCGTATCCGCGTATCTTAGCCTCGGGCATGCTGGCGAAGAGGTCGCGGATGGGGGTGAACATCCCGGTGTAGGTGGCGGGATTGGAGCGGGGGGTGCGGCCGATGGGCGACTGGTCGATATTGATGACCTTGTCGATGTTTTGCAGTCCCTCGATGGTCCTGAATTTGCCGGCGGGCTCTCTGAGGTGGTTGATGACGTTCGCCGCGCCCTTGTACAGGATTTCATTGACGAGGCTGCTTTTGCCGGAGCCGGAGACGCCCGTGACGCAGATGAATTCCCCCAGGGGGAAGGTCACGTCGATGTCCTTGAGGTTGTTTTCCTGGGCGCCGCGCACCGTGAGGAAAAGGCCGTTGCCGGGCCGTCTGAAGTCGGGCACGCGGATCTTGCGTTTGCCGGAGAGGTACTGGCCGGTGATGGAGCGGGGGCAGGCTTTGATATCCTCCACCGTGCCCTGGGCTACGAGCTCTCCGCCGTGGATGCCGGCGCCGGGGCCGATGTCCACGATGTGGTCGGCCATGTACATGGTGTCCTCGTCGTGTTCCACCACGATGAGGGTGTTGCCGATGTCCGTCAGGTGGCGGAGGGTGGCCAGCAGCATGGCGTTGTCCTTCTGGTGGAGGCCGATGCTGGGTTCGTCCAGGATGTAGAGGACGCCCACGAGGCTGGAGCCGATCTGCGTGGCGAGGCGGATGCGCTGGGATTCACCGCCGGAGAGCGTGCCTGCTGAGCGGCTCAGCGTCAGGTAGTCGAGGCCCACATCGGCGAGAAAGCGGAGGCGGGATTTGATCTCTTTGAGAATCTGGTAGGCGATCTGCTGCTCGGTCGGTGTCAGGGTCTCGTCGAGCCCCTCCAGAAATTCGAGGGCCTGGCGCACCGAGAGATCCGAAAAATCTGCGATACTCTTTTCGCCCACGGTGACGGCGAGAACCTCGGGCTTCAATCTTTTGCCGTGGCAGACGTGGCAGGTGTCCTGCACCATGTAGGGATCGAGCCTGGCCTTGATGTAGTCGGAATCCGTCTCGCGGTAGCGCCGCTCCAGGTTGTTGATCAGACCCTCGAAGGTGTGTTCGCGGTGGGTGGTCTTGCCTGTGTTCCTGCTGGTGTAGTCGTAGGAGAGTTTTCGCTCGCCGGTACCGTAGAGGAGATCCTGGCGGAAGGCTTCGGGCAGGTCCTTCAGGGGCTTGCGGAGGTCTGCGCCGTACATGTCGGCGAGGGCGTCGATGACCTGCCAGTAGTAGCTGGTGTATTCCATGGAGGCGAAGATATTCTTCAGCGCGCCGTCGATGATGGACAGGTCGAAATCGATGAGGCGGTCGGGGTCGAGCTTTTGCGTAAAACCGAGCCCTGCGCAGGCCGGGCAGGCGCCGAAGGGGGCGTTGAAGGAAAACATGCGCGGTTCGAGTTCTTCGATACTGACGCCGTGGTCGGGGCAGGCCAGTTTGGTGCTGAAGGTCTTTTCCCAGGTGTCGTCGCCGAGGGCGGCTGTCACCGTCACCAGCCCGTCTCCCTGCTGGATGGCGAGTTCGATCGCCTCGCTGATGCGGCTGCCCTGTCCGTCCTTGACGATGATGCGGTCCACGACGATCTCGATGGTGTGCTTGTAGTTCTTTTCGAGCTTGATCTCGTCTTCTTCCAGCAGGCGCACCTGGCCGTCGATGCGGGCGCGGGTGAAGCCTTCCTTGCGGATGCGGTCGATGATCTTTTCGTGGGTGCCCTTGCGCTGGCGGATGACCGGGGCGAGGATCATGATGCGGCTGCCTTCGGGGTACTGGAGGATCGCTTCGGTCATCTGGTCCACGGACTGGCTGGAGATGGGGCGGCCGCAGACGGGGCAGTGGGGACGGCCGATGCGGGCGTAAAGGAGGCGCAGGTAGTCGTGGATCTCTGTCACGGTGCCGACGGTGGAGCGGGGGTTCTTGTTGGTGGTCTTCTGGTCTATGGAGATGGCGGGGGACAGGCCCTCGATGTATTCTACGTCGGGTTTGTCCATCTGGCCGAGGAACTGGCGGGCGTAGGAGGAAAGGCTCTCCATGTAGCGGCGCTGGCCTTCGGCGTAGATGGTGTCGAAGGCGAGGGAGGATTTGCCGGAGCCGGAGAGGCCGGTCAGCACGACGAACTTGTCGCGCGGGATGGTGACGTCCATGTGTTTGAGGTTGTTTTCGTTGGCGCCTTTGATGATGATGTCCTTAGCCATGTCTGTTCCTGTGTTTCGTGCGGGGGCGACGGGCGAGGCCGGCCATGCCCGGGCCGATCGTATCATGCGCGCCCTGTGGATAGGTGTGGCGGTCGTAGCCGTGCGCACTCC
>CAZDUM010000079.1:0-5918 GCA_964508645.1 uncultured Oscillospiraceae bacterium | reverse complement strand
GGATGAAATAGCGAGGCACGGAATATGGATATGAAGAACACGGTGCTGGGCATAGAGCTCGGCTCCACCCGCATCAAGGCGGTCCTGCTCGACGAGGGGCACAGGCCCGTGGCGCAGGGCAGCTACGACTGGGAAAACCGTCTGGTCGACGGCATCTGGACCTATACGATGGAGGACATCGTCACCGGCCTTCAGGCCTGCTACGCGGATCTGAAGCGGGATGTGCGGGAAAAGTACGGCGTCACCCTCACCACCGTGGGCGCGATGGGTATCTCCGCCATGATGCACGGCTATCTACCCTTCGATCGGGACGGAAACCTGCTGACGGCCTTTCGCACCTGGCGCAATACGGTCACCGGACCCGCTGCCGAGGCGCTCACGGCTCTCTTTGACTTTAACGTCCCCCAGAGGTGGTCCATCGCCCATCTGTACCAGGCGATCCTGAACGGCGAGGAACATCTTCCAAGGCTCGACTATCTGACGACGCTGGGCGGTTTCATCCATTCCCGTCTCACCGGCGAACGGGTCATCGGAGTGGGTGACGCATCGGGCATGTTCCCCATCGCCCCGGACGGCAGGGACTACGACGCGGAGATGCTGCGAAAATTCGACGCTCTCATCGCCGATAAGGGCTACCCGTGGACCATTCGGGACATCCTGCCGCGGGTCCTGCAGGCGGGCGATGCCGCCGGCACCCTCACCGCGGCGGGCGCATCCTTCCTCGATCCTGCGGGAGACCTGCAGTCCGGGATTCCCTTCGCCCCCTGTGAGGGAGACGCCGGCACCGGCATGGCGGCTACCAACTCGGTGCGTGTCCGGACCGGAAACGTATCCGCCGGCACGAGCGATTTCGCCATGGTGGTCGTCGACCGCCCCGTGGGCGTCCACAGGGAGATCGACATGGTGACGACCCCCGACGGCAGCCCCGTGGCGATGGTACACTGCAATAACTGCACCAGCGATATCAACGCCTGGGTGGAGCTTTTCGGTGAGTTCGCCGAGGTCATCGGCGCGCCCGTGGAGAAAAGCAGGCTCTATACCCTGCTGTTTGAGCAGGCGCTACGGGGCGCACCGGACTGCGGGGGACTGCTCAGCTACAACTATTTCTCCGGCGAGGGCGTCACCGACCTCAACGAGGGCAGACCGCTGCTGCTGCGCACACCGGATGCTGACCTCACCCTCGCCAACTTCATGCGCACCCACCTTTTATCGGCGCTGGCGACGCTGAAGATCGGTCTGGACATCCTCACGCAGGAGGAAAAGGTTCCCATCGACCGGCTCTACGGACACGGCGGTTTCTTCAAGACGCCCGGCGTCGGGCAGCGTATGCTCTCCGCGGCGGCGGGGGTGCCCGTATCGGTGATGGATACCGCCGGGGAGGGCGGCGCATACGGGATGGCGCTTTTGGCCGACTATATGCTCCGCAGGGAAGATGGCGAAACGCTGGAGGACTACCTGGACGAGAAGGTCTTTGCGGATGCGAAGTCCACCTCCCTGATGGCCGATGCGAGCGACATCGCGGGCTTTTCGGCGTTCATGGATCGGTACCGCCGCGCGCTGCCGGTGGAGAAGTTGGCGACGGAGGTGCTGTGATATGCTGGAGGAACTGAAAAAAAAGGTCTGCGAGGCCAACCTCATGCTGGTTCAGTACGGGCTGGTGACCTTCACCTGGGGCAACGTCTCCGGTATCGACAGGGAAAGGGGGCTCGTGGTGATCAAGCCCTCCGGCGTTCCCTATGACGGCATGACGCCCGAGGACATGGTGGTGGTGGATATGCAGGGGACGGTTGTAGAAGGAAGATGGAAGCCCTCCAGCGATACCCCGACGCACCTGGTTCTCTACGACGCCTTTCCGGCCCTCGGCGGCGTCGTCCACACCCATTCCCGCTGGGCCGTGACCTTCGCCCAGGCGGGGATGGATATCCCCGCCATGGGCACCACCCAGGGGGACTATTTCTATGGTGACATTCCCTGCACCCGGCTCCTCACCCCGCAGGAGATCGCGGGGGCCTATGAGAAGGAGACGGGTCACGTCATCGTGGAGACCTTCCGCACGCGGGGGATCGACCCCGTCGAGGTGCCCGCCGCCCTGGTTCATAGTCACGGACCGTTCGTCTGGGGCCAAAATCCGGCCGAGGCGGTGCACAACGCCGTCGTCTTAGAGGAAGTCGCCTTCACCGACTGGCACGCCCTGACCCTAAACCCCCAGGCGGGCAGGATGCAGCAGGAGCTTCTGGACCGGCACTACCTGCGCAAGCACGGCCCCACGGCCTACTACGGCCAGAAGTGACGGGCGAAGGCGGGCCCGCGTATCCGAGAAATTGGGGCGTGGTCGGGACGCGGGAGCGACTGCGCGCGTAGGGTGCGCACAACGAGCAGGCGCGTGACAGCCTCCAGACTGTGTCCGGCTGCGACCCCAAGATGGATAAACATACTGTCCGCGCGCCAGGAGAGCCGAAGGCGTCCATACGGCGCCTCCCGGACGCTCTCCCGCCGGTGTTAGCCGGTGTTAGCGCCATGCAAAAAGCCGGGCACAGGCCCGGTTTTTCGTGTCCAAATGTAAATTCAGCCGTGCTGCTCGCCTACCGCACATCGTCCAGCCTGTAGTAAAACAGGCGACGCACAGGGGTTTTGCTGAGGGCGACGGCCAGGATGCTGGCCAGCACCATGCCGACCACGAACTGCAGGATATTCATCGGCGCGCCCAGAAATCCCGTCAGAAGGTTACCCGCCAGGACCCCGTCCACCAGCGCGTAGCCGAGCACCATCTCCAGACCGGCCAGCACCATGCCGACCAGTTCGACGACGGGCATGCCCAGGATGCGCCGGTGCGCCTTTTCCCCCTTGGACATCCTGTCTATGAAAAAGCCCATGATGAGGCCCATGAGTCCCTTGATTAGAAAGGTCCACGGCGCGTACATGCCGTACCCGCCCAGAAGGTCCGCGAGCCCGCTTCCAAGGCCCGAGGCCAGCGCACCGTAGGGGCCTCCCAGCAGCAGCACGCTCAGAAATATCATGGAATCGCCCAGATGCACATAGCCCTGCGTGAAGGGGCTCGGGATGCGGATGACCATGGTGCCCAGCAGCACCAGGCAGGTCATCAGCGCGGTCATCGCGAGGCGATTGATCTTCTTGTCTTCCATCTGCACCTCCTCCGAGGATTGCCCTCGCCGCCGCCTGTCAGACACACGCCGTATCGAACGGCTTGACAAGGCGGCCCACATCCAGTATACTACACTCGAATTGTTCCCTGTAAAATAGACAGAATTGGATTTTTTTCATATACAGTTTAGGAGGATTCGGCGGTAAAATGGCGTTTCAAGGAAAATTAGATGACAGTTTGCATACGGCAAAATATATACAGTTGTATGATGCTCTCAGGACTGCCATCCTGCAGGGTGATCTGCGCCCCGGGGAAAAGCTGCCCTCGCTGCGGGCGCTCTCCCGCGATCTGGGGGTGAGCGTGACCACCACGCAGCTCGCCTACGATCAGCTCCTGGTGGAGGGCTACATCACCAGCCGTCCGCAGTCCGGGTACTATGTGGCGAGCCTTCCGTCCGTGGGCGGGGGCGAGAGGGACGAGGCGCCGGGCAAGAGCGCCGGGGCGGAGGCAGCGCACGTCATCGACATCTACGAGCCGGAGGAAAATCCTTTCCTCTATGACCTCTCCTGCTTCGACTTCGACAAGTGGCGCGCCTGCATGGGGCAGGTTTTTCGCAGCTACGCCCGCCTTTTGCTCTTCGAGAGCGATCCGGCCGGAGAGGCGGCCCTGCGCTTTGAGATCGCCCGCTACCTGCGCCGCGCCAGGGGATTTTGCGCCGATCCCGCCCAGATCGTCATCAGCGCCGGCACGCAGCAGATCACGGGGCACCTGTCCCGCATCCTGCAAAAGATGCAGGTCTCACACGTCTGTCTGGAGGATCCGGGGTATCTGCCGCCGCAGAGCATGTTCAGCGACGCGGGGTTCGCGCTGTCATACATACCGGTCGCATCGGACGGTCTTGCCATCGAGGCGCTGCCCGTCAACATTCCCTCCGCCGTCTACCTGAGCCCCTCCAATCAGTTTCCCACCGGCGCGATCATGCCCATCGGCCGCAGGCAGGCACTGCTCGCCTGGGCCAGGCACAACGGCAGCCTCATACTGGAGGACGATTACGACAGCGAGCTTCGGTATTTCGGCAGGCCGGTACCTGCGCTGAAGGGGTTGGATACGGACGACCGCGTCGTCTATCTGGGTTCGTTTTCCTCCACCCTCTTTCCGGCCATCAAGCTCTCCTACATGGTGTTGCCGGCGCGCCTGGCGGCCATCTTCGGGGAGATCAAGGGGCAGTACACGCAGACCTGTTCCAAGGCCGAGCAGCTCACCCTGGCGCTGTACATGGAGCAGGGGTATTACGAGACCGGCATCCGCAGGCTGCGCAGCCTGTATGCGCAGAAGCTGCAGGTCGCGGTGGGGGCTTTTCGCCATGACGGCGGCGACTTCGTCACGCCGGTGGACACCCGCTCCGGCATCAATCTGACGCTGCAGGTCGACAGTCAAAAAAGCGCGGCGACTCTCTCAGAGGTCGCCGCAGCGCTAAAACTCAATGTGCAGCCGCTCTCCCGCGTGGCGGGCCGGACGGCGGGGCAGGCGGAACCGGAAATCCGCACGATGATCTTTTACTACAATCAGGTGCCGCTCGACATGCTGGAGACGAGGATCCGGGACCTGCTCACGGCCTGGCGCGCGTGAAACACGGGCAGGCGATCAGGGCCATCATGCGATCACGCGCAGCCAGCCCTCCGGCGCCTCGATCCTGCCCTGCTGGATGCCGGTCAGGGTATCGTACAGCTTCTGGGTCACTGGGCCCATGGCCTCCATGCCGGACGGGAGCAGAATCTCCTCGCCGTGGTCGACAATCTTGCCGACCGGGGAGATGACGGCCGCCGTGCCGCACAGACCCGCCTCCGCCATGTCCTTGAGCTCCGACACATACACCGGCCGCTCCTCGACCTTGAGGCCCAGATAGTGCTCCGCCACATACAGCAGCGAGCGGCGCGTGATGGACGGCAGGATGCTGTCCGATTTCGGCGTGACCACGGTTCCGTCCTTCGTCACGAACAGGCAGTTGGCGCCGCCGGTCTCCTCGACCTTCGTCCGGGTCTGCGGGTCCACATACATGTTCTCATCGAATCCCTTGGCATGGGCGTCGGTGATATTGTAGAGGCTCATGGCGTAGTTCAGGCCGGCCTTGATGTTGCCCGTGCCGCGCGGGGCCGCACGGTCCACATCGCTGATGCGCACGGTCAGCGGGCGCACGCCGCCCTTGAAGTACGGGCCCACCGGGGTGCCAAACAGGCGGAACTGGAAGTCGTCCGCGGGCTTGACGCCGATGACCGCGTTGATACCGAAGATGAAAGGGCGCAGATACAGGGTCGCGCCGCTGCCATAGGGCGGCACATACGCCAGGTTGGCCTTGACGACCTCATCCACCGCCTCGAGGAACATCTCCGTGGGAACCTCGGGCATGCACAGGCCGCGGCAGGAGCGCTGCATCCGCTCGGCGTTCAGGTCCGGCCGGAAGGTCACGACGCGGCCGTCCTCCGTGGTGTAGGCCTTCAGCCCCTCAAAGGCTGTCTGGGCGTACTGCAGCACGCAGGCGCATTCGCTCATGGTGATCGTAGCGTCCTCCGTCAGGCTGCCCTTCTGCCAGGCCCCGTTCGTATAGTTCGCGACATAGCGTTTCTCCGTCGGCGTGTACGCGAAGCCCAGATTTCCCCAATCGATATTCTTTTTCTCCATATCTGCTCCCTCTTTTCTGTCGATTGCCTCTCGTGTATCGATGATGATGCCCGGCGCGATGATGCCTGGCATTCGGCTATGGATGGCCGCTGTGGCAGGGATGACGCACCGCCCAAATTCCGCGCGCGTGCGGTCC
>CAZDUM010000078.1:3762-6042 GCA_964508645.1 uncultured Oscillospiraceae bacterium | reverse complement strand
CTGTCATCCGCCATGGAGACGAAACGCCTGATCACGTCGTTTCCGCTGGTGTTGATCCAGTAGTTTTCCGGCTCTGCATTTGGATCGTCAAGGAGCGCATCACAATAGTTCAATACGTCCCAGGGACAATACATTTCGTCTCTGCCAAATCGGTAGCCATCATACCACCGCTTTGCCGCACCATAGTTGTCGGAACGGCCATAGTACGACAAAAGATCCTGCACGTCCCTATCTGTAAATCCGAAGTATTTGCTGGAACGCACGTCTGATATGGAACGGACCTTCAGATTATTCAGCCCCGTGAAGATACTCTCCTTGGAGATTCGCAGGCATCCCGTGAGTACAGCGAGCTCCAGGCTGTCGTTCGTCTTGAGTGCAGAGCCGAGCAGGGCGCGCATCAGGGAGACCATCCTGTCGTAATACCCGTTGGCATGCGCACTCGCGAGGGGAACGTCATACTCGTCAATGAGCAGGACGACCTTCCTGCCGTGGTGCTTTTTCAGAAGCCCGGACAGCGTGTTAAGGCTGTTGCAAAGCGTCGTTTCCGTCATGTTAAGATTCAACAGCGCCCGGTAATCCGCCTTATCCTCTGCGGACAATTTGGCGCTATCCTGCAGGTACTCCGACTTTTGGGCAACGCGCCTGATGAGCCAGGCGGCCTGTTGATAAGCGCCTTCATAATCCGGGGCTTCGATCCCCTTCAATGTGAGAAAAATCACAGGGTACTTGCCCATGTATCTCTCGCAGAGATCTTCTTCCTTTGAGATCGCAAGACCGTCAAAAATCGACTTGTCCCCGTCCAGCGAGAAGAAGTGCGCCAGCATGCTCATGTTCAGCGATTTGCCGAAGCGCCGCGGACGGGTGAAAAGAGTGACCTTTGCCTGATTCGAAAGAAGCTCCTCGATCAGCCAGGTCTTATCGACATAGTAAAAGCCCTTCTCTCGTATCTCCTCAAAATCTTCAATTCCGATCGGGAGCATCTTCTTATTTTCCATACGGTCGGCCCCTTCCTACGGTATGATCATACTGCATAGCGTTTCGCATAGATCCTTGCCGTCATTATACCCCATAGCGAGCGGCGTTATCAAGCCCGTCTTCCGACGGAATGCATCGTATCCGGAGATCGGGAATGCTGAAGTGGAGGATGCTGGAGATGAGAGCAGGTTCTGAGTAAAAGGTCGGAGGTCGGGGGTATACGCGCAGGAAATGGAAAAGTTGATCATGCTTTGTTGATATATTTCAACAAAATGTGATATAATCCTCTCGTGATCACGCGGGTCCTGCGGCGCGCTGTGGGCACCCGCACCGGGCGGGCGGCGGTGATCGCATCGCATGCATGGGGGGACGCGGAGCATCACCGAACAGTCGCAGAACTTCTACCTGTGGATGGTACGTCAGGCGCGTGGGGACGCATGGGGAAAGCGAGGGCAGGCGCGGATGGCCGAAGGAAAACGAAGTGAAAAGAAGCGGAGCATCACGCGGGAGCAGTTTTTGTTCTTCGAGACGAGGGTGATGGCGTCTCTGCTCTCCGCCGGACTGGCGCCCGAGGCCGCCGTCGAAAGGGTGCAGGCGGAGAACCTCTTTCAGTTCCCCACCGAGCGCACGGTAAAGAACATCGCGGGGACCTGCCTGCGACGTCTCGAAGCTCTGGGGCAGCCGTCGCTGGTGACCCTGCTGGCGGAGGCCCCGGCGGATGTGGCCAGGCAGGTCAACCTTTACGCGATCATGCGGGAAAACCGGCTGGTCTGGGATTTCATGGTCACCGTGGTGGGGGAAAAGTATCGGCAGGGCGACGACAGGCTCTCACGGGCGGACATCCGGCGCTTCATGCTGGAGCAGCGGGAGCAGGATGAGGACGTAGCCGCCTGGAGCGACCGGACCGTGACGAAATGCGAGCAGGTGCTGCGGCGCATCCTCATCGAGTGCGACTACCTGGACCCGCCGGCCCGCTCCGCGGGTGCAAGGGTCGCGAAAGCTGATGCCGGGTCTGTGAGGGGAGGCGCAGACTCCGAACGCGCAGGGGCCGCGAGGGCGGACGCCGAAGGTGCCGCCTCCTCACCCGGCGATCTTCCGAGCCTCTCGGACGCAGAGCAGGCGGACGGGGAGCGACTGCAGGCGGTGCTGCTGGATCCGGCGCTGAAGGAGGGCATCCTGGAGAACGGGGATCGGGAGGCGCTGGCGGCGTTCTACGATTTCACCTGACGGAGGCATTTCCCCGGCGGGCGCTTTTCCCTGGCTGGCGCTTTGCCTTGGTGGGCGCGGAGGCCCCACGGGGCGGCA
>CAZDUM010000078.1:0-3662 GCA_964508645.1 uncultured Oscillospiraceae bacterium | reverse complement strand
CCCCGGCGGCTCCGGCGGCCCGCCTTAACCGACTGTACCGGCGACTCCGACCCTGCCCGGGCGCGCCCCACCTATTTTGATAAACCGGGCCGCCCAGGCGCGCACCCGGCTGCCACGCCCCATCCCATTCAGGAGGAAGCACCATGAAACTCAGTTCCATCTATCGTTCCGATATCAACCGCGACATCAACGGCGTCATCAAGGTGGCCCAGAACGACGAGGCCAGCATCCGGCAGGAGCTGTCGGAGTACATCATCACCAAGGAGCTGCGGCGTCACTTCAACACCTTCTTTTCCCAATACGAGCGCTCCCTGGACGTGCCGACGGACCGCATCGGCGTCTGGATATCCGGCTTCTTCGGCAGCGGCAAATCCCATTTCCTGAAGATGCTTTCCTACATTCTCTCCAATCCGGTGGTGGCGGGCCAGCGGGCGGTGGAGTATTTTCGCGATAAAATCGACGACCCGATGATGTTCGCGCAGATCGAGCGCTGTGCCGCCGCGCCGACCGAGACGATCCTCTTCAACATCGACGCCAAGAGCCCCCTGAACAAGGACAAGACGGCGATCCTCCGGATCTTCGCCAAGGTGTTCTATGAGCAGCAGGGGTTCTACGGGGCTGACCTGAAAGTGGCCAAACTGGAGGCTTTCATCACCAAGCAGGGCCGGATGGACGCGTTTCGGGCGGCCTTCGAGGCGCGCAACGGCAGCGCCTGGGAGTCGATGCGGGAGACCTACGCCTTCTTCGAGGATGACATCGTCGGCGCGCTGCAGGATACCCTGGGCATCAGCGAGACGGCAGCCCGCGACTGGTTCAACGGGGCGGAGGAGAGCAACCTGAGCATCGAGCAGCTGGTGGGAGAGATCAAGTCCTATATCGATGCCCGCGGAAAATCCTTTCGGCTCCTGTTTCTCGTCGATGAGGTGGGGCAGTATATCGGCTCGGACAGCGATCTGATGCTGAACCTGCAGACCCTCGTGGAGGAGATCGGCGCCCGCTGCGGCGGCCGGGTCTGGGTGGTGGTGACCAGCCAGGAGGCCATCGACTCCATCACGAAGATCAGCGGTGACGATTTCTCCAAGATTCAGGGCCGGTTCAACATCCGCCTGAGCCTGTCCTCCTCCTCGGTGGACGAGGTCATCAAGAAGCGCATCCTGGCGAAGACGGAGACGGCGGAGAATATGCTGCGCCTGAACTACGAGAGAAACAGCGCCGTGCTGAAGAACCTCTTCACCTTCCAGGATGCGGTGCTGGACCTGAAGGGGTACGCCGGCGCGACGGATTTCGTCGAGTCCTATCCCTTCGTGCCCTACCAGTTCCGGTTGATGCAGAACGTGCTGGTGCAGATTCGGCAGCACGGCAATTCCGGCAAGCATCTGTCGGGCGGAGAGCGCTCCATGCTGTCCGGCTTCCAGGAGGCGGCGCAGGCCATCCAGGATCGGGATGAGAACGCGCTGGTGCCGTTCTCGCTGTTCTACGACACGGTGCATACGTTCCTGGAGAGCCCGATCCGCCAGGTCATCGACCGGTGCCAGCGCGCGGCGGAGAAGGGAGAGGGGCTGAAACCCTACGATGTGGAGGTGCTCAAGCTCCTGTACCTGATCCGGTATGTGGACGATATCAAGGCCAACGTGGACAATCTGGCGACCCTGCTGGTCGCCGATATTCGCGCCGACAAAATCCTGATGCGCCAGGAGATTCAGGCATCCCTGGACCGCCTTCTGTCGCAGAATTACATCGCCCGCAGCGGGGATACCTACACCTTCCTCACGGATGACGAGCAGGACATCGCCAGGGAGATTCGCAACACCGTGGTGGATGGCGAGGCCATCGTCCGCAAGATCGGGGAAATCATCTTCAACGACATCTACCCGGCGAAAAAGTATCGGTATGACAGATATGATTTTGCCTATGATCAGTGGGTGGACGAGAAGGCCATCGGACAGATCGGCGGCGCCAGCCTCCATCTGCGCTTCCTGACCAGTGCGGCGGACGCCCTGCAGACGGACCCGCAGCAGATCGTCATGCAGTCCATGGCCAAGCAGGAGGCGGTGGTGGTGCTGGCGGACTACCCGTATTACGAGGAGCTGGAGCAGGCGGCCAAGATTCGGAGATACGTGAAGAGCCGGAACATCACGCAGCTGCCGGAGGCCATCCAAAAGATCATTCACGCCCGGCAGAACGAGGCAGCCGCCATCGAGAAGCGGGCGGCCGGCTATCTCACCAGCGCCATCGCCGAGGGGAAGTTCTACGCGGCGGGACAGACCGTCCTCAGCAAGACCGGCGGCGCCAAGGAGCGGATCGATGAGACGATGGCCCTGCTGGTGGAGAGCGTCTATACCAAGCTCTCCTATATAGACCACTATCTGTCCGGCGATGAGGAAATTCTCCGCATCCTGCAGCAGGGGACCAAGCAGGTGTCGCTGGAGGGTATGCCCCAGGTCAATGCTCGGGCGGTGGGGGAGGTCACGCAGTATCTGGAGATCCAGGAGCAGAGACACCTGCCCACCTCCATGGGGGACATCCAGCGCCGGTTCTCGGCGATTCCCTATGGCTGGCGCGAGATCGACATCGCGGGTGTGGTGGCCAGCCTCCTGGCGTCCCGGCGCATCTCCCTGGAATACGGCGGCGGGATCGTGCCGCTGAATGACCGGCGGATACCGGATATGCTCAGGCGTCGCAGTGAGGTGGACAAGGTCGCCATCCGCCGGAAGGTCGGCGTGTCCGGCGACCTGCTGCATCGGGCGCGGGAGTTCTACAAGGGCTACATGGAGACCATGGACGCGGCCTCGGATGAGGATGATTTCATCGCGCAGGTGCTGGACGCCTTCGAAAAGAAGCAGAGGGACCTTCAGCAGCATCTGGCGCAGGATTACGCCGGGCACAGCTATCCGGGCCGCAAGGTGCTGGAGGACGGCATCGCGCTGTGCCAGGACCTGCTGGCGCAGCGGCGGGACAGCACGGTGCTGCTGGAGACGATGCTGGCGCAGCGGGATGCCTGGGAGGACCTGAAGGAGGACCTGACGGAGATCGGCAGTTTCTTCGCCGGGCAGCGGCCGCTGTTCGACCAGGCCGAGAACCTCTTGAGACGGATGGACCAGGAAAAGACCTATCTGCAGGCGGATCACGGTGCGCAGGAGGCTCTGGCGCAGATTCGCGAGGTTTTGAGCATGGAGCGGCCGTACGGCCGGATGCACCTCCTGCCGGATGCGATCCGCCAGGTCGAGACGGCGTACGGGCGGATCCTCGAGGAAAAGCGGGAGGCCGTGCAGGCGGAGATTCAGGCGGCCATGGCGGAGCTGCATCAGACCGCCGAGAAGGGGCGCGGAAACGATCCGCTGGTGGAGAAGGCCGACGGGGAACTCACGGGATGGCGCCGGGCCGCTGCGGCGGAGACGACGGTGACGCACCTGGAGGCGATGATCCCGCAGATTCAGGCCCTGCGGCAGCGCTATACACGGGCCCTGCTGGTGGAGAGCGAACCGTCGTCGAATGCGGTGACGATGTCGCGGGCCGCCGTCTGTCACGTGGACAGCCTGCACGACGAGGCCGAGGTGGACAGGTACCTGGCCACCGTGCGCGAGACCCTTCTCGCCCGCCTGGCCGGCCACGACGTGCTGCATATCGTGTAGGCAGGACCGTGTGAGGACCGTGGGTCGCCA
>CAZDUM010000077.1:4335-6223 GCA_964508645.1 uncultured Oscillospiraceae bacterium | reverse complement strand
CAGCCCCTATCCGCGCTCCTCCTCCGACAGCTGCAGCTCGTACAGCGTCTTGTAGATGCCGTTCTGCGCCAGCAGCTCCTGATGCGTGCCGCTCTCGCGCACCCGTCCCTTGTCCATGACGATGATCTTATCGGCATGCTGGATGGTGGAGAGCCTGTGCGCCACGATGATCGAGGTCCGCCCCGCCATCAGCCGCTCCAGCGCATCCTGGATTAGGAGCTCCGTCTCCGTGTCGATGTTGGATGTGGCCTCGTCCAGCACCAGGATCTTCGGATCATAGGCCAGCGTCCGCGCGAAGCTGAGGAGCTGCCGCTGCCCCGCCGAGAAGGTGCTGCCCCGCTCCGACACCGGTTCGTCATACTGCCGCGGCAGAGAGCGGATGAACCCGTCCGCGTTGACATTCTTCGCGGCCTCCACGATCGCCTCATCCGAGATATCCTCATTGCGCAGCCGGATATTGCTCTTGATATCCCCCGTGAAGATGAACACATCCTGCTGCACCTGCCCGATGGCGCTGCGAATCTGCTCCCGGCTCAGCCGCCGGATGTCCACGCCGTCCAGGAGAATCTCCCCTTTCTGGATGTCGTAATACCGCCCGATGAGGTTGAGGATGGACGACTTGCCCGCCCCCGTGGCCCCCACGAAGGCGACCCGCTGCCCCGGCTCGATGGTGAAGCTCACATCCCGCAGCACGTACTCCTCGCCGACATACGCGAACCACACATGCTTGAACTCGATGCGCCCCTTGATCTCCGGCAGCACGACGGGCTCCTCCGGATCGGTCACGAGCGGCTTCACATCCAGCAGCGTGAAGATTTTCTCCGCCGAAGCCACCGCCGACTGCAGCGTCGACAGCTGCTCCGCCAGGTCCATGATCGGCTCGAAGAACGTCTGAATGTACTGGATGAAGATAAAGAGGATGCCTAGGCTCAGGCGCCCCCGCAGGAATTCGATGCTGCCGAACGCGACGATGATAGCTCGCGCCGCGATGGAGATGAAGTAGGTGATGGGCCGGAAGGTGGCGTTGACATACAGCTCCTTCTTGCTCGCCTTGAACAGGTCATCGCTCCGCTTGAAGAATTCCTGGTACTTCTCCTTCTCCCGCCGGAATATCTGGATGATGCGCATGCCGGACAGATGTTCCGAGAGGAAGGTGTTCACCGCCGTCCGCCGCGTCGTGACCATCTGATAGGCTTCCTTGGCCATGCGCTTGAAATACAGCGTCAGCAGGAACACCAGCGGCAGCAGAGAGAACGAGAACAGCGCCATCTTGACGTTGAAATACAGCATCATTACGGCCAGACCGATGATCTTCATGCAGTTGCGGAACAGACGCACCAGGATCGTGGAGTACAGCTCGTTGATGGATTCCGGGTCGTTCGTCAGCCGCGTCACGATCTTGCCCACCGGCGTCGTGTCGAAGAACCGCATGGTCAGCGTCTCCACATGCGCGAACAGCTCCTCTCGCATGGTATAGATGATGTTCTGCCCCATGGTCTGGATGAGCACATACTGCTTATGGTTGCACAGGAAAATCAGTCCCAGCACGACGATATAGACGATCGAGGCTCGCACCACCCCGCTGAAGCGTTCGTCGACGGGCAGGGTCAGCGCCTCTTCCCCCGTGATGAAATCGTCGATGGCATCGCCGATGATGACCGGCTTGTACAGTTCCAGGACGGTCAGAACCAGAACCAGCAAAAGACAGGCGATCATGGTTTTGATATGCGGTCGCACGTAGGAGAGCATGCGGAGGATGGCACTCCCCTGGTAGTTGATCTCCGCCGCGTCTTCCGCACTCATGCTGTTCTTCGGGTTGAATCCCAGACGCTCCCGCAGCTTCAGTTTCATACCGTCGTTCCTCCCTTCCGGTTCCGATTTTCGTCCT
>CAZDUM010000077.1:0-4235 GCA_964508645.1 uncultured Oscillospiraceae bacterium | reverse complement strand
CCCGACCGTATTCTCTCCGGTCGCATCTCCGCCAGACTACGCCCGGGAACCGGTCGCAGCCGGCTTTTTCTCGGCCATCGCCGCCCGGCCCGCTGCCTCGCCGTCCGCAGCGCCCTCGCCGGCACGCGCCTGCCTGGCCGCATCCTCCGCCGCATCCCTCCGGTCGGCCGCCGCCTGCGCCCGTTCCACGGCCTGCACCTTCTCCGCACGGGCCGCCTTTTGCTCCTTCTCGAGCTGCTGCTTCTCGAACATGCTGCAATAGATGCCGCGCAGGGCCATCAGCTCCTCGTGCGTGCCGTACTCCGCCTGCCGCCCCTCCTCCAGCACCAGGATGCGGTCGGCATGCTGGATGGTCGAGATGCGATGCGCGATGATGATCGTCGTCTTGCCGCTGCGCAATCTCTTGAGATTTTGCAGGATATGCTCCTCCGTATCTGTGTCCACCGCCGACAGCGCGTCATCCAGCACCAGGATGGGCGAATCCTTCAGCAGGGCGCGTGCGATGGACACCCGCTGCTTCTGCCCGCCCGACAGCGTCACGCCGCGCTCCCCGACCACCGTGTCATAGCCGTCCGGAAACTCGATGATGTTGTCATGCACGCAGGCATCCTTCGCCGCCTGCACGACCTCCTCCCGGGTGGCGCCGGTGATGCCGAAGGCGATGTTGTTCGCCACCGTATCCGAGAAGAGGAAATTGTCCTGCGGCACATACGCGATGTCCTGCCGCAGCGTGGTCAGCGGCACGTCGTACAGGGAGCGGCCGTCCAGTTCGATCATGCCCTCCTCCGTGTCATACACCCGCACCAGCAGGTTGGCCAGCGTCGTCTTGCCGCTGCCCGTGCGCCCCAGGATGGCCAGCGTGCTGCCCGTGGGGATGTCGAGATTGATGTCCGAGAGCGCGGGATGCTGCCCCGAAGGATAGGTGAAGGTCAGATGCTGCAGACGCACCTGCCCGCCGAGATGCGTGAGCGACTTGTCCACGCCGGGATGATCCGTGATGTCCGGCTTTGCTTCGAAGATCGCGCGGATGCGGCCCACGGACGCGAAGCCCTGCGAGATGGAGGTGACGCACTCGCCCGCCGCCATGATCGGCCAGACCAGCATGGACACATAGCCGTTGAACTCGACGAACTGCCCCAGCGTGATGTTGCCGTGGATGGCGAGATAGCCGCCGTACAGCAGGGTCACCAGGCTGGAGAGGCCGGCCAGAACGTCCACCAGCGGGCTGAACCACGAGCGCAGGTTCGCCACGCTGAGATTCTTTTGCCGGTTATTCTCGTTGCTCATGGCGAAAGCCCACTGCTCCCGGCGTTCCTGCACGAAAGCCTTGATGACGCGGATGCCGGACAGCGACTCCTGCACCTGGTCCGTCAGGTCCGCGAAGGCCTGCTGCTTCATCCGGAAGCGCCTGTGCATCTCGCGGCCGTAGATGAAGTTGCCGACCATGATGATGAGCATGGGCACGGCCGCCATCGCCGTGAGCTTCGGGTCCACATTGCGGATCATCTTGATGAGGACCATCAGCAGCATGGCCGTGGCATCGATGAAGGTTACCACCGCCATACCCAGCAGGATGCGCACCGAGTTCAGGTCGTTGATGAAATGGGCCATCAGGTCGCCGGTCTTGTGGTGGATGAAGTAGTCGGTGGAGAGCGTCTCCAGATGGGCGAACATGTCGTTGCGCAGATCGCGCTCGATGGAGCGGGAGCTGCCGTGGAGGCAGAAGCGCCAGATGAGACGGCCGATGCCGATCATGCCGCCGACGGCCAGGATGCGCAGGGCGAGCGGCCACACATCGTCGATGCGCAGCGTGCCCATCTCCAGGCCGTCGGTGGCCTCGCCGATGATCTCCGGGATGACCGTGTTCATGTAATCCACAAATAAAAGAACGACGATACCCGTGATGTAAGGGAGGGTATATCGCCGCACGTAATGAAAGACAAACCGTAGATTTCGCATAGGCATACTCCCAACTGTCCGCCGCCCGGAACCGACCTGCTGGCTGTCGTGTGGTACGCGACATCAGCCGGATGAGGAGGGCGAACACCTTCAGTATATCATGGGCGGCGAAAAGTAGCACAATAAAAACAGGAAAAAAACAAAAAAGATGGAAAGCAAAAACGCATGACGGTGGCTGGGAGCGCGGGTCACCCGCATGCAGCACATGCAGCTGCGAGGCACGAGGACTACGGCACCGGGCAGAATGGGTTGGCAGCGCGGGCCGCCCGCCCCGCCGTGTACAAAAAACGGACCACAAAAATAAATTGACAGATAGCACACCCGGGTCTATAATGACGCTATCTGGCATGTGAACAACATGTGAAGAGAACTACACCAAAATTACAAGAAAGGAAACGGAAAGAGAAAAGGAGATGACACTATGAAGAAATCTCGTATTTTGGCCGTCGTCCTGATGCTCGCGATGGTTGTGACGATGTTCGCGGCCTGCAGCAATAGCGACGATAACCAGGGGACCGGGAACGGTGGGCAGGAGCAGAACGATAACGGCGGCGGCGAGGCCACCGGTAAGGTCTTCCGCACCTATATGGGCACGGATGTCCGCACGCTCAATACGCACGACAACGTGGATACCAACCCGTCGACCCCGATCGAGTACACGAACTCCACCCTGTGGCGTACCGTGGCCGATGACGACGGCATGGGCTTCCATTTCATAGGTGATATCGCGACAGACCTGCCGACGCAGCTGCCGGATGATCCTCTGACCTGGGAGATTCACCTGCGCCAGGATGCCAAGTGGCAGAACGGCGATCCCATCACAGCGGATGACTTCATCTATTCCTGGCAGATGCAGATCGACCCGACCCTGGTCAACTCCATGGCGAACTTCCTGTATTACTCCGTACCCATCACCAACGCCGAAGCATACTTCAACGGCGAGTGCAGCTGGGAGGATGTCGGCATCAAGAAGATCGACGACTACACCATCCAGATTCATTCGGATACGGAAGTGACGCAGAACGACTTCTGCACCAACTTCATCGACCGTTCCGTCTACCCGGTGCACAAGGCTACCTATGAAGCCGGTATGAACGACGACAGGACCGAGACCTCCTACGGCATCGACCTGGATTCCTACATGGGCTGCGGTCCGTACATCTTCGACACCTGGACCCGCGACTCCGTGCAGGTCTACAAGAAGAACCCCGACCACTGGCTGGCCGACCTGTTCAACTATGATACCGTCGAGATTTACATCATCCCTGAGATGAACGCGGCTGTACAGATGTTCGAATCCGGCGAGCTGGATTACCTGGCGCCGGATGCCAACACGCTGGACACCTACCTGGATGATCCGCGCATGCTGGTCACGCCGTCCCTGTACGTCCTGCACCTGGATGTGAACTGCAAGAACACCGATAACCCGATCGCCGAGTCTGTCAACTATCGCCGCGCCCTGTACTATGCGCTGGATCGTGACACGATGGCGGAGGAGATCTTCGGTCATTCACAGCCCGCCGTCGCTTACATCAACGGCCAGGCAGGCGTGCTGTCCGATAGCGGCATCCCGTACCGCGAGACACCGCAGGGCAAGAGCGTCGTCGACAAGATCAACGAGTCCGGCCCGTCCGGCTACAACCCGGAGCTGGCGCTGGAGTACCTGAACAAGGCCTATGAGGAATGCGGCGTGCCGGAAGATCAGGTCATCACCCTGAAGTTCGGCGTCGACGCCTCCGATCAGACCTGGAGAGCGGCCGCCGAGTACATGGCGGAGCAGTTCCCGCAGATCTTTGACGGGAAGCTGCAGATCGAGATCGTCTCCTACTCCGGCATCTCCACCACCGAGTTCAAGGCCGGCAACGATACGGGCTGGGATCTCACCAACAACGACTGGGGCCGTGCCCTGTCCCGCAACTATCCGTATGTAGCCTTCTTCTACTTCCTGAGCACCTATGAAGGCGGCCCGAACAACTACTACTCCGAGCGTCTGGAGGAACAGTACGCCAAGTGCGAGGAGATTCAGCTGAACGGCACCTACGAGGAGCTGCTGGATGCCACCGCGGAGCTGGAGCTGATCAACTACGAAGACTGCGTTATGATCCCCGTCATCCAGGGCGTCAGCTATGAGATGTACGCGGAGAACATCCAGCTTCCTGTGAAGCAGTACATTCCGGGCTTCGGCTGGGGCGACAAGTACGGCGACATCGTCGGCTAATCACCTCACGGCAGTCGGTACAACCGCACACTGAAAACCTTCGGGGAGTCGTCTCACA
>CAZDUM010000076.1:4711-6263 GCA_964508645.1 uncultured Oscillospiraceae bacterium | reverse complement strand
CGGACGTGTCCCGGCGCCGAGCGAAAGGAGAAATATCATGTCTGAAATACGGCTGGACATCCTGGCGCATGCCGATTTTTCGGGGCAGATGCGACCGACCAAGCGCTGCCCGGGCATGGCGGTCTTCGGCGCGGAGATCGAAGCGCAACGCAGGGAAAATCCCGACGGAACCATGCTCCTGGACGCCGGCGACGAGTTTTCCACCTACCTGTGGGGCGGACGGCCCATGGTGGGTGTCGTCTCCACCTGGCGCACCGACGCCATGACGCTGGGCAATCACGAGTTCGACCACGGGGACCGCTGGCTGGAGGACTGCATCGCGGCGGCCGACTACCCCATCCTCTGCGCCAATATCACGAGGCGCGATACCGGCCTGCTGGTGCCGGGGACCCGCCCGTGGGTGATCCTGGAGAGAAAGGGCATGAAGATCGGGGTGCTGGGGCTGACATCCGCCTACACGCCGTACATGGTCACGGCGCCCGCGTTCGATCCCTACCAGGTGCGGCCCTATGCCGAGGCGGCGGGAGAGGCCGTCGCGCAGCTGAAAGAGGCGGGCGCACAGATCCTGGTGGCCCTGTGCCACATCCCATTCTATGTGGAGGAGGATGGCAGCATCTCCGGCGACCTGGCGGAGGTCCTGCAGGAGATTCCCCATGTGGATGTATGCATCGGCGGCCACATCCCCGGCGACTACGCGGGCATGTGGGGCGACACGCTGGTGCTGAAGGGCGGATTTTCGGGGCTCAGCCTCTGCCACGCCACGCTGATCTGGGATACGGCCCAGCAAAAGTTGATTCGTCGGGAGGGTCGCGTGATCCAGACGGATCGCAACCGGGCGCCGGACCCGCGGTGTGCCGCCTACATCAAGCAGGCGACGGGGCAGTACGATGAGTTCTTAGAGGAGCCGCTGGCCTATGCGGAGGAAAAGTGGGATATGCGGCTGGCCGTCGAGTCCAAACTCGGCGACTTCCTGGCGCAGTGCGTGGAGGAGGCGGCCGGCACGGACGTCGCCTACATGAACGCCACCAGCGCCGGCGGCAGCATCTATCCGGGACCGGTGACCGTCGAGGATATCACGCAGGTGATGGGCTTTGACGACCCGCTCCTGAGGGCCGAAATCACGGGCGCGCAGCTCTGGGATCTCTTTGAACTCGTCTATGAGCCGACGCGCTTCGGCAATAACGCAGCCCTCATCTTCAGCGGCATCGTCGTCTATATCGACCACACGCGCCCGGCCGGACAAAAGATTCAGGCCATCACGCTGCGGGACGGCACGCCCGTCGAACGGGACCGCACCTACACGGTGTCGACCTCCGAGTACATGGCCTCGGGCGGCAGCCACACCGCGGAGATCGCCGACCAGCTGCACTGGGAGCCGGTCGGCACACACATGTACGACGCCATCTTCACATACCTGCGGCGCCACGGAGGAAAGATGTACCTCTCGCCCGAGCAGCGCCTGCACGAGATCGGCCACCCCGAAAACGACAATTCGCCGTTCTGATAAAAGGCGCGGCGCCGGGCGGCAAGCCAGATGAACGCTGCCGGCCGG
>CAZDUM010000076.1:3172-4611 GCA_964508645.1 uncultured Oscillospiraceae bacterium | reverse complement strand
GCCAGATAGACGATATGACGATCGACGGTGATGCGTGACACGGCGTGGGCGGCTGAGATACGCGCCGAAACCTGCACCACACATGTCATGAACATAAAGTGAACATACCTGCGCCGCCCGCCGGCGATGCGGACCTAACATGGTCCGAATGAGTCAAGCAAATTTCCTAAAGGCGGCATGCTGCTGCGTAGCTGTCTGTAAAGGGCCTTGCGTCATGCAAGGCCCTTTGCGATGTCCGGACGGAGATGCGGCGGTGCGGGCGGGTGGCGCCGTTTGGATGATCCGATGCGTCCGGCGGGCGGCCGAAGGGTGCCCGCCATGGGGCGGTTCCAAGATGGCGCGCTGCCGTACGCGATGCCTACCTTGCGTCGATCAACACGACCGACAGGTCGTTCACATTCGTCCCCGTCGCGCCGGTCTTGATCAGGCCGCCGCAGCGCTCCAGCGCATGGTAGGCATCGTTTTCGCGCAGGACATCGCTGATCCGGATGCCTTGCGCGGCGAGGACGGCCTGCGTCGTCCCGTCCACATAGCCGCCTGCCGCATCCGTCGGCCCATCCGTCCCGTCCGATCCTATGGAGAACACGGCTACGTTTGGCAGGCCGGATATCCCCTCCGCGGCCGCCAGCGCGAGCTCCTGGTTGCGGCCGCCTTTTCCTCCGCCCCGCACCTGCACGACGGTCTCTCCGCCCGCGACGAAGGCCAGGCGCCGACCCTTTCCCGCGTGTGTCCGGGCAATATCGGCCAACATGATACCTGCGTCGCTGGCGTGGCAGGCCAGGCAGTCCGTGAGCAGAACGGTCTCATATCCCAGACGCTCGCAGGCAGCCACGGCCGCGCGGCATAGCTGCTGGACATTGCCGCAGGTCAGGTATTCCACGCGTGTCAGCGTCTTCGGCGTCTCGACCGCCAGGCACCGCTGCGCCTCCGGGGACAGATGCAGGCCGTACTTCTTTGCGATGGAAAGGGCCTCTTCACAGGTGGAGCGGTCTACGCAGGTCGGGCCGGAGGCGATCATGTCGAGCTGGTCTCCGAGAATATCCGAAAGCATGACGGTTATGACACGCGCCGGCGAACAGGCCAGTGCGAAGCGGCCACCTTTTACTAAGGAAAGGCGTTTGCGGATGGTGTTGATCTCTCGGATGTCGGCGCCGCAGGCGAGGAGCTGGCGGTTGATGTCCTGGAGCTCCTCCAGGGGCAGGGTGGAGAGTTCAAACAGGCTGGAGCCGCCGCCCGACAGCAGAAAGAGGACCGTGTCCTGTGACGTCAGGTCGCGCGCGCACGCGATGGCGCGCCGGGCCCCTGTGAAGGAGTTTTCGTCTAAAACGGGGTGGCCTGCCTCGATGATCTCAAAGCCGGGCAGGGGGCCTCGGCTGTGGCCGTGCTTGGTGATGATCAGGCCGGTCGTGATGCGATCTCCCAATGTCTCGTATGCGGCA
>CAZDUM010000076.1:0-3072 GCA_964508645.1 uncultured Oscillospiraceae bacterium | reverse complement strand
TGCTGGTCTTTGTTCATGCAGCAGTTCTTGTATTTCTTGCCGGAGCCGCAGGGGCAGGGGTCGTTGCGGCCCACTTTGGGGGACTGCCGGCGCACGGTCTCCTGCTTGCGGGTTTCCGGCGGCGGCGCGGCGGGTCCGCCCGCCGCGCCCGGGGCGCCCGCCTTGCCGGACCCGGCCGGGCGCCCGGCCTGCTGCCAGCCGGCAGCAGCGCCGCCGGGGGCACGCTCCACGCGCACCGGACTGATGACTTCATCCTTGCGACCCTCGCCGCGGCCCATGACGGCCCGCCGCCTCGTGTTGGTGTGGATCGTCACGCCGTAGCAGTAGCGCACCGTATCCTCGCGGATGGAGGCGATCATCTCCTCGAACATGTCAAAGCCCTCGTTGGCATAGGCCGCCGCCGGGTCGAGCTGGCCCAGCGCCCGCAGCCCGATGCCTTCCTTCAGCTCGTCCATGGCCTGGATGTGGTCCATCCACCGGTTGTCCACCACCCTAAGCAGGATCATCCGCTCCACCTCCCGCAGGTGCGGGGCGCCGATCTCAGCCTCCTTCTTGTCGTACATCTGCCGGAAGATCGACTTGGTGTCTTCTGCCATCTTTTGCGGGGTCAGGGTGCGAATCTCCTCCTCCGTATAATGCAGGCCCGGAAAATCCGGCGTCAGGCGGCGGAGGTTCTCCGTGAGGCCGTCGATATCCCACTCCTCGGCGAATTTGCTCTCCGCCGTCACCGGGGTCACCATGTTGTCCACGAGGTCCTCCATCATCTCCATGATGTTGTCCTTCATGTCCTCGCCGAACAGCACCCGGCGGCGCTGTTCGTAGATGACCTCGCGCTGCTTGTTCATAACATTGTCGTACTGCAGGACGTACTTGCGGGTCTCGAAGTTGCGGCCCTCCACCTTTTTCTGGGCGTTCTCGATGGTCTTGGAAAGGATGCCGGCGGCGAGGGGGGCGTCCTCCATGCCGGCCTTGTCCATGATGCTCTGGATGCGGTCACCGCCGAACAGGCGCATGAGGTCGTCCTCCAGGGAAATGAAGAACTGGGTCCGGCCGGGGTCGCCCTGCCGGCCACTGCGGCCTCTGAGCTGGTTGTCGATGCGCCTCGACTCATGGCGCTCGGTGCCGATGATGCACAGGCCGCCGAGTTCGACGACCTTCTTTTGCTCCTCGACGCGCTCCGCCTTGAACTTCTTGAGGAGGTCCTGAAATGCGGCGCGCGCCTCGTTCAGCTCCGGGTCGTCGCTGCTGACAAAGCTGGTCGCGAAGGAGATGGCCTCGGGGCTGTAGCCTTGCTTCTCCATTTCGCGGCGCGCCTCGAACTCCGGGTTGCCGCCCAGGATGATGTCCGTGCCGCGGCCCGCCATGTTGGTGGCGATGGTCACGGCACCCAGCCGCCCGGCCTCGGCGATGATGGCGGCCTCCCGCTCGTGCTGCTTGGCGTTCAGGACATTGTGCTTGATGCCGCGTTTCTTCAGCAGGGCGCTGATGCGCTCGGAGTTCTCGATGGAGATGGTGCCCACCAGTACCGGTTGTCCGGTGGCGTGGGTCTCGGCGATGTGCTCGGTGATGGCCTTGAACTTGGCCTGCTCGTTGCTGTATACGGCGTCCTCTTCATCCACGCGGATGACGGGCATATTGGTGGGAATCACCACGACATCCATGTTGTAGATGTCGCGGAACTCCTCCTCCTCGGTCTTGGCCGTACCGGTCATGCCGGCGAGCTTCTGGTACATGCGGAAGTAATTCTGGAAGGTGATGGTGGCCAGGGTCTTGGACTCGGACTGGACGAACACGCCCTCCTTGGCCTCGATGGCCTGGTGCAGGCCGCCGCTGTAGCGCCGGCCGAACATGAGGCGGCCGGTGAACTCGTCGACGATGATGATTTCGCCGTCCTTGACGATGTAGTCCACATCGCGCTTCATGATATTGTGGGCCTTCAGGGCCTCCAGCACGTTGTGGTTGATCTCCATGTTCTCCGGATCGCCGAAATTCTCGATGGCGAAATACTTTTCCGCCTTCTCGATGCCGGCCTCCGTAAGGCTGACCCGCTTTTCCTTCTCCTCGACGGTGAAATCCTCCTCGGCGTGCAGGGTCTTGACGAAGTGGTCGGCCTTGCGATACAGGTCCGTGGAGTCGTCGCCGCGGCCGGAGATGATGAGCGGCGTGCGGGCTTCGTCGATGAGGATGGAATCGACCTCGTCGATGATGGCGTAGTTCAGGGGGCGCTGGACCAGCTTTTCGCGGTAAATGACCATGTTGTCGCGCAGGTAGTCGAAGCCGAACTCGTTGTTGGTGCCGTAGGTTACGTCGGCCTCGTAGGCGGCCTTGCGCTCCTCGTCGCTGATGCCGTGGATGACGCAGCCCACCGTCAGTCCCAGGAAGGTGTATATCTTCCCCATCCATTCGGCGTCGCGCTTGGCCAGGTAGTCGTTGACCGTCACCACATGGACGCCTTTGCCTTCGAGGGCGTTGAGGTAGACGGGGAGGGTGGCGGCGAGGGTCTTGCCTTCGCCGGTCTTCATCTCGGCGATGCGGCCCTGGTGCAGGACGATGCCGCCGATGACCTGTACGCGGAAGTGCTTCATGCCCACGCTGCGCCAGGCGGCCTCACGGCACACAGCAAAAGCTTCCGGCAGCAGGTCGTCGAGGGTCTCGCCGTTCTGCAGTCGTTCTTTGAATATTGCGGTCTTTCCTCGCAGCTCCTCGTCGCGCAGGGCGGCCATCTCGTCCTCCAGCGCCATCACCTTGCCGGCGATAGCGTCCAGCTTCTTGACCTCTCTGGCGTTGAGATCCCCGAATATTTTCTCCATAAAACTCATGGTTGCAGGCTCCCTTCATCTCTGGTGATGCGGTTTTCCGTGGATGCGGCGGGCGCGGTTTCGGCATGTCCCCGGTGCCGCGCTCCAAGGAGGATTGTACCATACTTTCCCGTGCAAGGCAAAGGGCCCGGCGCTTTTTTCACATTCTTTTCAGGTTCGCATCAGATGCGCTTCAAAGTCCGTTCGGGGAGATTGGCGGGCGCACCTATCCGCCATCCGCATGCCGTCCACGAACGAGCAGATGCGCACGGTC
>CAZDUM010000075.1:5095-6375 GCA_964508645.1 uncultured Oscillospiraceae bacterium | reverse complement strand
GAGACAGCAAGGCAGAGGCAGAAAGGCAGAGATGACATGGAGCAGATGAGTTTCTTTGATGACCGGGGACAGAACGCACCGCTGGCCAGCCGGCTGCGCCCGGAGACCCTCGACGACTATGTGGGGCAGAAACACCTTTTGGGCGAAGGGAAGGTACTGCGCCTCCTCATCGAGCACGACCAGATTTCCTCCATGATCTTCTGGGGGCCCCCGGGCGTGGGCAAGACGACGCTCGCCCGCATCATCGCCCGCCGCACCCAGGCCGACTTCGTCGAATTCAGCGCCGTGACCAGCGGCATCAAGGAGGTGCGCGCCGTCATGGAACGCGCCGAGCAGAGCCGCAAGATGGGGGTCCGCACCCTTTTATTCATCGACGAAATCCACCGCTTCAACAAAGCCCAGCAGGACGCCTTCCTGCCCTTCGTGGAAAGGGGCAGTATCATCCTCGTCGGCGCGACCACCGAAAATCCTTCATTTGAGATAAACTCCGCGCTCTTATCCCGCTGCAAGGTCTTCGTGCTGAAGGCCCTCACGCCCGAAGACATGGTGATCCTGCTGCACCACGCCCTCGAGAGCCCCAAAGGCCTGGGCGACACGAAGGTCGAAATCGGCGAGTCGCAGATCGAGGCCATCGCCCGCTTCGCCAACGGAGACGGACGGACGGCGCTCAACACCCTGGAGATGGCCGTGCTCAACGGACATGTGGATGAGGACGGCACCGTGCACGTTACCGACGCCGTGCTGGCCGAGTGCATGAACCGGCGCTCCCTGCTCTACGACAAGAACGGCGAGGAGCATTACAACCTCATCTCCGCCCTCCATAAATCCATGCGCAACAGCGACCCCGACGCGGCGGTCTACTGGCTCGCGCGGATGCTGGACGGCGGCGAGGATCCGCTGTACATCGCCAGGCGGCTGGTGCGCTTTGCCAGCGAGGATATCGGGATGGCCGATTCCCAGGCCCTGCAGATCGCCGTCTCCGCCTACCAGGCGTGCCATTTTCTGGGAATGCCGGAGTGCGATGTGCATCTGACCCACGCGGTCGTGTACCTGTCGATGGCGCCCAAGTCGAACGCCCTGTACCGCGCCTGCCTGGCCGCCGAGCGCGATGTGCGCACCATGCCCGCCGAACCCGTCCCCCTGCACCTTTGCAACGCGCCGACGAAGCTGATGAAGGAGCTGGACTACGGCAAGGGCTACCAGTACGCCCACGATACGGAGGAAAAGTTGACGAAAATGCGGTGTCTGCCGGACAGCCTGGCCGGCCGCCGGTATTACCT
>CAZDUM010000075.1:1819-4995 GCA_964508645.1 uncultured Oscillospiraceae bacterium | reverse complement strand
CCCCGGATTCCGCCGGATTTGCCGGTGCGCTGCTCGACTGGTACGGACGGAGCAAAAGATCACTCCCCTGGCGTCTGGATCGCGATCCGTACCATGTTTGGGTGTCGGAGATCATGCTTCAGCAGACGCGTGTGGAGGCGGCCCGCGACTATTACCGCCGCTTCATGCAAGCCCTGCCCGATGTGACCGCGCTGGCCGCAGCCGATGAGGAGACGGTGCTGAAGCTGTGGCAGGGCCTGGGATACTACAGCCGGGCACGCAACATGCAGCGGGCGGCCCGGATCATCGTGGACACGTACGGCGGTGTCTTCCCCACGGCCTATGCGGATATCCGCCGCCTGCCCGGCATAGGCGACTACACCGCCGGTGCGATATGCTCCATCTGCTACGGGCAGCCGGAGCCGGCGGTGGACGGGAATGTGCTGCGCGTGATGGCGCGCCTCCGCGACGACGAGCGGGAGATTTCGGCCCCGGCCACGAAGAGGGATGTGACGGAGACGCTGCGAAGGCTGTACCGCGATGTGGCAGGTGGCGATGCAGCGATGTGCGCGGCGAAGGGCAGCGCCGCTTGGAGAAATGACGATGCCAGCGGGAAAGAGTTCGCCGCCGCGAAGGGGAGTCTCGCGGAGGGTGCGAGGCCGGCCGGCCCCGAAAGCAGCGGCTCGGTAGCCGGGCAGGGTGCTGACGGCGGCGCAGGGGAGATCCTTCGCGAAACGCTGGCGGGAATCGGAGATGCCGCGCCGGCTGCCGATGTCAGTAGATGGGAGAGCGCCGGAGTGATCGCCGCCGACGGCCGAGAAAGGACCGAGAGGTGCGGCGCGCCCTCTCCGGCTCATCCGGCGCACGACGATGTGCCCCATGCAGAGGATGGCCTTCCCATGAATGGAAAGGCAGCCGTGGAAGCCGCACCGGGCGCAGGCGGCCTTGGAGAGGGGGTCTGCGGTGACCTGACGCAGGCGTTGATCGAGCTGGGGGCCCTGATCTGCCTGCCCGCAAAGCCGCGATGTGCGGACTGCCCGGTCGCGGCTTTTTGCCGCGGGCGAGCCCGCGGCACGGCAGCGAAGCTGCCGGTGCGGGCAGCGAAAAAACCGCGCCGCAGGGAGGCGCGCACCGTTTTCTACCTGGTCTGCGGGGACAGGTTGGCGGTCCGCAGGCGACCAGCCGGCAGCCTGCTGGGCGGCCTTTTCGAGCTGCCGCAGGCCGCCCAGCACCTGACCGCCGCCGAGGCGGTCAGCCAGGCCGAGGCCTGGGGCTGCCGGCCCGTCGACCTCCAAAAATCCATACGCTATACCCATGTCTTCACCCACGTCGAGTGGGACATGATCTGCTACTATATCACCTGCGCCGCCGCGGGAGACGGCATCCCGGCCGACAGCTCGCCGGCAGATGGCCTGCAGCCGGACTTTCTCCATGCGCCGGGTGCCGCGTATTGCGGCGCTCCGGTCAGCACCCCGTCTCCGAATTTTCCCAACATGCGGAGCGCCGCCACCCGGCCCGGCGCCACACATCCAGCCCCCTTCCAGGCGCAGGACGGCGCCGACCGCACGGGAGATTCCACGCAGACCGCCTTTTCCTCCGCAGACCGCAGGGGAGACCACGACCAGGCTGTCTCCGCGTCCGGCGCCGATCGCTCGATTCGCGATGCAGACGCCGACATCCGCGGCGCCGATACGGTCGCCGAGCAAGACGCCAGCGCTGACGCTGACCCCACTTCCCCCACGCCGTTCCGCTGGGTCACGCCGGCGCAGCTGCGCCGCGACATTCCGCTGCCCTCCGCCTTCCGACCTTTTATCGAGGCGGCGGAAGCTCCTGCCGACAGCCAACCTCCCGCAGAATAGGCGGGCCGCGCCCACCGGCGATCGAATCCCATTATTTCCCATCAATTCCTCGACGAAGGGATTGCATCCCCTTCCCCCTTGGGTGTATAATGTGTGCGTGCCCCACCGCCGTGCGGCCGGGCCGCGGGGAGAAGACGCATGATACGCCTGACAGTCACGGACAAGCAGAGCGGCCAGCGGTTGGATCGCTTTCTGAAAAAATATTTTGACGGCGCGCCCCTGTCCCACATCTACCGCCTCATCCGCCGCGACACCAAGGTCAACGGCAGACGCCAGGCCCCGGACTACATGCTGGCGACGGGCGACGAGATCGCGGTATATGTGGATGAACCGACGGCGAGTTCTTTGCAAAAGTCCCCTCCGTCGGGCGTTGACGGCCGCCGGGTGCCGCGCGCTCGCAGGCAGTTCGGTATCGCCTACGAGGACGAGCTGCTGCTCATCGTTGAGAAACCCTTCGGCCTGCTGACACACGGAGATCGCCACGAGAAAAAGAACCACCTCACCAACCAGGGGGTGGACTACCTCATAGAGACGGGTGCCTACGATCCGCGCGCGGACAGGCCGTTCGTCCCGGCACCCGCCGGACGCCTGGACCGGAACACCACCGGCCTCGTCATGTTCGGCAAGACCGGGCCCGCCATGCAGGCCCTGAACCGTCTCCTGCGGGAAAAGAGCGAAGCAGCCCGCGCGGACATCGGCGAACCGGATACCGCCGGCGCTTTAACCCTGACCAAGCGCTATCTGACCATCGTCGCCGGTACCGTGCGGGCGCCGTTACGGCTGCGGGACCGCCTGACAAAGGATGCGGCGCGAAACCGTGTCACCATCACCGCGATGGACCAGACGGCGGAGGACGCAGACGGCCAGGTGACGGAGACGCTCGCGCGGCCGCTGGCCACCACCTCGCGAGGCGGTCTCCCCTGCACCCTGCTGATGGTGGAGATTCCCACCGGCCGCACCCACCAGATTCGCGCCCAGCTCGCCGCCGCCGGATATCCCCTGATCGGCGATGCGAAGTACGGCGACAGCCGGGTGAACGCGCGGATGAAGGAGGACTTCGGCCTGACCACGCACCTGCTGCACTGCTGGCAGCTCGCCTTCGAGGGAGAGGGGGCGGCGGACGGCCTGCTCAGCTACATGGCGGGCCGCACGGTCCAGGCGCCGCTGCCTCCGCAGTTCCGCCGCATCAAGGACGTCCTGTTCGGCCGGGACGACAGTGTACTGGAGATGAAATGACCATGTGTATGGATACGGATAAGAAGGCCCAGGAAAAGGAGCAGACGGCGGAACGTGCCGACATGCCGGACACCACCGCTCCGGCCGGCGCGGACCCTGCCG
>CAZDUM010000075.1:0-1719 GCA_964508645.1 uncultured Oscillospiraceae bacterium | reverse complement strand
GCGGAACGTGCCGACATGCCGGACACCACCGCTCCGGCCGGCGCGGACCCTGCCGAAGCAGAATTTGCAACGAATCCCGCCAGTACAGAGCCGGCACCCGCGGTCGCATATGCGGCGGATGCCCCTGAGGAGCCAACGGCAGCGCAGGCTGCCTCCGAACCTGTCGGCCGGCGCGCCGCCAGGAAAGCTGCAGAGAGGGAGGCCGCCGGCCTCGACGAAGAAAAACCCGCCACGAAGGGGCAGGCGGTCCTCGGTGTTATGAGAGATGTCCTGATCGCGGCCGCCATCGCCGGCTGCGTGCTGTTCTTCTTCAAACCCATCCTGGTGCAGCAGCGCTCGATGGAGCCGACCTTCAGCAACGGCGACTACATCATCGTCAGCCGCCAGGCCTACACCCTGCTCGGCGACCCGCAGCACGGCGATGTTGTCATCTTTCGCAGCCGCCTGAAGGACGAGCACAACCGCGATAAGAACCTCATCAAACGCCTCATCGCCCTGCCGGGTGACACCATCGAGATTCGCGACGGCTATGTGTACCTGAACGGCGAGCAGCAGGAGGAACTCTACACCAAAGACCCCGGCGAGACCTGGGCGAGCGGACCGGACGGCGGCATGCCGCCCCTGACCATTCCGGAGGGGAAGGTGTTCGCCATGGGCGATAACCGTCTGAACAGCCAGGACAGCCGCGACGCGACGGTCGGCCTCGTGGATATCGACGACATCGTCGGAAAAGTCGTTCTGCGGTTGTTCCCCTTCAACCAGATCAAGACATTCTGACGTGTAACCTTTTGCGCCGTGAAACGGAGTATATGACGGAGACCCCGGCGCCGGACGAGACACCGGGAGGAGGTGCGATGAAGCGGGAGCGAAAGCCGGTAGCCAACAACAAAAAAGCCCGACACGACTATTTTATCGAGGAGACCTACGAGGCCGGCATCGTGCTCACCGGCACGGAGATTAAATCCGTGCGGCAGGGCAAGGTCAGCATCAAGGAGAGCTACGCGAAGGTCACGCACGGCGAGGTGATGCTCTACGGCATGAATATCAGCCCCTATGAGCAGGGAAACCGCTACAATGTCGACCCGCTCCGACCGCGCAAACTTTTGCTCCATAAACAGGAGATTCGCAAGATTGTGAACGCGCTGACCATGAAGGGACTGACGTTGGTGCCCCTGTCCATGTACATCAACGAGGACGGGCGTGCCAAGGTGGAGATCGCGGTGGCGCGCGGCAAGAAGAACTACGACAAGCGCGAGGATATCGCGAGGCGGGATGCCAAGCGGGATATCGACCGCCGGATGAAGGAACGGCGACCAGCCGGGAATAGGGGGATGTAAAGGTTTCGACGGGGGTGTCGAAGCATGATAAGCGAGCGGTAGTTTGTCCGGTCTACCTTAAAAAGGACACGTTAAATACAAACGCAAGAAGAGACAACTCTTACGCATTGGCAGCTTAGTGCTGCGTAGCGCGTCGCCCCGGATTTACCTGTAGGTCCGGGAACCGGCGTCGAGCATACAGGAAAACTCTGCGGGAGTTTCCGGTACCGCAGGGGAACAACGGAATAGCCGAGGGTAGAGCCTGTTCATGGGCGCTATCGGAAGCGAAACGATAAAACATGAACTGCGCTCGGAGAAAATCCTGTGAACACGCTTTCGGACGTGGGTTCGATTCCCACCATCTCCACCATCGGCAAAAGCCCCGCCACCGGCAGGGGCTTTT
>CAZDUM010000074.1:0-6407 GCA_964508645.1 uncultured Oscillospiraceae bacterium | reverse complement strand
CCGACCGGCCTAACGATCTTCCCGCAAAAGATTTTTCCGACCGGCATGGGGTTCATTTCTTCGCAAAAGGCGGTTCCGACCGGCATGGGGTTTCTCGCCTTGTAAGAGGGTTTCCCGATCGGCACGGGGTACGGCACAGCGCCTCCTGGCACCGCGGGCACGGATGGCGGCCGCGCGCTTCATCTCCCGTCCCGCGTCTACCTCATCTCTGCCCGTGGAAGTCCATCCTACCGGCCTACCGGGGCTCTGCGCCGGATTCACCGTCCGGTGCGTCGCTTGGTGCATCACCTACGCCGTCCGCATCCTCCGCAGCCGTTTGCTGTTCATCCGGGTGCGCCTCGAACGGGTGCGCCTCGAAGCCGTCTCCGTCCGCACCGAACTGCGCCGCGGGACTTGCCTCCGCCTCCGCGCAGCCGTCCGCGCCCGCGCCTTTCTCTGCCGTCTCCGCCTGCGTGGCCTGTGCGCGCCATGTCTCCGCGTTCGCCGCACCGGGCTGCGCTGCCCGCATGTTTTCCCTCTGCTCCTCTCTCTGCGACGTCCCGGCCTGTGCCGTCTTCTCGCGCGTCACGCCGGCCTGCGCCGCCGACCTCGCCGCCTCCGCCTGGTCGCGGCCCCCGACGATCTGTTCCAGCTTCCGGTCGATGGATACCGACTTGCGGCAGAGGATGACGAACATCATCAACAGCTCCACGGTCACGCGCAGCGCCACCTCGCCCAGGACGATCATCAGGATGCCCGACACGACCTTACCGAGCACGATGCAGGTCACGCCCAGCGCAGCCAGGACGACCGCCAGCACGACATACAGGAAGCGCAGGATGTCTTCCAGATAAAAGCGATTGACATTCATCAGATGATAGAGCCGCCCCAGCGCGCCGTGAAAGCGCTTCTCGTTTCTTTTGCTAAATACGGTGAAGAACAGGACGACGCCCGCGATCACCGCCAGGACGGCGACGACGGCGAGCACGATGCCTCTGCTCGCATGCGTGACCAGCGCTACGGAATAGTCATTATAGTATGGATTCATCGGATTCTCCCCTTTCTGCTTTCTGCGCATCCGCGTGCATGTGCCTGCCTCGTCTGCGCTACGCCTATCATATAGCAGGACGCCCGGTCATGCAAGAGCGGCTATGTGAAGACGCGCCGAAGAATTTCAGAATTTTTTGACATAAACGCATATCCTGCCGGAAAAAGTCGAATTATGTCAACCCCTGTTCTCAGACCCGCAAACACTTTTCAACAGGAAACAGGTGCGCTGTTTTCAATGCTCTTTCCCTTTATCCACATGATTTTTCGGGATTGTATACGATTTTCTTCACAGTGGGGTGTGGATAAGTGGATGTTCCGTGTGCCCTGTATTTTCAACGTGAGACATGCGCCTTCCGCGTTGTCAAGAGAAAGTTATCCACAGAATTTTTGAGAAAAAAGGCGCCGCCATCTGCGGTGTTCCTGGGATGTTCGCACTGTTTTTTCCTGGCAAAGAGGGAATGAATGCGGAGGCCGGCGCGGAGGCATTCACGACAGGAAACGAATCCGCTTGAAGAAATTGATGAAGTGAATCAGAGCCTTTTGGCGCGTGGTGAACTGCTGCCGCTGCACGCCCGCCGGCACCTCGTACCGCTCCATATCCAGCGCGCGCACGGCCGATGCCTCGTACCCCCGCATGTAGGCCCGCAGCTGCTCGTTCACCGCCTCGCTGTCGATGGCCAGCATGAGTTCCGTGTCCAGGTAGACGCTGCGCATATCCATATTAAAGGAGCCGATGATCGAGAGGCGATCCCCGATCACGATGCTCTTCGCGTGGTAGGACACCCCGCCCTCATACTCGTAGATCGTCAGTCCCGTATCGAGGAGCTTGTCCTTGTTGCGCAGGTAATCCGAGGCGCCGATGGGGTTCGCGTTGTTGGCGGCGGAGTTGGTCATCAGCGATGTCCGCGAATTCCCGGCGCAGATATCGCGCAGCGCGTCATACATCGCGGTATTGCACATGATGTAGGGCGTGTGGATTCGGATATCGCCCTCGGCGTTTTTCATCAGCTCCGTCAGGGCATAGAAGAGCGTGGGCTCCTTGGCATAGACATGGATGGGATTGGCGAGCAGGGTGATCTTATGGGTTCCGTCGGTCATCGACTCGTAATCCGCAGGGTCGCACAGGGCCGGGTACCGGGTGCAGAAGCTCCGGCAGCGTTCCCGAAGCTCCGCCCGTGCGTCGACGGTCTGCGCCGGGTCCCACCCCGAGAAGGGTCTGCAGTCCCGCAGCGCCCACACGGATGCGAAATAGTTTTCCAGCGCATAGAGCGAGCTTTCCCTGCTCTCCGGTGCCGTGTTATACACCAGCACATCCCTGTCGTAACTCATGTGGCGCCCGCTGTCGCGCAGGTGGTCATCGTGGGTGTTCCGGCCGCCGAGCATGTACAGACTGTCGTCAACGATGATGTATTTATCGTGCATGCGGCCCATGATCTTCCAGGGCACATAGAGATGCGACCGATTGTAGACCCTGATCTCCACGCATGGCATGGCCGCCAGCGCGCGAAAATGCGCGCTCTCATACATGGTCCGCTTGGCATGGAAACCGTCCACGAGGATCTGAATGTCCACGCCCCGCTCGGCCGCTTCCATCAGGCAGGCGATCACATCCCGGCCGCTGTCATCCGGCCTCCATTCAAAGGTGCTGAGGATCACCCGCCTGCGTGCCTTTCCGATCATCCGCAGCCTTTCCACCAGCGCCTCCTCATTGTCCTCGAGGATGCGGGCTCTGTCGCAGGAAAGGCCGTCTGCGTAGCAGTCTTCGGCATGAAAACTCTCCCGATATGCCTGGCCGACGGGCGGTTGTCTTTTATACACGACGAGGACGCAGATGTCGAAGTACACGAAGAACAGTACCACGGCGAGAATCAGCGTCAAAACGAGTTTCATCATAATGGTCTATTCATAATCCTTTTCAGCCCGCTCTCATCGCCGAGCGGTGCCAGGGCCGGGAGAGAGTCCAAAAGGTGCTTCGCGGTCGCCCTGTGCCTCCCCTTTTGATTTCAAGGGCGCACTGACGATATGGTTTGCCTCCACTTCGGGGCTACAACCAGACATCATCTTGAGGTTGCCGCCCACCTTTCGGCAGTGCGCCCAAGTTTTCAGGCACTCTCCCGGGAGAGTGTCCAAAAGGTGCTTCGCGGTCGCCCTGTGCCTCCCCTTTTGATTTCAAGGGCGCACTGACGATATGGTTTGCCTCCACTTCGGGGCTACAACCAGACATCATCTTGAGGTTGCCGCCCACCTTTCGGCAGTGCGCCCAAGTTTTCAGACGCTCTCCCGGCGGGGTTCGGTGCCATCCCGCGACAGGCGTGGTGCAGGCCGCGGGGCATCCCGCAGGCAAGGGGGTACATGCCGCAGGGCGCAGCCAAAGAGCCGCAGGCCGCAGCACGCATGCAACGCCATCATAGCCGAAATACAGCCGGATGGCAAGGCTTTTTTGCCGAATCCGTATTGCGCGAATCCGTATTGCACGATCCGTATTGTCCGGCCCCCGAAACGGTGGTATACTTTTCCTGACGCGGGGCCCTCCCGCGATGCGGCGGATCGGAGGAGTGAGATCATGGCTACACGCAAACTCTATCAGGAAAATGTGTATCAAAAGGAGGCATCGGCGCGCATTCTGGAGGCGGTCGAGTCGCCGAAGGGCTGCCTGGTGCGCCTGGATCAGACGGTCTTTTTCCCAACCGGCGGCGGGCAGAGCTGCGACCGCGGCACGCTGGACGGCTATGCCGTCACGGATGTGTCCGAGAAGGGTGATGAGGTCTGGCATCTGGTGGATGGCCCAGCGGAGGCCCTGCGGCAAAAGGCGGCGGAGGGAACGCAGGTCGCGCTCTCCCTCGACTGGGCGCACCGCTTCGACAATATGCAGCGTCACTGCGGCGAACACATCGTGAGCGGAATCTTTTATCGGGAATACGGCGGCGTCAACCGGGGGTTTCACATGGGCGATGCCTACATGACCATCGACATCAGCCTGGAGGAGGACCCGGCCTATCGGGAGGTCACCTGGGAGATGGCCAAGCATGTGGAGCTGTGCGCCAACCAGGTCATCTGGTCCGACGCGCCCGTGACGACTCGACGCTTCGCGACCCGCGAGGAGGCGGCGAATCTGCCCCTGCGTAAGGCGCTGACCATCGAGCGTGACATCTCCATCGTCTGCGTGGGCGATCCCGGCGATCCGGCGGACTGCGTGGCCTGCTGCGGCACGCATCCCTCTACGGCCGGGCAGGTCGGCCTGATCAAGATACACAGGGTGGAGAGCAACAAGGGCATGTTCCGCGTCTACCTGGAGGCGGGAGCGCGGGCCTTCCGCGCCTATCAGGCGGAGTACGACAGTCTGCTGGCGCTGGGGCGGCAGCTGTCCGCGGGTCCCGAGGATATTCTCAAAAAGTATCAGGCGCAGCAGGAGCGGCAGAATGAGACGCGCGCCCAGCTCACGCGGCTGCGCCGGCATGTGCTGGAAAAGGAAGAAGCGGCCCTCATCGACCTGCTTTCGGAACTCTCTGCGCCTGCCGGCGGGATAGGGGTGCAGGCGGCGGGTCCGGCGGCGGCGTCCGTCTATGCCACGGCCGGCGGCTGTCTCGTGGCCGTCTACGATGTCCTGACCGTGGAGGATCTCCTCACCATGACCAAGGATCTGATCCCCCACATTCCCAAACTTCTCTTCCTCGTCCATCGTCCCTCGCACACCGTGCTCCTCTGCTCCCGCGGCGTCCCGCACTGCGGCAGACTGGTCAGGGAGAATGCGTCCGTATATGGCGGCAAGGGCGGCGGCAGCGATGTCTCCGCCAGGGCGATCTTCGAGAAGGAAGAGTATGTTGACACCTTCATCGACCTCCTGGATAAGCACCTGCGGTGATGGAGGCGGGCGGCCATGTGGCCCGGAGACTATGCCGGAAGCCACCCTACAGGATGCGGCGGGAGAGGGCAGCATCGCGTGACGGAGAAAGGCGGGCGGATACGTACATGGAGACGAGAATGATTCGGGCATGCAGAGAGGACCTCGGGGCGATCCTGGCCCTCTATCAGAGCTGTATCGGCAGTCCCGGCTGCACCTGGAATATGAACTATCCCAGTGCGGAGGATGCGGAAGGCGACCTGGCCGCCGGCGCCCTGTGGACGCTGCGGCCGGCGGCCGGCGGCACCCTGCTGGGTGTCGCCACCGGCACGTACGAGCCGGAGGTCGCCGCGGCACCCTGCTGGGATGCGCGCAGCACCCGGCCCTGCTGCGTCAGCAGACTCGGCATCGCCCCCGCCTGCCGGAACCACGGCCTTGCCAAGGTCTTACTGTCCGCCATGGAGGATATGGCCCGGCAGGAGGGGTACACGGGCCTTCAGTTTCTGGTGAGCCAGACGAATGCGATTGCGCTGGCGGCCTATGCGCCGCTCGGCTATTCCTTTGCCGGGGAGACCTCCCTCTTCGGAGAGGACTGGCTGTGCTACGAACGCGTCTTCACAGAATCTTCACAAAAATAATTAGCACTCATCTATTGACAGTGCTAACAGCACGTGATACAATCCCCTACAGAAACAGGGAGCGGCTCCGAAATACAGAGTTCCGCAGCCGATCTTCCGGCACCAGCATATGACGAGCTACGCCCGCCGAGATAGACAGAAAGGGGATATGTATCATGTTACTACCGAGCATTTTTGGCGAAGACCTTTGGGATGATCTTGACAACTTCTTTGATTTTTCGTCGAACCGCAACCAGACGAGTTCCAGCACATTGCCGACGAGGGCGGTCGCCGATCCGACAGGGTTGATGCGCACGGATATCCGCGAGACGGAGACAGGCTATGTACTGGATGTCGACCTGCCGGGCTTCGATAAGTCGAATGTCAGCGCGGAGCTGAAGGACGGCTACCTGACCATCTCCGCATCCCGCAAGGATGAGTCGAACGAGAAGGACGACAAGGGCCGCTTCATCCGCCGCGAGCGTTACTACGGCAACGCGCGCCGTACCTTCTTCGTAGGGGAAGATGTAAAGCAGGAAGATGTCCATGCGCGCTATGTGGACGGCATCCTGCAGGTGCAGGTGGACAAGCACCCTGCACAGCCCAAGGTGTCATCGACGACGATCGCCATCGAGGGATAGACGAGACAACGGAAAGTCTTACGGGCCGGCGGAGAAGCGCCGGCCCGCTTTTCTTTTTTGCCTCTGTCTCAATGGTCAAGCTGAATCGACGCCTCCCGAGGATTCCTCCGAAATTTTCCTCAAGAAATTGGGTGGGGCAATAAATTTTCCTACCATTTTCACAAAAAAAGTGTTATGATGTAGGCGTGCCGGGCGATATGACATGTCTCCGTAGTTAAATGGATATAACAGTGCTCTCCTAAAGCATAGTTGTGGGTTCGATTCCCGCCGGGGATACCA